>JBKQHN010000174.1:0-32353 GCA_052148755.1 Beijerinckiaceae bacterium | reverse complement strand
CTTTGAGGAGAACCATGCGAACGTCCGGCAGGCCCTCCGCGTCGACGGTCGCCAGCGCCATGGCAGTGGGATCATTGAGCTCGCTTTCCTCTGCGGCGGCGAGCCAAGCGGCAAAAAGCGCGAAGGGGTCCTTGGCTTCGGCAAAGTCACGGGCGGTTAACGCGACCACGATATATTCCTTTGCGGCTCATGCGGATGGGTGAATTTTTGCCGACTTTTTGCCGACACGGATCCAATCAGGGCGCCAATATAGATCGCCGCGCGCCGGCACGAAACGGCGCTGCGACCCTGGCCTGCCTCGTGGTGCTTTGTCTCGCCGGTTGTTCGGTGTCGATGCCGCTCGGATCGCTTGTGTCTTCGGGCCATCCAGACGATGAGACGAGCACGATTTCGAACGAAAAGCTGTCCGACCTACTCGCCGGGGAAGACTGGGACCGCGCCAAGGCGGCGCTTGCCGCCGCGCTCGATCCGCAGGGCACCGGCGCGGCCGTGCGCTGGAGCAACCCGGCGTCCGGCGCCAAAGGCTCTTTTGCCGCGGACGGCAAGCCTTACCCCTCGGAGGCCGGAATTTGCCGCGCCTTCGTCGCCGATATCGATCGTCGGAGCGTGGACAACGCGCTGCACGGGACGGCCTGCGCCGACAAGGCCGGCGAATGGACCGTGACCAGTGTCAAACCGGCGAAGAAAAGCTGACCGGCGATCGCTCCGCGGCCCGCTGTGCGGCGCGCTTTGGCGGGGCGGAGCCGGATCGGTGCACGGTGTCGATCGATCGGGGTTTCCGGGGCAAGCCTTGCGCCCGGCGCATGGAACGCCCAAATTGAGTGCCGAGACATGGCGCCTGCGCTCCGGGCGGGCGAGTGATTGGGCTCAGAGACATGCGTGATCCATATTCGGTTTTGGGTTTGGCGAAAACGGCGGATGCGGCCGAAATCAAGAAGGCGTTTCGCAAGCTGGCGAAAAAATACCATCCCGATCAAAGTAAAGACCCCAAGGCGAAGGAAAGATTCGCCGAGGTGAGCTCCGCCTATGAGATTCTCGGCGACGAAGCAAAGCGCGGCGCCTTCGATCGCGGCGAAATCGATGCCGAAGGCAAGCCGAGATTCCAGGGTTTCGAGGGGTTTGGTGCCGGCGGACCGGGTGGATTTGCGCGCCGCCCGGCGGGCGGAGGTTTCGAACATTTCGAATTCAACGCCGGTGGCCGGCCGGGGCAGGGCGGCGGTTTCGATCCGAGTGATTTGTTTGGCGATCTTTTTGGCGGGGGACGGCGCGGCGGCGGCCAGAGCCGGCCTCTGCCGCGCGGCGAGGACGTCACCGGGCAAGTCACGGTTGATCTCGCGGAAGCCGCTCGCGGCGGCAAAGCCGTTGTTTCTCTGCCGACCGGCCGCAAGCTCGAGGTCTCGATTCCTGCCGGCATCGAGGACGGCAAGCAGATCAGGCTGAAAGGCCAGGGCCATGCGAGTCCGTTCGGCGGCGAGCCGGGCGATGCGCTCGTCACGGTGACGATCGCCAAACATCCTTTTCTGCGTGTCGATGGGCGTGATTTGCGGCTCGATCTGCCGGTGACGCTCTACGAGGCCGTGCTCGGCGCCAAAGTGAACGTGCCGACGCTCGGCGGCAAGGTCGAGTTGAATATTCCGGCTGGCTCGAACGGCGGCCGCACCTTGCGGCTGCGTGGCAAAGGTCTTCCCAGTCCGGCGGGTAGTGCCGGAGATCTGCTCGTCTCATTGCGGATCGTCTTGCCGGAAGAAAAAGACCCTGCGCTTGCCTCGCTGATGCAGGAATGGCAGGCGCAAAAGCCGTATGATCCGCGCAAGGACCTAGCCTGACCTGACCTGGCCGGAAGGAGCCCCGCATTCGCCGGGCGACACATGCCGGTGCGGTCGGAGCAAGGAGCTGAGCATTCGATGAAGACTCTTTTCGAAGCGGGAAAGCTACTGCTCCTCGACATGGCGTCGACGTTCTTTTTCCTCGTCCTTTATCTTTTGACCAAGAACATCCCCCTGTCGGTGGCCCTCGGTGTGGCGCTGGGCGCTGCCCAGATCGGCTGGGAGTTTGTGCGCAAGAAGCCGATCGACACGATGCAGTGGATGAGCCTCTTCTTGGTGGTGGGCTCGGGCACGGTCACTCTGATCACCGGCGATCCGCGCATTGTGATGCTCAAGCCGAGCCTGATCTACATCATCGTCGGCATTGTGATGCTGAAACCAGGATGGATGAACCGCTATCTGCCGCCCATCGCTATGGAGGTGGTGCCGGACATCGCCGTCATCTTCGGCTTTGTTTGGGCGGGTCTGATGTTCTTTTCCGCAGCGCTGAATATTGTCGTCGCCCTGAACTTCAGCCTAGTAACCTGGGCGTCGTTCATGTCGGTCTACGGCATCGTCAGCAAGGCCGGCCTGTTCCTGATCGCGTTCGCCACCATGCGTTATATAGGCGTCCGCCGTCGTCGCGCTCAGATGGAGCCAGTCCTGCCTTGACCGCGGATTGGGCTTGCAGTTCAGCCGACGGGTGGGTCACAAAGTGAACCGGCTCGGGCGAAAAAAGGCTGTGCAGGCCCGGGATGGCCAATCCTGACAGCTGCATGTCGCGCCAAACCGCCTTTCCGAGACCGAGGCCAATTGCAAGACCGAGCCCGAATCCGAGCACCAATCCGGCAGCCAAGAACAGCCAAGGCCGCAACCATGCCCTGCGCTCGCCCGACTTGCCGGTGAGCCGCGGCGACATTGCCAGAGGCACGGCGAGCACTTTGGCACAGGGCGCAATTGCAAGATTGAGTGGCACCGGCTCATGCGCGACAGCTGCGAATGCGGCCCGCAACAGAAGGTTTTGTTGCCGCCAGGCTTCGACTTTCGCTTGATCTGCCGGCGAGGCAGCCAAGTGGGCCAAAATCGCCGCGCGTCTCTGCGTGGCGAGTTCACCGTCCACGAGGGCCTGCAAGTCTTCTTCGCCGACGGTGGGAAAGAGGGGTCTCATTGTCGTGCGCTCTATTTCACAAGCCGCAGATGCGGTGCCCGTCTCGCGCCCGCGCGAAACGGTGGGGCGGTTAGCAGAGTTTCGCTCAACCTCGCCCGGGCTCGCCCGAGCCGCGCCATCAAGCTTGCGCGCGTCACATCGAGAATATGCATGACTTGCGTGTACGTGAACTGCTCGACGACGACGAGGAACAGGGCCTCGCGCTCGTCGAGCCTGAGACCCGCGAGCCCTTCGAAAAGCCCTTTGCTGCTACCGCAGCGAAGTTTGGGCTTCTTATGCGGGGTGCCTGAACGGGACGGTGCGGCGCTGCGTGCCGAACCAGCTCCGCCGAATTTGCGCTCCTGCAAGCTGTCGCGATGCAATTGAGTGAGAAGCGCAAAAGCGGCCAGCGTCACATCGCATTTGCGCTCCGACGAGGCGGCATCGAGGATGCGCAACAATGTTGCTTGAACGAGTTCGTCGGCGATTTCGCTCGGACCCGGCGCGGCCTGTGTGAGGGCGCGCGCATAGCGCCGTAAGCGCGGCGTCAACAGACTCAAATCGTCCTTGACCGTCACTTTCGCACTCCGTGTCACTGACGCTTCGTTGCACCCTGCCTATCCTGCGCGGGCCAAGCCCACAGGCCTTCAATCCCTCTCAATTGAAAATTCTATTCCCGGTTCCGGGAAAATGTTTTGCGGCGGATCAATCCGTGTTGCGTACAAGGTCTCGTCGGGCACCTGCGGCTCGCGGCAAAAGTTTGACAGCCGTTGCGCTCTGCTGCGGGCGGCAATTCTTCTTATTCACAAATTCACAATGGAATTACGCTAAGCATCCCTGGCGCCGGTCGAGGCATCGCATGCGCTTTGCTCGCCTTTCGTTCCAACAATATACCCAGAATCCAACGAATTTCAGGGTTGTTTGTCAGCAAATCGCGATCGTGAAGGCGGCCTGCTGGATCGGCGGCATAGTAGTGCGAATCGCTGCTTCTGCCTATGGTGTCCGTTCAAATTCGACATCGCTCGGCTTTTCCCTCCCAGGGCGGCTTTGCGCTGATCAGGCTTCGCTTTACAGATGCCGCTTGGAATGCGAAGGCTGCGTTTCCCACCCGTGTCTTCACTGGAATTCGAGAATGACGCAGAAGCATCACCCGTCCGATACCCTGAGCACCGGCGGGATATTGGCTGGAAAACGCGGCTTGGTCATGGGGATAGCCAACAATAAATCAATCGCATGGGGGATCGCCAAAGCGGCGCACCAGGCGGGCGCCCAACTCGCTTTCACCTTCCAAGGGGATTCGCTCGAAAAGCGTGTCCGCCCGCTGGCGCAGGAACTTGGCGCAGAAGTCGTCGGCCATTGCGATGTGACGGATGCCGAGACGATCGACCGGGTGTTTCAGGCGGTCGAGCAGCTCTGGGGCCGGCTCGATTTCATCGTGCATTGCATCGCTTTTTCCGACAAGGACCAGCTGACCGGCCGCTATATTGAAACGACTGCCGAGAACTTCTGCAATTCGCTGCTCATTTCCTGCTATTCTTTCACGGCGGTCGCGCAGCGCGCCGAAAAGCTGATGCACGACGGCGGCGCCATGCTGACGCTGACCTATTACGGTGCCGAGAAATGGATGCCGCACTATAATGTGATGGGTGTTGCGAAGGCGGCATTGGAGGCCAGCGTCCGCTATCTCGCCGCAGATCTCGGCGAGAAGAACATAAGGGTCAATGCGATCTCGGCCGGCCCGATCAAGACGCTGGCGGCATCGGGAATCGGCGACTTCCGCTATATCCTCAAGTGGAACGAATATAACGCGCCGCTGCGGCGCGCCGTCACGATCGATGAGGTCGGCGAGAGCGCCGCATTTCTGCTTTCCCCGATGGCGCGCGGGATTACCGGAGAAATTCTGCACGTCGACGCCGGCTACCATGTTGTAGGCATGAAGAATCCGGCAGCACCCGACATCTCCGCCCAGTAACTTGCCGCGAATTTGCCGAGCGATGAGTTCACCGGCTCGCAATAAGCGGTAAGATATCTCGGCCAACGTGTTCCAACCGGGAGAGATGGCGGGAATCGCTCATGTCGCACAACACGTTCGGACATTTATTTCGCGTCACCACGTTCGGCGAGAGCCATGGTCCGGCGATCGGCTGCGTCGTCGACGGTTGCCCGCCGGCCATTCCGCTCGAGGACTCCGACATTCAGATCTATCTCGACGAGCGCAAGCCCGGCCAGTCGCGCTTCACCACGCAGCGCCAGGAGGCCGATCGGGTGAAGATCCTGTCCGGCGTGTTTGCCGACCCCGACACGGGCCGGCAAGTCACCACCGGAACGCCGATCGCACTGTTGATCGAGAATATGGATCAGCGTTCGAAAGACTACGAGGAGATCAAGAATAAATATCGGCCCGGCCATGCCGATTTCGCTTATGACGCGAAATATGGCGTGCGCGATCATCGCGGCGGGGGCAGATCCTCTGCCCGCGAAACTGCGGCACGCGTCGCTGCCGGTGCGATCGCCCGCAAGGTCATTCAAGCTGTCAGCGTGCGTGGGGCTCTCGTCGCACTTGGTGCGGAGGCGATTGACCGGACAAAGTGGGATTGGGAGGAGACGCGGCGCAATCCTTTCTTTTCGCCCGACGCCGAGGCGGCGCTCCGTTTCGAGAAAAATCTCGATGCCATCCGCAAGGCCGGTTCATCGATTGGCGCCGTCATCGAGATCGTCGCGGAGAACGTGCCCGCGGGCTGGGGTGCACCGATCTACGGCAAGCTCGACGCCGATATTGCAGCAGCGTTGATGTCGATCAATGCCGTCAAAGGTGTCGAGATCGGCGAAGGTTTTGCCGCGGCTGCTTTGTCGGGCGAAGACAATGCCGATGAAATGCGCGTTGGCAATGACGGTCGCCCCATATTTCTTTCAAACCATGCCGGCGGCATTCTCGGCGGCATTTCGACCGGCCAACCGATCGTCGCGCGTTTCGCCGTGAAGCCGACCTCGTCAATTCTCGCGCCGCGCCGGACGATCACGCGCGACGGTCAGGACTCGGAGATTGCAACTAAGGGCCGGCATGATCCCTGCGTCGGCATCCGCGCCGTTCCGGTCGGCGAAGCCATGATCGCTTGCGTGCTGGCGGATCATTTCTTGCGGCATAGGGGGCAGGTGGGGACGGAGCCGGCAAAAGCCTTTATCTGATCTGTTCCACAACGGCGACGATCGGCCCGAACGGCAGGAGCCCGTCGGCTCGCCCGAGCGCGGGCGCAAACAGGCTCGAGATCGAGCCGTCCAGGAAAAGTGCATCCGGGCAGGCAAGCCTGTCGCGAAACAGGCTGGCGAAGCGATAGAAGGTGACGGGCTCGTCGGAAATGGCAAAGACGACGATATGACCGTCTCTTACGCCGACGCCGTTGCGAATCTTTTCGGACGTGCCGCTCGGCTCGATCTTGGGATGCAAGACGCCGCCTTGGACGAGCAAGGGGCCGGACTGCGTGGCGTAGTCCGGCCGCTGTCCCGACCGCAGGAAGGCAGAGGTCTCGGTGACGCCGGCGTGATGGACGTCGAAATAGAAGACCCCATTGGGCTTCAGATGAAAATTGCCGGGACCTGCGCGCGTATTCGCCTTGGTAATCTCATGGCCGGCTTCAATATACAGGCCAACGGGCCGGAAGTCGGGTTGAAACATCCCGGCATTCATGGCGAAGCTGAGCCTTTCGTTGCGGTTCTTGAGCGCTTCCGCGAGCGCCGCAAACGTCCCATAGGGCTTGCCATCAGCATCTGCCCAGAAGAGGCGCAGTCTCACTTTCGTGACGTCGAACGTGCAAACAACATAGCGCGCGACGCCATCTGAGAGCGGTTCGCACGGCGCAGCCGATGCCACGGCGGCCTGAAAGAGGCAAAGGACGATCCCGAAAAGCCAAATGGCCGTGCGGCAAATCTTCTTCATTTTCCTTATTCTACTCGCGTTTCCGCCGATGAATTTAGTTGTACTAAACCCCCGCGCGCTTGTACACTTCATACCGCGGTTCCGCAGGAACACGCGGTGCCGCTCTTGGAAACCGCCTTCTCGAGTGGCGATTTCCAAGAGAGGAACTCCGTCTTCCTTCGGAGGCGGAGTATGGCTTATGAAGCTTGTTGCTTGGCTGAAGCTTAACTGTGTGAGCCGATCTGAGTTTGCCCGCCGGATCGGTGTGTCCAAGGGCGCAATTTCGCAGTTCTGCAATCAGGAGAACGCCTGGCTCTCGCGCGAGACCGCGGCTCACATTCTGCGCGAAACGCAAGGCGCGGTGACGCCTATTGATTTTCTGACCCCAGGCGTGCTCACGGAGAAGATTTTCATGCCCAATTCCGTCACTGAAGCGATCGAAGCGATTGCGCGTGGCGAAATCGTCGCCGTAACCGATGACGATGATCGCGAGAACGAAGGCGACCTGGTTTGCGCTGCATCGTTTTGCACGCCCGAGAAAATGGCGTTCATCATCCGCCATTGCTGCGGCATCGTCTGTGCGCCGATCACAAGCGACGTCGCCCGCAGGTTGCAACTGCAGCCCATGGTGGCCGTGAACGATGCGCCGCTCGGGACGGCTTTCACCGTCTCCGTCGATGTCCGCCACGGCATGACGACGGGGATTTCGGCCGAGCAGCGGTGCAATACTGTGCGCGCTCTGGCAAATGGCAATATGGCCGCCGCCGATTTCGCTCGGCCGGGGCATGTGTTTCCTTTGATCGCCCAGGAAGGTGGGGTCTTGATGCGCTCGGGCCATACCGAGGCGGCGGTCGACTTATGCCGGCTGGCGGGGTTGCCGCCCGTTGGCGTTATCTGCGAACTCGCCAATGACGATGGCACCGTCATGGCCGGCGCGCAGATCGATGCCTTCGCCAAGCAGCACGAGCTCAAGCGAATTTCCGTTGCCGATCTCATCGCTTATCGACAAGCCCGCGAGAAGCTTGTCGAACGCGTCAATTGCTTCACTACAAAGGGGCTGCACGGACCTCTGACGGCCTTTGCCTATGTCACGCCTTTCGATCCCGTTCATCACTTCGCCTTCGTCGAGGGCGAGATCGGCGACGGCCAGAACATACCGGCGCGTCTGCATCGCGTCGACATCATCGGCGACGTGATCGCCGGCGGCGCGACGATCCACAAGACCTTCGCCCGTTTCAAGCAAGAAGGCCGCGGCGTGTTTGTTTTCCTGCGCGACGGCACGGCCGGCGTCCCGCTCAATGTTTCGGGCGGCGAAAAACGCGATTCGCAAGCGCAGCGCACGAAGGAATGGCGGGAGATTGGTCTCGGGGCACAGATCCTGCGTGACCTCGGGATCTCGTCGATTCGTCTCATCACGACGGCACCCTTCAAATATGTCGGCCTGTCGGGATTTGGGATCGAGATCAAAGCTTACGAACGGCTCGATTGACGCACCGGCCGATGCGGAGCTTGATCACCCGGAAAACCCGCGCAGCGTCCCACTTTTTCCTGATCCCGCTCTGAAATTTCGCCGCGGAAACATAAATCTGTGGCGGTGAGACGCTTCAGCGCGGGGTGCTGTCGCGCCCCATCAAAGTCAAGACGTGAGCGACGACCGACCGCGTCAGGCCTTCGAGGTCGTAACCGCCTTCGAGCAGTGAGACGACGCGGCCGCCGCAATGGCGTTCGGCCAGGTCGAGCAGTTTGCCGGTTGCCCAGGCGAAGTCGACCTCGGTCAAATCGAGATTTGCAAGCGGATCGAGACGATGCGCATCGAAGCCGGCTGAAATAATGATCAAATCAGGACGGAATTCGTCGACGCGCGGCAGGATCACGGTTTCCATGGCTTCTTCGAAGAGGCTGCTGCCTGCCCCCGCAGAAAGCGGCGCATTGACGATATTGTCATGGGCACCGCGTTCGTCGCGCGACCCGGTGCCGGGAAACAGCGGCATCTGATGTGTCGAGCAATAGAGCACGTTGCGGTCCCACCAGAAAATATTCTGGGTGCCGTTGCCGTGATGAACATCGAAATCGACGATTGCGACGCGCTCGGCGCCATAGACGAGTTGTGCCTGGCGGGCCGCGATGGCCGCATTGTTGAAAAAGCAAAAGCCCATCGGCTTCGCGCGCTCGGCATGATGACCCGGCGGCCGGATGGCGACGAACGCATTGTCGACCTGGCGGCACATGACCGAGTCGACCGCCGCAACGGCGCCTCCTACGGCATACATGATCGCATCGAGCGTGCCTGCGCTCATGATTGTGTCATTGTCGACATGAACATGCCCCGATTCGGGCGAGGCTTTTTCGATAGCCGCGACATATTCGGCCGGGTGCACCTGCAGGATCGCCTGACGCGCGCCGCGCGGCGCTTCGCGGCGGTCAAGCGCCTGGAATCTCTCGTGGGAGAGCACTTTTTCGATGGCGCGGATCCGGTCGGGTCTTTCCGGATGGCCCGGACCCGTGTCGTGGTCGAGGCTCGAAACATGGCTGAGAAACAGGGTCGACACGTGGTTCCTCGATTCTGCCGCAAGGACCAGAGCCAGGAGATTATGATTCGGCAGCCGCAAAGGCGATAGGAAAAATCAAGAACATTGGCGGCTTGTCGCAAAACGAACCGCGCAAGAACATGATCTCCGCTTCCGCCGTGGAAGCGAAGATTGAAAAAGGCTGCGCGATTGAATTTCTTCACGATTTTATCGAAGCCGGCGGCTCGGAGCAAGTCAGTGCGTGAGAATGCCGAGCTGACGCAACTGTTTCATTTGCGCAACAGCCATCTCGCTTTTTGCCCTTAACTTATCCCTGCAGCCGACAAGATTATGGCCAGTGCGAGCCGGATGGGTTAAACGATGGACGTCTTCGGGGATCTCAAATGCACTTACGCTTCGTTTCTTGGGCTTTGCCATTCGTCGCCTTATGTCTTGCCGGCTGTGTTGGGGCCGGCTACTCGGAGGTCCCGGATCCGAGTCTTTCAGGGCGCGACCAGGAATATCTGGCGCTGGTGCCGCAATCTGACATTGATCCGGCCTATCACCGCTACCTTGTGGATGATCCCACAGGGGAGCCGCCAGGCACAATTATTGTCGATACCAAGGATAAGTTTCTCTACTTGGTACTGCCGAAGAAGAAGGCGATTCGCTATGGCGTCGCTGTCGGGGCCGAGGCCTATGGCTGGACGGGGACGGCATCGGTCGGGCGTATGGCCGAATGGCCGCGCTGGATGCCGCCGGCCGACATGCTGGCACGCTGGCCGCATCTCAAGCCGACGGCCGATGCCGGCGGCTTGCCCGGAGGACCCGATAATCCGCTCGGATCTCGTGCGCTGTATCTCTATCAGGGCGATAAGGACACGCTTTACCGTATCCACGGAACCAATGAGCCGGATAAGATCGGGACAAGCGTTTCCTCCGGCTGTATCCGCATGACGGATATCGATGCGATTGATCTCTACAATCGCGTCCAGATCGGCACCAAAGTCGTGGTGAAGTAAGGCGGCAAGCCGAGGGCTTGCGTATTCGCTTATTAAACGGCGTGGGCCGGCAGGTCCGCGCCGCTTTTTTTTTGCGCTATTCGAGCCTGCAGGACATGCTCGAACTTATTGAAGTTACGGATAATCTTGGCGATCGGGGGAGTCCCCCCGACCAGGATAGACTTTGGAGCGGCATGAGGAAAAGTCCGCGCGCACCCTCTAAATTGTTAGAATCGACCACGTTCATGGTTTTGGATTGATTCAATCCAAAACCATCGTGATCTAGCCGCCCAAGCTTGCTTTGGCGCGTTGCCACCAGCCGGTCCGCTTCGGCAGGTTGGGATCGGGCTCCGGCAGGGTCTCGGTCAGGGCCGGCTCGGGACGTGTTTGCGCCGCTGCCGGCGCCCGTACGGCCTCTGTGTCCGCCATTGCGGCTTTCGCGGACGCCGGCTCTTGCGCAGGAGTCGAAACGGCCGTCGACGCGACGGGTTCGACAGATTCGGCTCGATATGGCGCGACATGCGGCTCAGCGGGCGCGTGGTCCGCGGTTCCGGCTGGTTCTCCGTGCTCAGCGGCAATTTCTTCGAGGCCCTTTCCATGCCGATCGGCATGGAAAAGCTCGCCCTCGCGAACAATTTCTTCGGCTGAATCGCGGCCTCTGCGGCGGGGGCGCCGCCGGCGTCCTTCGCGCCGCGGCGCTTGCTCTTCTGTCCCTTCCCATCCCAACTCTTCCGCGCCTTCAGCCTCCGGGATCTCGGCAGCGCCGACCTCGGTGGAAGCTGAACCGAGATTGGCAAAGAGCGCCAACCCGTCGTCGGAAGGCTGCTCGGCCGGCAGCGGTGCACTCGCGCCATTGCCGGAAAGCTCAGGTTCGCCGCCGCGCCCGCGCCGGCGCCGGCGCCGGCGCCGTTTGCGAACATCGGCTTCGCCGGTGTCCCGCTCCTCGCCCTGCGTTTCGGTCTCGGGGCCCTCATCGACAAGAGACTCTTCATCCTCTCCGGCGCCGGTTTCGACGGGCGGCGGGGCTTCAATGCGCGGCAATTCGACAATGCCCGTCGCCGGTTCGCCCCGTTCCATGGCATGGTAGGCGGTGCCGGTTAGACTGTCGTCGGCGGCAATCGTGATGCTGACGCCAAATCGGCGTTCCAGATCGCGCAAGTTCGAGCGCTTCTGATTGAGAATGTAAAGCGCGACTTCAGTGCGTGTGCGCACCGTGATGTTGTGCGACGCGCTCTTGAGCAGGGTATCCTCCAGCAAGCGCAGCACGTGCAAAGCAATCGAAGACGTCGAGCGAACCATGCCTGCGCCGGCGCAATGGGAACATACGACGGTTGAGCCTTCGAGCACGCCGGTCCGCATTCTCTGACGCGACATTTCGAGAAGCCCGAAATGTGAAATCCGCCCGATTTGAATGCGGGCGCGATCGTTTTTCAAAGCTTCTTTCAGACGTCTTTCAACCGAGCGATTGTTGCGCGTTTCTTCCATGTCGATGAAATCGACGACGATCAGGCCGGCGAGATCGCGCAAACGTAATTGCCGGGCGATCTCGTCGGAGGCCTCGAGATTGGTGCGCAAGGCCGTATCTTCGATATTGTGCTCGCGGGTCGAGCGGCCGGAATTGACGTCTATGGCAACCAGAGCTTCGGTCTGGTTGATCACGAGATAGCCGCCCGACTTCAGCGTCACATGGTTCGAGAACATCGCGTCGAGCTGGGATTCGACGCCGAGTTTCCCAAACAGCGGCTGCGGGTCGCGATAGAGGTGCACGTTCTTGGCATGGCTCGGCATGAGCAAGCGCATGAATTCCTTGGCCTCGCGAGAGCTGTTCTCGCCGGAGACGATGATCTCGTCTATGTCCTTGTTGTAGAGATCGCGGATGGCGCGTTTGACGAGCGAGCCTTCTTCATAGACGAGCGCCGGCGCCGTCGATTTCAATGTCATCTCGCGGACGGTTTCCCACATCCGCAGGAGGTACTCGAAATCCCGCTTCACCTCGGCTTTCGTGCGCGAGGCTCCGGCCGTCCGCAAAATGACGCCCATTCCGTCCGGCACTTCGAGGTCTTGGGCGATGGCCTTCAATCTCTGGCGATCATCCGAATCGGTGATCTTGCGGGAAATGCCGCCGCCCCGCGCAGTGTTCGGCATCAGCACCGAATAACGGCCTGCGAGGGAAAGATAGGTCGTCAGCGCGGCACCCTTGTTGCCGCGCTCTTCCTTGACGACCTGGACCAGCAGGACTTGCCGGCGTTTGATGACTTCCTGAATTTTATACTGCCGCCGGAGGCGATGTGGGCGCACTGGAACTTCCTCCATTGCGTCGCCACCCAACTGTTCGACCTGATCGGCTTCTTCATCACCCTCGTCTTCATCCTCGCGTGCGCGCTCAGGACGGAAACGGGCCTCAAGCGCCTCTTCAGCAGACCCTTCGCGTTCAGATGCCGCACCGTTCTCGACATCGCTACCATCGTCCTCGACGACGGCAAATCCCTCGGGATCTGTGACGAGCCGATGCGGCGCGTGGCTTGCAGCGCCCGCTTCTTCAGCGGTCTCGGCATGCGCGGTTGGCGGGCGAGTTTCGCCTGTCTCGGTTTCGTTTTCGGATTCTCGAACAGCCGCGCTTATGGGTTCTGGCGAGGCGGGGGTTTCGGCTGATTCGAATGGCCTCCTCGCCGCAACCTCGTCTGCTGCAAAATTGCTAACCTCGGCCGCAGAGGCCGGTTCATGGTCTTCGCCAAAAGGCTGGCGCCCGTCATCATTTGGCTCGGCGGCTGCCGCCTCATCCTCCGGCGCGCGCAATTGCGGCGACTGCGCCTCGCTTTCCAGTCCTACGTCGCCTGCCTCGACGAGTGTCTCGTCGTCGGGGACGCGACGCTTTTCGGCAGATTCGCCGTTGCGCCTGTGGCGGCGGCTGCGGCGCGCACCGCGCCCTTCGTCTTGCTCTTCATCGCGCTGAGCGAGCGCTTCCTCTTCGATCAGCGCCTGCCGGTCGACGACGGGAATTTGGTAGTAGTCCGGATGAATTTCCGAAAAAGCGAGAAAACCGTGGCGATTGCCGCCGTAATCGACGAAGGCGGCTTGGAGCGAGGGCTCCACGCGCGTCACTTTGGCAAGATAGATATTCCCACGAAGCTGTTTCTTATTGACCGATTCGAAATCGAATTCTTCGACCCGGTTACCGCGGAGCACAACCACCCGGGTTTCTTCCGGGTGGGAGGCGTCGATGAGCATTTTGTTGGCCATGTGAAACTCTTTGATGCATGGCGCGCGCGAAACCACCGGTGCCGGCAAGACCCACGAGAGGGACTGCCGGAGCGAGGTGTGGCAGCATGAGCGGCGCCTCCTGCAAAGGACGGGATGAAAGGGGGTCGTTGAATGCCGACCCATGGACGAGGCGGCAACTAGTCCGACGATGACGAGCCCCACGCGTGAGCTTCGCAACACAAGTCGCACTAGAAGAAGGAAGGCGCGGACCCCGAGACGCCGCCGAAATGGTTAGTTTCCGCAGCAAAGGATCACGGCATTGCCGTGCTCCAAGAAAACGGGCGCACCTGAAGCGCTGAGGGTTCGAGGCGGGGGCGGCATCGACAAGCTGGTACACCTGGAAATTTCGAGGCGTGCCGCAAGCTTCAAACCATGTGGTCCGATGAACACCCTTTGGCGGGCAGACCATGTCCTCGTCACCTGTTTAGTGGCTTTCGCGAACGGAAGCCGACGCAAATTCGGTTCGGGTCGGCGGCAACAGCTCGATACCGTTGCATCCTACTCTAATTCCGCGGGAATCCGGCATTTCCTTCTCTCGCCAGGCTCTTCGCTAAAGAGTCATTCGAAAGACGAACCAAGCGCATTCCCCGGGGACCGTGGCATAGCTGCCCTTCTGGCAAATTCCTACGAAAACTGCGGGAAATTGCCGATCCTCCAGCGGATCGTTGACGAACAGGTGCCCGAACTCGAACATCTCTTCATATCGGGTCGAACCGGGATTTGGCAAGTTTTCCTGTAAACTGTGGCGGTTGGGCTACAGCGGCCGGTTCCAGGCTCTGGCATGGTAACGCAGCCTTAACTCAAGAGAATCCTAATAAATTGCAGCCTGATGACAAAGCGCACCGCGTTCGACGCACCGCATTTCATCGGCTTATGCCCGTCCTTCAATTGCCAGGTCGGCAGGTCCATGACAGCGAAACGGCGCGAATCGACGCTCTGCAGACGCCAGGAGGCCCCGCCCTTGGCTGGCGGGTGCTTCCACATCGTTGCCGCGTTTCTCGTTGCAGCTCTCTGCCTCCTCGGGACACGCGGCGATGCCGCTGCCCAATCGGACGGCATGCACAGAGTGCGGGCTGCGGCGCTCGACGCACCTGCGCCTGCGCCGGCTCCCGGTGACGCTCGGCAACGTACCGTGGCGACCGATGCGCATCTCGAAGATGGCGCCGAGCGGGCGAAACTCACGTTCGAACTCTCCAATCCGGTCAAAGCTGCTGCCTTCACCCTTTTGGATCCGGATCGGATCGTCATCGATCTGCCGGAGATCGATTTTCGGGTCGATCCGGAGGCAGGAATCGCAAGCCGATCGATTCGCCGCGGCCATGCGGCAAGCCGGCGACCGACCAGGTTTGCCGGCCTCGTCGCATCTTTCCGCTTCGGATTTTTCACCGCGGGCAAGTCGCGAATCGTGATCGATCTTGCGGCGCCGGCGCGCGTCGTGCGCGCGGAGAGCGAGAAATCTGCCGACGGCAGCAGGACTTTGCTCGTCGTCGAATTGGCGAAAACCGACCAGGCGCAGTTTCGCCGGGCGGTGCAAACCGCGGCGGAGGCAACGATCCATCTTCCGGCGCGCGCGGCCGAAATCCCGCCGCCGAGCGCGCTGCAAGCAAAGAAAGCCGTTTTGCCGACGGTGGTGATCGATGCCGGCCACGGTGGCGTTGATTCTGGGGCTATGGCCAACGGATTGGTCGAGAAAAACCTCGTCTTCGAGTTCGCCAAGACTCTGCAAGACAAGCTGCAAGCGACGGGCCGTTTCAAGATCGTGATGACGCGCGAAAGCGACGTGTTCGTGCCACTTTCGGAACGGGTCCGGATTGCGCGTGAGGCTCAAGCGCAGCTGTTCGTTTCCATTCATGCGGATATGCTTGTCGAATCGGCAGCCGTATCGGGGGCTACCTTTTACACGGTATCCGACCGCGCCTCCGACGTGGAGGCGGCGCGGACGGCAGAAAAGGAAAATCAGGCCGATGCTGCCGCCGGGCTCGACCGTCAGGATGACGCAAACGACGTTTCCGACATTCTCTTCGACCTGACCCGGCGCGAAACCCGCGCCTATAGTCACGTCTTTGCGCGGACGCTTGTGAACTACTGGAAAATCGCCGGACGGCTCAATAAGAATCCCGAACGAGCAGCCGGTTTCCGCGTCCTCAAAGCGCCCGATGTGCCTTCTATCCTTATCGAACTCGGTTATGTTTCGAGTGAAAAGGATGCAGCCTCGTTTGCTTCGGCTGATTGGCGGGAAAAGACATCCGAAAAGATCGTGGAAGCGATCGAGGCCTTTTTTGCCGCGCGCGGGGCGGACACTCATGCGGAAGCGGCTCCGGCCGAGCCAACGCCTGCCCATGCCAGCATGGCCGACCCGGCCCATGTTCTAGGCGCCGACACCGATTTCTCGCTTCGCGGTGACTTGACGGAAAATGTCGCCGGAACATCACGATAGGGAGATATGGCTGCCGCGTGTGAGGCGCCTCTATCGAATGCGCCCAACTATCAACACAAAAACGCAGCACCAGAGGTGGAGTTGAAACTGCCACGATCTTGTTGCGACCTGCCGCCGGTTCGAAATGGACGGATGCGGCCAGTCGATGCGATCAGGTGCCGAGTCAACACCCGTAATATGTGGGAAACGGCGCCGCAAAGCGACGTTGGATGTCCTTAACGGATGATCCGCCCCTTGCGCGAGGCGAGGGGAGGCGCCATCAGAGGGGCGAGCCAGGTTTGGGTTTGGCCAGAAGTCCGTGCTCGGCGCGAAGCCACGGAACGGGACGGCCAAACTCCACCGATTCAGAGGCCTGATTTCGTAATGCGGCTGATCGCCCGTTTCTTCGGATTTGTTTTCGCGACGTGCACGATTCTCTTCGTCGTCGGCATGGCTGCGGCGGCCATTCTCGTTTGGAAATTCGAGCAGGACCTGCCGGATTACACGCAGCTCAAGAATTACGAGCCGCCGGTGATGACGCGCGTTCATGCCGGCGACGGATCGCTGCTCGCCGAATATGCGCGCGAGCGCCGCCTCTATCTGCCGAGCGCCGCGATTCCAGCGCTTGTCAAGGAGGCCTTCATTTCGGCCGAAGACAAAAACTTCTACACGCATAACGGCGTCGATCCGGAAGGCATAGCACGCGCCTTCGTCATCCTCGTCCAAGGCGGCCGTCGGGTTCAGGGCGCATCGACGATCACTCAACAGGTCGCGAAAAACTTCCTGTTGACGAACGAACGTTCATTCGAGCGAAAGGTCCGCGAAGCTCTGCTCTCGTTCCGGATCGAAGCCGCCTATTCGAAAGAGAAAATTCTCGAGCTCTATCTCAACGAAATTTATCTTGGCCTGGGCAATTACGGGGTCGCAGCGGCGGCGCTGAATTATTTCGGCAAATCGGTGCACGAATTGAGCGTTGCCGAAGTGGCCTATCTTGCGGCTCTCCCCAAGGCGCCGAACAATTACCATCCGTTCTTGAAGCGGGAACGGGCGATCGAGCGGCGCAACTGGGTCATCGATCGGATGGCGGAGAACGGCTACGTCTCCCGCCAGGCCGCCGACAAGGCCAAGCTCGAGCCGCTTGGCGTCAATCCGCGCCTCTTATCGCCCAATACTTACGCTGCGGGGTTCTTCGCCGAGGAAGTCCGGCGCGAGCTTTCCGAGCGCTATGGCGAAAAGAAGCTTTACGAAGGCGGCCTTTCGGTTCGCACGACGCTCGACCCGAAAATGCAACTTATGGCGCGGCGAGCGCTTGTCGACGGTCTTGTCCGCTTCGACGAAGCGCATGGCTTCCGCGGCCCCATGCGCCACATCAACATCAGCCAGGACTGGGGCGTTGCGCTTTCCGAGGTGCCGGCGCTCGGCGACGTGGCGCCCTGGCGGCTCGCCGTAGTTCTCGATGTGAGCGATACTCAGGTCCGCATCGGATTGCAGCCGCCGCGCGAGAAATCGGGCGAGGTGGGGCGCGACCGCGAATCCGGCACGCTCGCACCCGTCGGACTGCGCTGGTCCAAGCGCCCGAACGAACGCGGCACGTTGATCCCCGGCGATGTCGTATATGCCGAGCCCGTCGAGAATAAGCCCGGCCAATTCAGGATGCGCCAGATTCCAGAAGTCGGCGGGGGCATCGTGGTGATGGATCCTTTCACCGGCCGTGTCCTGGCCATGGTCGGCGGGTTCTCCTTCGATCAATCCGAGTTCAATCGTGCGACGCAGGCGCTGCGGCAACCGGGCTCGTCGTTCAAGCCGATCGTCTATGCGACGGCCCTCGACAATGGCTATACGCCTTCCTCTATCGAGCTCGATGCGCCGATTGAAATCGATCAAGGCGCGGGCCTCGGTGTCTGGCGGCCGGAGAATTTTGAAGGCAAGTCGAGCGGCGCGCACACTTTGCGCTACGGCGTCGAACATTCGATCAATCAAATGACGGTGCGGCTCGCCCGCGACGTCGGCATGCCGGTGATTGCAGAATATGCCAAACGTTTCGGCATTTACGACGAGTTGCCGCCTTATCTCTCCATGTCGCTCGGCTCCGGCGAAACCACGCTGATGCGCATGACGACGGCCTATTCCATGCTCGCCAATGGCGGCAAGAGAATCAAAGCGACGCTGATCGACCGGATCCAGGATCGCTGGGGTCACACGATCTACCGCCACGACGAGCGGATTTGCCAAGGCTGCGACGCGCAAAAATGGGAAAGCCAGCCCGAGCCGAAACTGATCGACCAGCGCGAACAGGTTCTCGACCCCCTAACCGCCTATCAGATCACCTCAATCATGGAAGGCGTCATTCTGCGCGGCACGGGCCAAGTCATCCGTGAGGTCGGCAAACATCTCGCCGGCAAAACCGGCACCACCAATGAAGCCAAGGATCTCTGGTTTGTCGGCTTTTCGCCGGATCTGGCCGTCGGTGTCTTCATGGGCTATGACCGACCGCGCTCTCTCGGCGTTTCGGCGCAGGCGGCACTTTATACAGCGCCGATCTTTCGCGATTTCATGAAACTGGCATTGAAGGACAAGCCCGATGTGCCGTTCCGCGTGCCGCCCGGTATCAAGTTGATTTCCGTCGATGCCAAGACGGGGGTTCGCTCCTCGGGCGGCGGCACGATTTTGGAGGCATTCAAGCCCGGCACGGCACCGCCTGAAACCTTCGCCTATGGCGACCAGACGCCGCGGGTCCTGAGTGTCGATCCCAACGCCGATGCTTCGCTGAGCCGGGGAACCGGCGGACTATATTGAGTTGGAGAGGCGCCGATCCCGTTTCAGGACTTTCGACGGGACCGGCGCTCGAATTTTCCCACCTCCGACCGAGACGGTCTGCGTCTATTCGTGGCCGTGCGCTTCTTCGTTGAGCGTGATCGTCCGCATTTCCGAGAAGTCGACCGAAACCGGCACATTCGCCTTCAAGGCTGCCGTCTGCAGCGTCTTGATCGCATGTTCGAGCCGCCGATAGGCTTCTTTATAGTCTTCTGTTTGGCTCATCGCCGCGAAGGGCTTCAGGCAATATTCGATGATCTCGCGGGGTCGTTCCAATTTGCTCATTCTGATCCCTCCTTGACAGCGATCGAGAGGCAGCGCCAAACGAAATTCAGGCGGCGTATGTCCCGGAAACGTGTAGCGGCTCCGCCACCCCTTCGGACAAGGTCTATATCCGAGGGTGCCTCGAGGACATACCCCAATTTGTTGATTCCGGGCTAGTCTTGTCGATCGGACGAGTCCATCCCAGCGGGCTGCGGGTCTCCGAACCGACAGCGCCCGGATCGCTCGTCAGGAACCACACTGCCCGGTCTTTGCCCTGCAAACAAGACCAAACTCGTCTCCCCGGATAACAGGCCGCACTTCCTCTCGCGCTTGTTCACCACGCCGTTCCGGCACATGGTTTACATCGTGGCTCAAGCTTACTATCTATGCTTTTCATGGGGTGGAGCGAATGCCGCTATGGCCGAATCCCCCTCCTGCAGTCCGTCGAACAAGGAATCACAGATAAATGCGCGCTGAAGCCGAAGCGCTTGTCGGAGCCATCAAGCAATCCGTGGGATTGCTGAGGAGGCATCTTTGACGTCGACGTCGCAACGCGTCGTCTTGCCGAACTGAATGCCAAAGTTGAAGATCCCAATCTCTGGAACGATGCCGAGGCCGCGCAAAAAATCATGCGCGAACGCACCGAGCTGGAAGAACGGCTGGGCTCGCTCGCCCGGTTCGAAGCTGAACTCGAGGATGCAATTACGCTCGTCGAACTCGGCGAGGCCGAGGCTGACGCAGCCGTCGAGCAGGAAGGCTTGACGCTGCTCAAGTCGATCAAGGCCGAAGCCGAGCGCCGCCAGATCGAAGCCCTCCTTTCGGGTGAAGTCGATGCCAATGACACATACATCGAAATACATGCCGGCGCCGGCGGCACCGAAAGCTGCGACTGGGCGCGCATGCTGTTTCGCATGTATATCCGCTGGGCGGAACGGCAAAAGTTCAAGGTCGAGATCATCGAAGAGACGGCCGGCGACGAGGCCGGCATCAAGTCCGGCACTTTGCTCGTCAAAGGCCATAACGCGCATGGCTGGGCAAAGACGGAATCGGGCGTGCATCGTTTGGTGCGCATATCGCCGTTCGATGCTAATGCGCGGCGGCACACGAGTTTCGCCTCGGTCTGGATTTATCCGGTCATTGACGACCGCATCGATATCGATGTGAAGGAAGCAGATTGCCGGATCGACACATATCGCTCGTCCGGTGCCGGCGGCCAGCACGTCAATACGACGGATTCCGCAGTGCGCATCACGCATATCCCGACCGGCATCGTGGTTGCCTGCCAAGGCGAGCGTTCGCAGCACAAGAATAGGGCGACCGCGTGGAACATGCTACGCGCCCGCCTCTATGAGCGCGAGCTGGAGATACGTGAAGCCGCCGCCAGCGTGACTGAGGCGGCGAAGACCGACATAGGGTGGGGCCATCAAATCCGCTCCTACGTCTTGCAGCCCTATCAGCTCGTCAAAGATCTGCGCACGGGCGTGACGTCGGGAACACCTGCCGATGTGCTCGATGGCGACCTGAGTGAATTCATGCAAGCGGCGCTGGCGCAAAAAGTCCATGGCGGCGGCCCCGCCGACATAGAGGATGTCGACTAGAGCGGGATGAGGAAAAGTGGGAACCGGTTTTCCGGCGCAATCAAGTGTACGCAGATTGCGTAAACTTATCTGCCTATCCCGCTCTAAATTATTAGAATCGATCACGTTCATGCAATTGGATTGAATCAATCCAAAACCATCGTGATCTGATGCGTCCGACCCGACGCCTTTGTTACGCGCTCCATTTGATGGAAGTCTATGAAACCGCCACGCGAAAGAATCTTCAATGTTCCGGTGATCGTGCTCGTCACGGTCGTAGTGCTCGTCGGCATTCATGCCCTGAGGGGGTTTCTGTCGCCCGAGCAGGATCTCGACCTGTTGGCGCAATTTTCTTTCGTGCCGGGCCGCTTCACCTATGCTTTCGATCCGCAGCGCGTTGCCGCCGCCTATGATTCGTTCGCTGCCACGGATGAGACGCGCGCCGAAATCGCGCAGTTCTTCCTCGGTGACGGCAAGCCGCTCTGGTGGACGCCGATCACTTATGCCTTTCTGCACGGCAGTTGGACGCACGTCGGGTTCAATTGCCTGTGGTTCGTCGCCTTCGGAGCGGCGGTTGCCCGGCGTTTCCACGTGGCGCGGTTTCTGATCTTTGCTCTCCTCGCCGCTTTCGCCGGTGCGCTGGCGCATTTTCTCACCCATATGGACGATCTGCAGCCGGTGATCGGAGCCTCGGCCGTCGTCTCTGCGACGATGGCGGCTGCCATACGATTCGTCTTTCAGCCCGGCGCGCCGCTTGGCGAGAGCCTCGGCTTTGCCGGCAGGAGCAATACGGAGCACGCGTACCGGCAGCCGGCGCTGCCGCTCCTCGAGATCTTCGCCGATCGGCGCGCGCTCACCTTTCTCGTCGTCTGGCTGCTGGCGAATTTCCTGTTCGGCATCACCCCGGGCTTGCCAGGTGTCGGTGCCGCGACGGTCGCGTGGGAAGCCCATATCGGCGGCTTCGTGTTCGGACTGTTCGGCTTTCGCTTATTCGATCCGCCGCCCGCCGATATGCCCCCCTTTCAATGAAAGGGACCACATCTTGGCGGGGCGGCCCTCGCAGCGGCCGGCAGAGTGAAGGAAGCTTAAGGACTCTGCACTAGGGTCGGCAAAGCCATGACCCAGACCGATGTTTCCCGCGCTTCTGCTGGCCGGTGCCAGGGCGCCGACGCGTCCCGGCAGCCGGGCGCAATCGATTGGCGCTGGGCAATTGCGGTCATCTTTATCGCCGTCCTGCAGCAGAGCATCGGCCATCTCAATGGCGATGATTCCTGGTTCATCACTTTTGCGGAAAAATATCTCGACGGGTTGACGCCCTATGTCGACGTGTCCGACCCGAATCCGCCGGCGGCCTTTCTCGCCTATGTTCCCGCCATCTATTTTGCCAGGCTCTTTGCGGCAAGGCCCGAATTTGTCGTTGCGCTCTTCACGTTTGTCGGGGCTGGGCTGGCGATCTTCATGTCAGGCAGGGTTTTGCGTGGGGCCGGTCTATTGAGCCAGGCGCAGGCGCCCGGGGCGCTTATGGTGGCCCTCTATCTTTGTCTGGTTGCCCCAGCCTTTTGCTTCGCCGAGCGCGAACATTTCGCGTTCTTGGCTCTGCTGCCGATTGCTGCCGTCATCGTCGCGCGCGCAGCCGATCGGCCCGTCGCGCTTCCCGCCGCCATGCTCGCGGGGGTCGGCGCCGGCTTGGCTACGACATTCAAGCCTTATTTTCTTCTGCCGGTGGCTCTTGCCTTCGCCGCCACTGTCCTCATCAGGCCGAAACGCGCCGCGCGACTTGTTCCGGAAATTGCTGCAGCCGCGATAGTTTTGGCGACTTATACTGCGGTTGTCTTGCTGGTCTTTCCGGCCTATCTCGGCACTCTTTCGCTCGCCCTCGACGTCTATGCGCCGGTCCGCGACCGCATTTCAAATCTTCTGATGTCCCCCCCTTTTATCTGCAATGTGGCGCTGCTCTGCGTCTTAGCCCATGCCGTGCGGCGCGGCTTCGTTGATCTTCGCGCTGGTGTGCTCGCTGTCTTTTCGATCGGGTTCCTCGCAACATTTGTCATTCAGGGAAAGGGCTGGACCAACCACGCCTATCCCGGCCTCGCCTTCGCACTCTTGGCATTGGCAGCGCAGCTTCGCTTTTTTGCCGCTCCGGCACTGCGGGCAGCCCGGCGGCAACGCCTGTTGACGATGTATGTCTTTTTGCCGGTGTTTTGCGCCGCGCCATTTCTTTTCGGTGCGATGCAAATCCTAACCAATAGCGAGGAACATCCGGGCCTCACGGCTGCGGTGGCACGGATCGCGCCGCCGCAGCCGAGGATCGCGGCCTTGGCCGAACAACTCGACTTCGGCCATCCGCTCGTGCGCCGGCTTGGTGGGGTGTGGGTCGGCCGCCAGAACTGCCTTTGGATCAGTTGGGGCGTGAAATATCTGCGCGGCGGGGGCGATGCGGATTCCACCGCGCAGGCGCGCCGGAGCAAATATCTCGGCGCCGATCTCGAAATGTTTGCCGAGGACGTTCGCAACGGCAAACCGGATATCCTTCTCGTTGAGAGTAAGGAATTGGCCGATTGGGCGCGTGCCCAGCCGGCATTGTCCGGGCTCTTCGATGCCTATGTTCAGGCGGGACGCGCCGGCGACATCGAAATATGGCGGCCTCGATCACCTTGAGGGCAGGCCCAGTCAATCCCGGTCGCTGGCATCTTTGCTCCCTGTCTTTCCCGCGTAAGCCGGGAACTCGTCCTTCACGTGCCGCAGCGCGGAAAATATTTATATCACCGCGGACGCGGCACCAGCTGCTTGCGAAGGGCGTTTAAACGACGCCCCATGCTCGGGCATGACGACCATCGAATTGTTTCGGTTGTTAACTAACCCTCTCCAAACGCCATGCCCGCGCTCTTTCGCAATGCGGCATACACCCCTCGTTTTGCCGAGCAAGGATGTATTGCGCGTTTCGCCGAATAGGCGCATTCTAATCAGCAGAGATCCAAACGCTGCGGCGACAGGCGGCGAAGGATCGGGGGCAGATCGAAACGCACGAAGAGGACATGGAGAACCAAATGACTGTAGCGCGCATCATTGCGACGAAGGGCCGAGAGGTCGTCACGACCCAGCCGCACAGGACCTTGAAAGAAGTAACCGACGTTCTTGCGGTTCGGGGAATCGGTGCCGTCGTGGTAACCGATATCCGGGGCACTGTGCACGGCATTTTGTCGGAGCGGGATATTGTCAGAGCGATCGGCCGCGGCGGGGCTGCTGCTCTCGACGATGCTGTATCGGTACATATGACGTCGCGCGTCATTACGACGACGGAGGACGAGTCAGTCCAATCCGCCATGGAAAAAATGACCAATGGGCGGTTCCGGCATGTTCCCGTCATTAAGGACGGTCAGCTCGCCGGCATCGTTTCGATCGGCGATGTCGTGAAATATCGGCTGGCGGTGATAGAGCACGAACATTCGGCGCTGCGCGAGTACATTGCCACTGCGTGAGTGCTTTGCGGCCGACAAGCGCGCCTCGAACCCACCCCTCACGGTGTCGTCGAGGCGCTCTCGTTATTCGAAACCAGCACGACGTAATCGGCGATTTCCGAAAGCGAACGCCGGACGGCTTCTCGGCCGATGGCGATGAGTTCGTCGGCGCGGTGAAAATCGAACAAGCCGATATGCGAATTGCGTGCGTTGATCAGCACATCGGGCGGATCGCCGGCGAGGCGAGAACGCGATATTCGGTCCTGCGTGATGTTGAACGCGACCATCATCGCATTGGCAATGCCGGGCGCGCCGTCGGCGCGCCGGCCGAAATGACGGCGCATATTGCCGCCCACTCCACGCAGGAATCCGGATGCAGATGGGCGTGATTCGGAGGCTTCCTGGTCAAGCTCCCGCAGCGTTCGGTCGAGCGACAGTTGATCGCTGATGACAGTGCCACGAAACGCATTATCTCCAACGAGATTGACGGCAATCACCACATCGGCGCCAAGAGCGCGGCAAACGTTTACGGGAACGGGGTTGACGAGCGCTCCGTCGAACAGCCAGCGGCCGCCAAGCTTCACCGGTTCGAATATGCCGGGCAGCGCGTAGGACGCGCGGATAGCTTCGACCAAATTGCCCTTTCGTAGCCAGACTTCGTGACCTGTGCCGATTTCTGTCGCCACGACTGCGAAAGTCTTCGGGAGAGTTTCGATGTGGCGGCCGGAAAGTTCTTCCTCGAGTCCTTTTCTCAATCGACTGCCGGCAAGAAGGCCCACTCCCGAAAAGCTGAAATCCATCAGGCTCAGGACGCGCCTCTTAGTCAGCGAACGGGCGAAAAATTCGAGCGCCTCGAGCCGATCAGCCGCGTAACAGCCGCCGACGACCGCCCCGATCGATGTTCCAGCGACGATGGAAGGGACGATACCGTGCGCAGCGAGTTCACGAAGGACGCCAATATGCGACCAGCCGCGCGCGGCACCGGCGCCGAGCGCAACGCCTATCTTCGGCTCGCGCGGGGGCAGTGCGCCGCCGCCAGATTTTCCCTCGCCGGGAACGTCGAAAATATTTCGTATAAACACGTGCGTCTTCCATACCCGATTGCAGGATCACAATGATATTGGGTCGAATCAATCCAATATCATCGTGATCAATTCCAATAATCTGCAGCGACTGGCTTCGCGCGCTTTAGGGCAAATATCTCGGAGGCTTGCCGCAAGCCGTCAAATCCGCAAAGATCGGGTCACCCTATCTGCATCATCACTCTCGCTCATTTAAACGAGGGCGCGTGTCGGTGCGAACGGCTGGCCTCCGCTTGCCATGAAAGCGCACTTTAGTCCGCGCCCAAGAGTCCGCGCCCAAGAAAACAATTAGATTAACACACACATTTAACAAAAGCTTAGATGGTGTCGACCAGTTTCCGAAAAAGTTCGATGGCGATGCGCTTTAGACATCCCTCGCGAGCCGCATGCCGTTGCCGCGATTGGGTTCGGACAACGCTTTGCCAAGTCTGGCAGCATCGGTGATTTCGAAGCTAATCTTTCACGAGCAGGGGGCCATCCGGGCCGAGCTGAAGCTTTCGATAAAAACACGAACGCCGGCCGGTATGGCAGGCGCCGCCATCGCCGCCGACCTCGACGCGAAGCAGGATGACATCCTGATCGCAGTCCGTCCTGATCTCCTTGACGGTTTGGATTTGGCCGGACGTGTCGCCCTTGCGCCAAAGGCTTTGCCGCGAGCGCGACCAATAATGGGCGATGCCCGTCTCGAGCGTCAGCTTGAGCGCTTCCTCATTCATATGCGCAAACATGAGGACAGTGCCGTCGCCTACATCGGTCGTGATACAGGCGATCAGCCCGTCGCTGCCAAAGCGCGGCGTAAAGCGACCGCCTTCCTCGAGATCGTGCTTCGTGCCTGGGGACGGGAACGGAGGAATCATGCCTGATCACTCGAAGCCGTCGCCACGCCGCGGTGCGGGATAACTCTCACGGCCCTCTGCGGACGAGGGTGAGGAAGCGAGCCTGTTCAGCCGGATCATCCCTGAAAATGCCGGTGAACAGATGCGTCACGGTGACCGCGCCCTGTTTTTGAACGCCGCGCATCGAAATACACATATGTTCGGCTTCGACCATGACGGCACAGCCGCGCGGCCGCAAATGCCGGTCGATCGTGCCGATCACTTGCGCGGTCAGAGCCTCTTGCGTCTGCAACCGCCGCGCGAAAATCTCGACCAGACGGGCGAGCTTGGACAGACCTATGACGCCATCCTCACCGGGGTAATAGCCGATATGGACCTTCCCGACGAAAGGCACCATGTGATGTTCGCAGTGCGACGAAAAAGGAATGTCGCGCACCAGGACGAGGTCGTCGTAGCCGTGAACTTCTTCGAAGACGCGGGCGAGAACCGTGCTCGGGTCTTCGCGATAGCCCGAAAAAAATTCTTCATAGGCCTTGACGACGCGCCGCGGCGTGTCGCGCAGGCCTTCCCGGTCGGGATCATCCCCCGCCCAGAGCAACAAAGTGCGCACGGCCGCCTCCGCTTCCGCTTGGGTGGGGCGGGTCGGCGCAATCGAAGCGGCTTTAGATTGCTGGCGTTCGAGCAAGGACTTAACCACGTCATCCATGTGGCGCCTCCAGGATGTTTGAGTGCGATGTTATTGTTTTGGCTCCCTAATCCTGGTCTCCAGCACGGTACTGGCATGAACGGCGTCGGGTGAAGAGGCTGTTTGAAGCGCGTCAAAACTCGTTCGCCAAGCCTTCACACCCTATATAGTATCAAATTGCTGACGTCATCCCGGCCGGAAGGCGACATTCTGGACCATGCTGAACGATATCTACAATGGAAAGATACTCGAGTTAGCGGCAAACATCCCGCGGCAGGGGCGATTGGCTGCGCCAGACGCGACCGCCAAAGCGCATTCGAAACTTTGCGGTTCGACAGTCATCGTCGATCTCGTCATGCGAGATGGGAAAGTGGTCGATTTTGCCCATGACGTAAAGGCTTGCGCCTTGGGGCAGGCGGCCGCTTCGATCATGGCCCGCCACGTCATCGGGGCGACCGGGCCGGAATTGCGCCAATTGCGCGACGAGGTCCGCGCCATGTTGAAGGAGAATGGTCCGCCGCCGCAAGGCAAATGGGCGGAAGCTGCCGTGCTCGAGCCTGTCCGCGACTTCAAGGCACGCCATGCGTCGACTTTGCTCACCTTCGAGGCAACGGTCGACGCGGTCGATCAGATCGAAGCTGCCGCACGCGATGCCGCCGAATAGGGTCCTGCCAGCGCCTCGCCTATGGCCGCGCCGCATCGCGCATCTGTTGATTCGCGCCTATCAGCTCAGTCTCTCGGCCTTCCTCGGCCGGCGGTGCCGCTATTTGCCGACCTGTTCGGAATATACCGATGACGCCATCGACCGCCACGGACTCTGGGCGGGCGGCTGCATGGGTTTGGCACGGCTTTGCCGCTGTCACCCCTGGGGTGGTTCTGGATATGATCCGGTCCCCGAGCGGATCGCGCCGGGCGCACACTGGGCGCGGCCATGGCGCTATGGGCATTGGCGTCAATCGCCCAGTTGCGAAGCTGTCAATGCGGACGTTGCGACCAATCGCGCCGAGCAGTGAGGCTGACGGCTTTTGTTCTTGGCGGCGTTTTCTGAGTCACTTGGCCAGCTTAGCTTGGCAAGCTCGCCGGAATTGGCTAAGTCAATCTACAGAAAAACTAGATTTAACTCCGGACTCGACGATGGCTCTGTTTTCCTGGCTGCGGCGAACGCGCATAGGCATTTGCATCCCGGCGGTTCTGGCGCTCTTGCCGGTCTTGCCGCTACACGCCGAAGCCGCCGGCCTGGTCCTGCTCAATGTCTCTTATGACCCGACCCGCGAACTCTATCGCGCGATCGACGAGGCTTTCGTCGCAGACTACAAGGCAAAGACCGGGGTGAATGTCACGATCCGCACCTCGCATGGCGGCTCGGGTTCGCAGGCGCGTGCCGTGATCGACGGCCTTCCGGCCGACATCGTCACCTTGGGCCTTGCGGGCGATATCGACGCGATTGCCGAGAAGACCCACAAGATTCCCGCAGATTGGCAAAAAAGATTGCCGAATAATTCGACGCCCTACGTGTCGACGATCGTCCTCGTGGTTCGCAAGGGCAACCCGAAGGCTGTCAATGATTGGGACGACCTCGCCAAGCCGGGGATCAAGGTGATCACGCCCAACCCCAAGACGTCCGGCGGCGCCCGCTGGAACTATCTCGCAGCCTGGGGCTATGCCGCGAAGAAATTTGCCGGCGATGAGGCAAAGATCAGGCCCTTCATTGCGGCGATTTACAAAAATGTGCCGGTTCTCGATGCGGGCGCGCGTGGCGCGACGATCAGCTTTGCACAGCGCAATCTCGGCGATGTCTTGGTCGCTTGGGAGAACGACGCCCATCTCGTCGTCGAGGAATTCGGCCGGGACAAGTTCGAGATCGTCATTCCCTCACTTTCGATTCTCGCGGAACCGCCGGTTTCGCTCGTCGACGCCAATGTCGGCGCGAAAGGCACGCGGAAAGTCGCCGAAGCCTATCTGCAATTTCTCTATTCGCCGAAGGCGCAAGCGATAATTGCCAAGCATTTTTACCGGCCCGTGCATCCCGAAGCCGCGGCGCCTGAAGATCTGGCACGCTTTCCGCAACTCGACCTTATCACGATCGACAGGGATTTCGGCGGCTGGGCAAAGGCGCAGGCGCGGTTTTTTGCCGACGGCGCCTTGTTCGATCAGATCTATGCCGCGCATTGAGCCAGTCGCACCGCAACGAAGACCTTCTTGCTTCCGCCCCGCGCGGTTATAAACCCAGTGGAAATTACGGCGCATGCCGGCGTCGGCTTTTCTTCATACGCAACCCGAGGAACACTCATGTCCGAAGCCAATCCGCGTGTCGCCGATCATCCGATTAACCAGCTTTATCTCGATCGCTGGTCGCCACGCGCCTTCACGGGGGAAAGCGTGCCTGACGCGGCCCTCCACACACTATTCGAGGCGGCGCGCTGGGCGCCTTCATCCTATAATTCGCAGCCCTGGCGCTTTCTCTATGCCAAGCGCAACACGCCCCGTTGGGACAAGTTCTTCGGCCTCCTCAACGAGTTCAACCGGAGCTGGGCGAAAGACGCCGGGGTCCTCGTCGTTGTCGCCTCCAAGATCCTGATGGAAGCGCCGCCCGGCTCGGGCAAATTCATCCCCTCGCACAGCCATTCGTTCGATGCCGGCGCCGCCTGGGCCTATTTGGCGCTCGAAGCGCAGCGCCTAGGCTGGGCTGCACACGCCATGGTCGGCTTCGACATTCCGCGCGCCGCAGCGGAACTGAACGTGCCGGACGATCACCGGGTCGAAGCCGCTATTGCGATCGGCCGGCGCGGCGACAGATCGAGGCTGCCCGAGGCCTTGGCGGCACGCGAAATTCCGAATTCGCGCAATCCGCAAAAGGATTTCGTCTTCGAAGGCGGCTTTCCGGCGGCTTGAGCGGCCGGACTTTCTTCAGCACTGCTTCGAGCTGACCAAGCAGCAAAAAAGTGGCGCCACTTTTCCGCTCGCCAATGCTGCGATCGACTTGCCGGACCTGCCCGGCTGGGGGATAGTGCGGCGAAGCGGCCGGCTCGACCCGCACCGAAATGGGAGGCAGCGCCCATGCTGCGTAATTTTCTGCTGCATGGCAGCAATACAGCTTTGATCGCGTTCACACTTGCGCTGCTGGGCACCGCAGCCGAGGGCTGGCTGCATCTGCCGCTCTGGCTGGTGGGACTCGGGGCGCTGCTGTTCTTCCTCACCGAATATAGCACGCACCGCTTCGTGTTCCATGGCAAGCCGGCGCGCTGGGCTTGGTTGCGGGCCAAGCAGCATCGCCTGCATTACGATCACCACGTAGACCCTGCGCGGCTCGACCTGCTGTTCCTGCCTCTATGGTATGTCGTGCCGAACCTGATCGTGGTCGCCGCCATCGCCTATGCCATTCTGCGCGAGCCGGGTGAGGTCGCGGCACTGCTGCTCGGTGCCATGCTGGCGCTTCTCTATTACGAATGGGTGCATTTCATCGCCCACCAGCCCTATGAGCCGAAGACCGGTATGGGGCGCTGGATGAAGCGCTATCATCTGCGCCATCATTTCGTGAACGAAAAACTGTGGTTCGGCGTCAGCAATCCGAGCATGGACCTCATCTGCCGCACGTTTCGCGGTCCGGACGACACTGTGCGCAGCGGCACGACGCGCGTTCTCTTTCCCGGCGAACAAGCGGGGAAGTGAGGGCGGCGCCGTTTCGCATCTTCCGCCGGTCGCGGATGTGCCCTACGCCGCCAGCGCCCGTTCCGGCGGCGTGACGGCGAGGCCGAGGCTCGCGGCAACGGCCGGATGGGTGATTTTTCCGCGATGCACGTTGAGGCCGGCGCGCAAACCAGGATTGTCGAAGATCGCCTTGATGCCGTCCTTGGCCAGCGCCAGCCCATAGGGCAAAGTGGCGTTGTTGAGCGCGTGGCTTGACGTATAAGGAACGGCGCCCGGCATATTGGCCACACAATAATGGACGATGTTGTCGATCACGTAGGTCGGCGCGGCATGCGTGGTCGCATGCGAACTCTCGAAACAGCCGCCCTGATCGATCGAGACGTCGACGAGCACCGCGCCCGGCTTCATCTTCGCCAGCATGGCCAAGGTGACGAGTTTCGGCGCGCTGGCGCCGGGAATCAGCACGGCACCGATAATGGCATCGGCGGCAAAGACTTCGTCTTCGATGGCGGTATGGGAAGCAAATCTCGTCTTGACCCGGCCTTGGAACAAATCATCGAGCTGACGCAGACGCGGCAGCGAACGATCGAGGATCGTAACATCGGCGCCAAGGCCGGCCGCCATGCGCGCCGCCTGTGTGCCGACGACCCCGCCGCCGAGGATCGCGAGGCGCGCCGGCAAGACCCCGGGGACGCCGCCAAGGAGTATGCCGCGGCCGCCGGCATGGCGCTGCAGCGCCATGCCCGCCGCTTCGATCGCCAGCCGTCCGGCCACTTCGCTCATCGGCGCGAGAAGCGGCAGGCTGCCATCCGGCGCGACGACCGTTTCATAGGCCACCGCAGTACAGCCTGAAGCAAGCAGACCTTGGGCTTGCGCGGGGTCCGGCGCGAGATGCAGAAAAGTGAACAGGATCTGGTTTTGCCGCAATTGCACCCATTCCGACGGCTGCGGCTCTTTCACCTTGACGATCATGTCGGCCTTGGCGAAAACTTCGCTCGCCGTCCTCGCGATCGCTGCACCCGTTGCGGCATAGGCGGCATCCGTCGCGCCGATTCCGTCTCCCGCCCCGGTTTCGACCAGGACTTCATGGCCGGCGGTAACGAATTCGCGCGCCGAATCCGGCGTCAGACCGACCCGGTACTCCTGCACTTTGATTTCCTTCGGCACTCCGACGCGCATCGCAAAAATCTCCGGCTAAATCAGGTCTTTCAAGACTAAATGCAGCATACGCCTCTTTCCTTTTCCCTTCCCGGCTATTATGCTTGAGATTCGTCCAAATTGCGCAGCAAACCGGCGTGGACAAGATCAATGACGCAGGATTCCGAAAGCCTGGATCTGGATCGCTTCGATCGGGCCATCCTGGCCGTTCTGGTCGCGGATGCACGAACGAGCATCGTTGATCTGGCGCCGCGCGTAGGCCTGTCGAGCACAGCCTGCGCACGCCGTCTCAAAGCCCTGGAAGAGCGCGGGATCATCAGCGGCTATCATGCGGCGATCGATCATAAGCGGCTTGGCTATGCCGTGACCGTCGTGGTGAGGATTACGCTCGACAGTCAGCGCGAAGAGGCGTTCGAAGACTTCGAAAGTGCCGTCGTGCACTGCCCATCGGTGATTCACTGCCATCTTATGTCGGGAGCCGATGATTATTGGCTCATTGTGCTTGCCCGCGACATTGCCGATTTCGAGCATGTGCATAAGACCCAATTGTCGCGCTTGCCGCGGGTCGCACGTATCCAATCGAGCTTCGCGATGCGTGACATCATCGACCGGGCCTCGCCAGGCGCCATTTTCACCGCCTCGGAAAAACTGTCACGCTAGGTCGTGTGGACCATTATCTGATCCAGAGGATAATGGTAGCGACGATGACAACGGCGAGGAAGTTTCTGGCTGTTTTTTCGTATCGCGTGGCGACGCGTCGGAACTGCTTTAGCTTGGAGAA
>JBKQHN010000173.1:0-5607 GCA_052148755.1 Beijerinckiaceae bacterium | reverse complement strand
ACCGGCGTCGTCGCCAGCGCGCCTTCGTCGGCAACCGTCCTCAACCGCAGCCTCGCCTGGACCGGCGAAACGCTGGACCAGATCACCGACAACCAGTTTCCCGGCAATACGCCGCCCTTCACCTACAACGCTCAGTCGCAGAGCTTCACTTACACCGCGACGCACCGGCTCGCCGGCGCCGTCGGCTATTACGGCACCTTCGCCTGGCTCTATGACGCGACCGGCAACCGGACGTCGGAGACCGCCAATGGCGTGACGTCCACTTACGCCTATCCGGCCAATTCAAACCAGCTGACCTCGATCACGACCACCAGCGGCTTCGCCGGTCCGGCCATGACCTTCCAATATGATACGGAAAGCCGTCTCGCCAAGGCGTTCCAGACGGCTGCGCCGGCGGAAGGCGGGATCTACGCCTATGATGCCATGAGCCGGCTCGCGTCGCGCATCGTCACCCATGCGACGGCGCCGACCTCGACGACCACACTCTATGCCTATGATACGAGCGATCACATCATCGCCGAGCTGAACACCAGCGGCCAGACTTTGCGCGAATATATCTGGCTTAACGACATGCCTTTTCTATTGGGAACGGTGAGTTTGGCTCAGGGTTTAGTTGCGGTAGCTGCAACCGGTATTGTGTTGCACAAAACGGAATATGGCCTTTCCAACTAAGCCCATACTAAGGATCGAGATGATGGAATTCAGTCCGGCATTCACATTATTAGGGAAGTTCACGACCGATATTCCGGAATCGGATTCCGAATCTCACACAATAAATGAAAATGATATTGTTAATGTAGCCGAATACCTCGGTCTTAAGTTACCCGAAAAATCTCTACAGGAGCGAATTGAGATTATTCAAAATGAACTTCTTAATCAGAACAAAGTTCTTACGGAGAATATCTCTATTGTCGATGTCGATAAGGCAGAAATATACAAAAAATCTAGATTTGTTAGGGAAATCGTATTGAATAATCGTGCACGCAAACAAGTCGATTAGTTGCGCCCGGATATACCATCCGGCTACCTCGAACCAGCTGACCTCGATCACACCTTCAGGCCGCATTCATCCTGCAATCAAGACCGAAGGCTCGCGCCCGATAAGCCGGCCGAGCTGTCTCAACCTATTGTTCAAACGGTCGCTGACGAGGTCGGCGAGGTCTGTGGGGAGCGTCAGCACGAGCTTCCCCTTAAAACAGACGAGAGGCGTGCGCGGCAGAATATCCGGCATGGCAGCGGAAACGACATAGCCGACCCGCATAATGCTGGCGAGGAGGCGCGCCCGGTCGAGCCAGCGCGACGGGACGAGCGCCCGGATTTCCGGGTTGCTGTCGTCTTCGATGCCGCGATAGCGATAGGCGGTCGTCAATGCGAGAAAGGCGCGGCCCGGGTGATCGACCCCGGTGAACGCGGCATTGGCAACGAGGTTGAGGCTCTGCTCGGCGCGATAATCGGGATGGGCGCGCCAATTCAAATCGGCCAGCAGACAGGCCGCGTGGCGTAATCGGCGCTCCTCCAGCGTCTCCTCAAAATGCGTGGACTTCATGAACTGATCGGTCCAGTCGCAGAGGTCCTCGGCATGATGGGGTGCCCGCGAGGCGAGCAGGTTCAACTCGCGCGCGGCGGTGAGCAGCGGATCCTGCCGGCGCTCGGCCGCATCGAGCTTCTCGAAGAGCAGACCTTCGCGCACGCCGGAAGCGGAAATCGTAACTTCCTTCGGCTGCGCCTTGCGAATGATTTCGTCGAGAACGATCGCCCCATAGGCGAGAAGCGGACGCCGCGCCGGCGCAACGAATGCGACTGCGGGAAGCACCTCGGTACCGACGCGCTCAACGAGGCCGGCGAAGTCGGAGGCTTCCCGCGTCGGCATGACATAGCCGTGCATGATGCTCAGAAGATAATTGCGCTGGTGCATATGCAGCCTGGCGAGCGAGCGCCAAGTTCCGCCGACGGCATAGAGCGTGCGACCGCGCAATTGGTCGAGGAGCTTGACTTTCGCGACAGTCTCGCGGGCGATTCTCAATGCCCCCTTCAGGGATTGATTGGAGGCATCCATCAACGACAATCCGCCGAGCGGCAGAGTCAGGCCTTTTCCGAGTCTGCTGCCCTTGACGTCGATCAATTCGAGCGAACCGCCGCCGAGGTCGGCGACGAGTCCGTCCGGCGCATGGAAACCTGAAATGACGCCGAGCGCGGAGAGTTCCGCCTCGCGCCGGCCGGCGAGCAATGTGACCGGCGCGCCGATCGCTTTGCTGGCGGCTGCAACGAAAGCTGGACCGTTCGATGCATCGCGCGCTGCCGCCGTGGCAATGACATTCACGTCTTCGACATCCATGATGTCGATCAGCGTCCTGAACCGGCGTAAAGCGCCCAGCGCTCTGTCTATACCGCTCAGGGAGAGCTGGCCGGTCGAAACAACGCCTTGGCCGAGCGCACAAAGCGCCTTTTCATTGAAGATCGGCGTCGGCGCCCGGCCCAGCCCGTCGTAGACGACGAGCCGAACCGAATTCGAGCCGATATCGACAATGGCGATCGGCCTTTTGGAAACGATGCGTTCTTCGTAGTTCTGGAACAATTCGAGCATCGACCTATCAAGGGCACTTCAGCCGTTTAAACAGAGATTTAGGGCTCGATTCTTTGAGCGATTTTCCGCGTCCCGACAGGCTCGGATTGGTCATGAAATAGGAATGCGCATTGAAAGGTTCTTCGTCGGGCGTACTCATCCGCACGCTGGAGCCGTCCGGCAAGACCTGGTAGCTTTGCTGATTGTCGATGAGATTGGCGACCATGATCTGATCGAGCACCTGTTCGTGCACTGTCGGATTTAGAATCGGCAGCAAGGCCTCGACGCGTCGGTCTAGATTGCGCGGCATCAAATCCGCAGAAGAAATATAGACATGTGCTTTTGGATGCGGCAACCCGTGGCCGCCTCCGAAAGCATAGACTCGTGCATGTTCAAGAAACCGCCCAATGATCGATTTAACGCGAATATTTTCCGAAAGGCCCGCGACACCCGGTCTCAGGCAGCAAATGCCGCGGACGACAAAATCGATCTCGACGCCGGCCTGGCTCGCCGCATAAAGCGCGTCGATGATCTCGGGATCGACGAGCGCATTGCATTTGCCCCAAATCGCCGCAGGCTTGCCAGCCTTTGCGAAGTCAATCTCCTGCGCAATATGCTCGAGCAGGCGCGGCTTGAGCGTCAGCGGCGAAACTGCCATGAGTTCGAGCCCGGCGGGCTCAGCATAGCCGGTGATGAAATTGAAGATGTGTGAGACGTCCCTGCCGATCACCGGATCGGCCGTAAAAAAGGAAATATCCGTGTAGATGCGCGCCGTCACCGGATGGTAGTTGCCGGTACCGACGTGACAATAGGTGACGAGGGCGCCGGCCTCGCGGCGCACGACCATGGAGAGCTTGGCGTGCGTCTTGAGCGCAATGAAACCGAATACGACTTGTGCGCCCGCACGTTCGAGATCGCGGGCCCAGCGGATATTCGCTTCCTCATCGAAGCGCGCCTTGAGCTCCACCAGCGCCGTCACCGATTTGCCGGCTTCCGCGGCTTCGACCAAGGCCCGCACGATAGGACTGTCATGCGAAGTCCGGTAAAGCGTCTGCTTGATCGCCACGACATTGGGGTCGCGTGCCGCCTGATTGAGGAATTGCACGACCACGTCGAAGGATTCGTACGGGTGATGGACGACAAGGTCTTTTTGTTTGATCGCAAGGAAGCAATCGCCGCCATTGTCGCGCACGCGCTCCGGGAAGCGCGCATTATAGGGCTTGAACTTGAGATCGGGCCGGTCGACGCTCACGAGTTCGGAAAGTTCGTTCAGTGCGAGCATGCCATCGATCACGAAGACTTCATCTTGCATGACGTCGAGCTCTTCAGCGACGAAATTGCGCAATCCTTCCGGCATATGGCTGTCGAATTCGAGCCTGATGACGGAGCCGCGGCGGCGGCGTTTCAGCGCACTTTCGAAGAGCAAAACGAGATCTTCCGCTTCCTCCTCGATCTCGAGATCGCTGTCGCGGATGACGCGGAACACACCCGAACCGCGCACCGAATAGCCGGGAAACAGCGACGGGATGAACATGTTGACGAGCGCTTCGAGCGCGACGAAACGCTGTTCGCCGTGGCCGTCGCGCAACTTGATGAAACGCTCGACCTTCGTGGGTAGGCGAATCAAAGCCTTGAGATATTTGCTGTCGCCAGGGCGTACGAGTTCGAGCGCTATCGTGAAGCCGAGATTGGGGATGAAGGGAAATGGATGCGCGGGGTCGACGGCGAGCGGTGTCAACACCGGGAAGACGTGGAGGAGAAAATGATGTTCGAGCCAGTCGCGCTCGGCGCCATCAAGCTCGTTCGGTTCGACGAGGGTGATGGAAGTGGCTTTCAAATCCTTGCGCAATTCGCGCCAGCGGCGCTGCTGCTCGGCCGCAAGCAGGCCCACTCTTTCGCGAATCTTGCTCAATTGTTCGGCCGGGGAAAGGCCATCTTCCGACGCCGTGCTGACGCCGGCGCGCACCTGCCCGCGCAGGCCGGCCACTCGAACCATGAAGAATTCATCGAGGTTGTTGGCGGAAATCGACAGAAACCGCAATTGTTCCAGCAAAGGATGATTGCGGTTTGAAGCCTCCTGCAGAACCCGGCGATTGAATTCGAGCCAGGACAATTCCCTGTTGATGAACCGCTGCGGTGAAAGCGCGAGGTCGGCCGCGTGCTCGGCGATCTCGCCGAGATCGTCCATCATGGGGATGGCTGCTGCTGATGAACCCCCGCCTGCTTCGATGTCCTCGCTGGTGATAGGCTTCAGATTTTCAGCATGAGCTGGCACAATTGCCTCCTTACGCATGAGCCTCGCGACGCTCCTTCTTATTCGTGACGTTAGCATGACTCGGACCGATCCAATTACGGTAATATACGAACCCCGTGCATTGTCTTGTGGAATGTGCCCCGGCCTTCGCCGCTCTACGACGAGAAAACGAAAAGCTCGCTACGCAGCGGCCTAGGACTTCCCGCCCGCCGCGCAGTGCATTCGCGCATCTGCGCCGCTTGCGTCGCTCGCGTCGCGGTTGGCAGTCTGCAAAGAATCGATCACAGCCCACACTTGGAGAATAGCTTCGCCGCTACGGCCCAGAATCGGACTTTGTGCAGTGACCCTGCGCGCCCGTCTTCGCTTAGACGTTCGATCTCTGCGCTGTCTAGAGCGGGATGAGGAAAAGTGGGACGCTGCGCGGCTTTTCCGGCGCAATCAAGTCTACGCAGATTGCGCAAGCTTATCTGCATATCCCGCTCTAAATTATTAGAATCGATCACGTTCATGATTTTGGATTGATTCAATCCAAAATCATCGTGATCTAGAGCCGGTCACCAAAAGAGTTGCGGGTGTTCCCATAATTTTGCCCTCAAATGGCGAAGTGAACGGCTTTTCCCGGACGATGGTTCTGCGGCGGGATGCGGAAAACCGGACCCACTTTTTCGCACGATGCTCTAGCGTGACAGTTTTTCCGAGGCGGTGAAAATGGCGCCTGGCGAGGCCCGGTCGATGATGTCACGCATCGCGAAGCTCGATTGGATACGTGCGACCCGCGGCAAGCGCGACA
>JBKQHN010000172.1:0-3166 GCA_052148755.1 Beijerinckiaceae bacterium | reverse complement strand
TTGCAGTCCGCAACTGCGAAACTTGGAACGGAAACTCATCTATTTTCTTACTAAACAAAGGCATAGTATGGAGGAAATCCAAGCAGCCCTGTGGCAGTTTTTTCAATCTGAATTTGCGCCGCTTCGCAACAAGTTCGACTTCGTTATTTTTGATGGTCCTCCGGGAATCTCTCTGTTCGCAGAAATGGCCGTTCGCGGCAGCGATCTCATCATCGTCCCCACAATTCCAGATCGGATCTCGAATTTTGGCTTGAACGCATTCTGTTATGAGCTGTGGCAGACCGAAAGCGGAACCCTGCCAACGCCGTTGCTCCCCTATGTCCTGATCTCGCGCATGCAACAGAACGTCAACCAACACCGGGAAATGGTTCAACGGCTCTATACTGAAGCGAGGGCGCGGGACCCGGCGTTTCGACTCCTCAAAACCTGCATTCCGCAGTCTGCGGCACTCGCCAATGCCTTAAGCTCCGACGGCATACAGACATTTACAGCGAGATACACGCTGGACGTGGCCCAGGTCCTGGCTGCGTTCACTACTGAAATCAAGGGGTTGCTCAATGCCAATCGACATTGATGGATACGCCGTGCTCGGCGCAATTTCTAAGCAGCGTCATGCGTTTGCAGCCATCCGCAACGAGGTGAGCAAGACCGCGCGATCACTCGTTATAAAACAGCTCAAGGAGAAGACGCTCACGCTTGCAAACCTGAAGGCGATAAGCGCAGCGATCGAGCATGATTCACTCGATCTCATCCTTGACCTAATGTCCGAAACGGAGATCAAGTCTCTTCTGAGCAAAATCGACAAGTTCAATACGGAAGCCAAGAGTGCAACGCTACAAACGCAGCGCAAACAAATCTTAGGCCTGGCGAAGGGCGCACTATCGCCAGCCGCAAAGCCGGTTGTTGTGAAACCTGCAACGGCCCCTCGACAGGCGAAACCGAAGGTCGAACGGGCTGTGAATAGCCGAGCGATGCGGGCCAAGCAAAAGGTGTGAGGCAGCCGCAAAGCAAAAGTTAGGATGGAGGACGACTCCCGCGCTGCGCGGGGCATCTTGTCCCACAGGAATAAGAGAAGCGGATCAATTTTCGCCTGCTGCAACGCGGCTCAAAGACTGCGCAAAAAATCGAGCAATGCGGCCGTGACCTGGTCGGGGGCCTCCTGCTGCACCCAATGCCCTGCCCCCTCGATCACGTGAGCGCCACGCAAATTCGGCAACGTCTCGGCGAGCGCGCGTTCGGCCGCGCCGGCAAACAACCGCACCGGATCTTTTTCGCCGGTCAGGAACAGGGCCGGTTGGGCAATGCGCAGGCCCTGGAACGGCGCCATCAATTCGAAATTGCGATCGATGTTGCGATACCAATTGAGCGGGCGCCGAAATCCCTCGCGTTTGAAGGCGGAAACAAAGGCCGCGAACGTGTCGGCATCCATCCAGTCGGGCAGCGGCCGCGGCGTGTGCTTTTCCAGCAGCTGCCGGCCCGCAGGGCCGAAAATCGAGAACCGATCGCTTTCAACGCCTTTTTCGCTCGCGCCGCCCAACATGGCGCGCAGGGTTCGATCGACATCCTCCTCGAAATCGGCCTCGCCGCGACCGACGTCCTGAAAGGCGACGATATAGAATTCACCGAGCCCTTTCTCTTGCGTGATGTTGCGGAACGTTTCGATCGGCTTTTTGCCGGGTCGACGCGGTTGGTAAGGGACACTCATCGCGCAGACGGCAGTGAAAATATCGGGGCGCAGCAAAGCCGCATGCCAAGCCACGGCGGCGCCCCAGTCGTGCCCGACGATGATCGCGTTGGAATGGCCCAGAGCCTGAACCAGGCCGACGATGTCGCCCACGAGGTGAAAGATCGTACAGCTGTCGATCTCCTGCGGCCCGCCAGTCTCGCCATAACCGCGCATGTCTGGCGCAATAGCCCGAAAACCGGCCGCAGCCACCGCCGCAAGCTGATGGCGCCAGGACAGGGCGAGTTCCGGAAAGCCATGGCAAAAGACGACAAGCGGGCCGCGGTCTCCGGCCTCGAGAAACGAGATATGTTGGCCATTCGCTTCGATTGTTCGACGCGCCAGTTCCGGCATGAGCCCCTCCCGATAGAATCGCGGTCGTCCGCCTCTTTGCCATTGGGCCGGCAGCATCGAATGAAACGAGAAATATCGCAATACGCCGGAACCCGAAGGATTTTAGCGCCCTGAGTCCGACGCAGCAGCCTGCCGGAACCTGCGTGCCGCGATATCGAAGCATCATTTCACGTGAAATCAAAAGACTGTCACGAAATTGCGTCAGAGACTTAGGCTTGCTAGGATTGCTCGAGCTAGACTATGCGCCACCCCCGTTCCCGCCTGCCCCGTTCGCGCAGCGCCGCCTACCACGATCAATTGCAGTCGCTGGACCCATATCGCCTCATGCTGTCGCCACAACGAAATGGACGCAAGATTTTGCGCGGCAGCCTGCTCCGGCTCGCGGAAGCGCTCGTCGTCATTTACGTCGTCTTGGACGCGATCGCCGTTCCGCTGTTTCGGCCTCTCCTCAGATGGTTGGCGCGAATTCGCCTGGTCCTGCGTCTCGAAGCGGTCTTCGTGCATCTCTCGCCCTACGTCATCCTGGCCTTGCTCCTGATTCCCTACGTCAGCGCGGAACCGGCGAAAGTCTATGCGCTCTATCTCATGGGCACGGGACATCTGATCACCGGCGGTGCCATGTTGGCCGCCGCCTATCTCGTCAGTCTCGTCCTTGTCGAGCAAATCTATCAGGCCGGTAAAACCAAGCTGCGAACGATTGCCTGGTTCGCCACGGCTGTGGATTGGCTCTTCGATTTTCGCGACCAGCTCTTTGATTGGATGAAATCGACCCGCGCTTGGATCGCTCTTGCGCGTCTTGAAGGATATGTTCGCGAGACGGTTTCACGCTGGCGTCTGCGCTGGGTCGATTGGTTCTTGTCGCTTCGAACTTGAGTTAGGCGACACGCCGAAACAAACGAATCGATCGACAGCGTCCCCTCTCCCCGCTCGCGGGGAGAGGGTTAGGGTGAGGGGCGGGGGGATGGTCCGAACCGGATAGATATCTGACAGTTTAGACCGGATAGATACCTGACAGGTTTTTCTTGGTCGGCGAAGGGGAGACTTTGCCGATGCCTTGGAAGGAAACCTGTGTGATGGACGAGAAGATGG
>JBKQHN010000171.1:0-33559 GCA_052148755.1 Beijerinckiaceae bacterium | reverse complement strand
GTTCGGTGCATCCGACCGCCGCCGGAGCGGAAATCCTGGTGCAGGCGCGGCAGACCCTTGCTGCAGCCGATGAGATTTTTGCGATTGCCAAAGCAAGCCGGGATCCTTGTGCGGGGCCGTTGCACCTGGGCGTCATTCCGACGCTCTGCCCCTATCTGATGCCGTTCGTGTTTCCCCGCCTGGCCCGCGACCTCCCGTCGATGCCGTTGATCCTGCGCGAAGACCTGACGGACCGGCTCATCGAAGGCGTCGGCGCAGGCAAGCTCGATGCCGCAATCATCGCTTCCGATCCGCAAGCCCAGACCTTGCAGAGCACCCCTTTGTTCGACGAGGCCTTCCGGCTCGCGCTTCCGGCAAACCACCCGCTTTGCAAAAAGCAAACGATCGAAACGAGCGACATAGATCGGCAATCGCTTTTGCTTCTGACCGATGGCCATTGCCTGCGCGATCAGACGATCGATCTCTGCGGCGCTCCCGATCTCGCCGCCAATCCCATGGCCGATATGCGGGCTGCGAGTCTCGAGACGCTCTTGCACATGACGGCTGCCGGTTATGGAGTGACTTTGATTCCCGCACTGGCAATGCAGCAGCACAGATCGCTTCCGGAAAATCTGGTCGTGCGCCGCTTAAGCGACCCGCATATGCGGCGGCAGATCCGGCTGATCTCGCGCGGAAAATATCCGCGTCGCGCCGCGGTTGAGGCTTTGAGCCGGCTCGTCAAGACGAGCGTAGCGCAGCCATTGGCCGAAGGAGCAGCCGTCGGAGAATGACGCAAGCAGCCAAAGGCTGGCGCAAAGACCTTGCGGTCTCACACATGCTCGACCGCAACGATCCCCGGAATCGCCTTCAAAGCCGCGGCGATCTGCCCACTCACCTGAAACTTGCCCGGCAACCGCACTTCGACTTCGCCGGCGCCGGTCAGAAGCACGAGCGAAATCTCGCCCTCGCCTTTCACGGTGAGACGCTTGGCGATCGACTCTAAAGACTCATCATTGCGCAGAAAGACCCGCAGACCTTTCCGGACTCGGCTCGCGGCCGAATCCAAAGGCTCGACGGAGATGATCCGGGCCCGCACGTCTTCGCCATCTATATTGGCCTGCAGCGACAAGAGAACGGCGGCGCCTTTTTCGAGAAGATCGCGATATTGATTGAGCCCTTCCTGAAACAGGATCGCTTCATATTGGCCCGACTGATCGGATAATTGCACGATCCCCATCTTGGTGCCGGACTTGGTGCGCCGCTCCTGACGATCGAGCACGGTCGCAGCAAGCCGTCCGGCAGAGGCGCCTTGCTTGACGCTGCGCGTAAACTCGGCCCATTTTTCCACCTTGAGCCGGGCGAGCACGGCAGAATAGGCGTCAAGCGGGTGCCCGGAGAGAAAAAAGCCCACGGCGTCGAATTCGCGGCGCAGCCGTTCGGCGAGCGGCCAGGGCTGCGTCTTGACGCTGGCCAAGGGATCGATCCGGTCGACATTGAACAAGGCCGCCTGCCCCGCCTGGCGCTCATCATCACGGTAGTGCGCGAGCTCGAGCACGGACTCAATCCCGGCGAAGACCCGCGCACGCTCGGGTTCGAACATGTCGAAAGCGCCCGCAGCCACGAGGCTCTCCAACATCCGCTTGTTGACATCGCGTGGAGTGATCCTTGCTGCGAGATCGCCAAGATCGCGGAAAGGCCTATCGCCACGCGCGGCAACGATTGCCTCCGCTTGGCCGACACCGACGCCCTTCACGGCAGACAGCGCATAGATGATCGACAATGCGCCTCCGACATCCTCCGCAACTTCGAAATCGGCTTGCGAGCGATTGATCGAAGGCGCTTCGACTTTGATGCCGAGCCGGCGCGCCTCATTGCAGAATTCCGCCAGCTTATCGGTGCTCGATTTGTCGAGCGTCATCGAGGCGGCAAGGAATGCAACCGGATAATTGGCTTTGAACCAAGCGGTCTGATAGGCAATCAATGCATAGGCCGCAGCGTGGCTCTTATTGAAACCGTAATCGGCGAATTTGGCGAGCAGATCGAAGATCTCGTCCGCGCGGCCCTTGCTCACGCCCCGCTCCATTGCGCCGGAGACGAATCGATCGCGCTGCGCATCCATCTCCGCCTTGATCTTCTTGCCCATGGCACGCCGCAGAAGATCGGCTTCGCCGAGCGAATAGCCGGAGAGGATCTGCGCGATCTGCATGACCTGTTCTTGATAGATGATGACGCCGAAGGTTTCTTTCAGCACGCTTTCGATCTTCGGATGGATATAATCGGGCTCCTGCTCGCCCGTCTTCACCGCGCAATAGGTCGGGATATTGGCCATGGGGCCTGGGCGATAAAGCGCGACGAGAGCGATGATGTCTTCGAACCGATCCGCCCGCATTTCGACGAGCGCCTTGCGCATGCCCGCACTTTCCAGCTGGAACACGCCGACCGTCTCGCCGCGTCCCAGCATTTCATAGGTCTTCTTGTCATCGAGCGGGATCTTCACCAGATCGACGCAAATGCCGCGGCGGTCGAGAAGTTTTACGCAGGTTGCCAGCGTCGTAAGCGTCTTGAGACCGAGGAAGTCGAATTTGACGAGACCCGCAGATTCGACCCATTTCATATTGAATTGCGTCGCCGCCATATCGGATTTCGGATCGCGGTAGAGCGGCACAAGCTCTTCGAGCGGCCGGTCGCTGATCACGATCCCGGCGGCATGCGTCGAAGCATTGGAATAAAGCCCTTCCAACGTCTCGGCGATCTTCAGCATTTGCGCGACGCGCGGCTCGGCCGCCGCGGCTTCCTTGAGACGCGGCTCGGTTTCGATCGCCTGTTTCAACGAAACGGGAGCGGCAGGATTTTGCGGCACGAGCTTGGCGAGCTTGTCGACCTGCCCGAGCGGCATTTCGAGCACGCGTCCGACATTGCGCATGACGCCACGTGCGAGAAAGGATCCGAACGTGATGATTTGAGCGACCCGGTCCTCGCCATAGCGCTGGCGCACATAGCGGATCACGTCGTCACGCCGATCCTGACAAAAATCAATGTCGAAGTCCGGCATTGAGATGCGCTCGGGATTGAGAAAGCGCTCGAACAGCAGACCGAAACGCAAAGGGTCGAGATCGGTGATCGTCAAAGCGTAGGCGACGAGCGAACCGGCTCCCGATCCACGCCCCGGACCGACCGGAATATTCTCCGACTTGGCATATTTGATGAAGTCCGCGACGATCAGAAAATAGCCGGGAAACATCATTTTTACGATGACGTCGAGTTCGAAGGCCAGCCTCTCATGATAGGTTTCAGGCTTGATGCCTTCGGCCGTTCCATGCGCCGCGAGGCGTGCTGCAAGGCCTGCCTCCGCCTGGCGGCGTAATTCTGCGGCCTCGTCTTCGGCACTTCCTGCACTCACGAAGCGCGGCAGGATGGGTTTGCGCGTCAGCGGCCGATAAGCACAGCGCAGCGCAATCTCGACCGAATTGTGCGTCGCTTCCGGCAAATCGGCAAAGACGTCGCGCATTTCGGCCCGGCTCTTGAAGCGATGCTCTGGCGAGAGCTGGCGGCGCGCCGGATCGCCAATCACCGTTCCATCGGCGATACACAGCAAAGCGTCATGCGCACCATAGTCGCCGACGCTGGCGAAGAAGGCTTCGTTCGTGGCAACGAGCGGCAGCCCGTGGCGGAAGGCAAGATCCTGCAATTGCGGTTCGATCTCATGCTCCGCGGCAAGGCCGTGGCGCTGAAGTTCAACATAGAGCCGGTCGGGAAACAGGCTCTTGAGAAAACTGAGACGCGCTTCGGCAAGCTCGGGCCGCCCCATAGCGAATGCCCGGTCGATCGCACCGGCCGGTCCGCCCGACAGTAAAATCAATCCGTCGCTGCGCCCTTCGAGCTTCGCCTTGCCCACATGCGGCAGGTCGCCAGGCTCCGGATCAAGCCAGGCGCGCGAGGCAAGATGCATGAGATTGCGGTATCCTTGCTCGTCCTTGGCCAGCACGACCACGCCGCCCCGCCCGGCTCCGCTTTCCGCTCCACGCGGACCGATTTGCGCACCGTCCTGAAAATCAAGAACGAGATGAGCTCCGATGATCGGCTGAATGCCCTCTTTGGCGAGTTTTTCTGAAAACTCGAGCGCACCGAAGAGATTATTCGTGTCAGTGATCGCCAGCGCCGGCATTTGATCGGCGCTCGCCAGCTTTGCCAGCTTGCCGATCGACAAGGCGCCTTCGCGCAAAGAATAAGACGAATGAACGTGCAGATGCACGAAGCCGACAGCGTCGAGGATCTCGCGATGCGCTGCATAAGCGGGCCGCTCGCCATCGCGCGCAACGCCTGCCCCTGGCTCCACCGCTTTCTCCGTGGCGCCTGCGGAAGCCGATCCGCCCGGCTGGCGCCGGTGCCTCAGAGCGGAATGAGGAAAAGTGGGCACCGGTTTTCCGCCGCAATCAAGTTCACGCAGATTGCGTAAACTTATCTGCATATCCCGCTCTAAATTGTTAGAATCGATCACGATGACTTTGGATTGAAGCAATCCAAAGTCATCGTGATCCAGTGATTCGGCGGAGATCTTTTCCACGGCATTCTCGTTCGGGCGTTGCAGGCTCCGACAGGTCGGCGCCTGATTGCCGCCGTCGCCGACTGCGACCTGGCTTGTTGCCAAAGATTGATTTCGGGGAGCAAACCCAAGTCCACTCTGCCCGACAATGCCGCCCGCTTGAAGCCGTGAAACACGGCTCTCAACAGACTTCGATCAAGCACTCCCAAACGACCGCGCGACAAGCGCAATCAGCGTCAGGAAAGCAGCGAGCGAGACGAGTTCGGCAACATCCTCAATGAAGCGCAACACGATAGATCTCCTTCTCGGCTCCGCTGTCGGCCTCCGCTTTGATCCTGCGACAAAATCTCGCGCCAAAATCTCGTTACAAAACGTCGTGACAACAGCTTGTAAAAAGACCCAAATATGCTGGAGACGACGCCCGGAAACGAACAGCAAAAGAGCTAATATGTTCTCATTATATTCGCTTTTTGTTCCTTGTCAATTTAGAATTGAAATGCAACTTTGTGACACGCACAAAAAAGCACCAAACATCATGACGTTACGTCACGTCGGAAAATGTTCACGCTATTCCCCTTTGTGGAATATGGGGAAAGAGCTCCGGCTGTTAAGGAAATTTCATTAAATAGTGGAAGCTTTTTCTCCCTCGCGGATTTCGCCGCGCAAAGCTCGCCCGAAACGGCCCCGGCGCGCGGCACGCGTCGGGGCTCACATTTTTCAGTCCAGCCGAGCGGGACATCCTCGGCAGACAGAAGTGTTATCGACCAAACTTACGCGAAGCTGATGCATGGCCTGCGACGACTGATCGCTTCACCTTATGGGCCGGAATTCTCGCACTGAACGCGGCCCGCATTGCTGTTTCGACGCGGTGGATGCCCGCCGAACCGCAACCGCCGGCCACCGGCTGCGCGCGTTACACACAGCCTGGCGGGAAGCGAGACATTGCCGGTGAGGAAACCACCGACTGCAGAGCCGCATGCGGGAAAGCCGCCCGAACGGTTCGGCGGGCGAGGAGGGCTAACACCCTTCCCGGCCCCTTTTCGCGCGGTCGATTCGTTTTTCTTGCGTGTCGCCCCATCCGAGAAACGTGATGCCGTTTCATACCCGGCGAAAACGCAAAAACCACTCGTCTACGAATGCTCGGCGATTTTCGCAGCCAAGTGCCCCGCCTCGTGATGCTTGACCAATTGAGAGAGCGAGTGCTCGTCGAGTTTGGCCAAGACTTCCGAAAGCTTCTCGTGATCGCCAAAGCCCTTGGCGAATGAAGGGCCATAAATTTTCCTTAGCGTAGCGATCTGGGTATTGCCGTGTTTGCGGCTAATCTCGCCGTTCTTGTCGCGATGGCGGTGGTCTAGGCCTGGTTCCTTCATGCGGTCCTCCTTATGCCGGTTTTGGACGCGAGAGATTCTATGACTCCTTGCGAGCGGCAAGTCGAGTTCGACGCGGTCATGCGCCTTGCGTTACCGGCGCGCGGCAACCTCGCCGCACCCACCCAAAACAGCCGCGCTCCCATCACACCCCCTTCAGGACCGTGCCGCCATCGATGGTCAAGACGATGCCGGTGATGAAACTGCCGGCGTCCGAGGCGAGCAGCAGGACTGGACCGTCGAGCTCGGAAAGTTCGCCGAGCCGGCGCGGAAACAGCCGCTCGGCATAGCTGCGCCCGGCCGCGGTTGCAAAAAAATCCGCATTGATCTCGGTCTGGAAATAGCCCGGTGCAATGGCATTGACGCGCACCCCGGCGCGGCCGAGTTCGAGCGCCATGGCACGGGTCAATTGGGCGACGCCGGCCTTGGCGGTCGCATAATTGGCCTGGTTCTTCTGCACGACGAGGGAGAGCACGGACGCGAGATTGATGATCGAGCCATGGCCTCGCGGCACCATCTTGCGGGCGACGACTTGCCCGACGCGCCAGACGCCGGTCAAATCAGTATCGATGACGTTACGCCAGGACTCTTCGCTCATGTCGAGAAAGCTCTGCGTATCGGCCAAGCCGGCATTGTTGATGAGAATGTCGACGGGGCCGAGCTTGGCTTCGGCCGCTTCGACGGCGGCTTCGACGCTGGCGCGGTCCGTCACGTCAAGCCTGACGCTCAAAGCGCGGCGGCCTTGGGCTTCGATGTCGTTTTGCAGGCTTTCGAGCCGTTCGAGCCGGCGCGCGGCAAGCACAATATCGGCGCCGGCGGCAGCCAGACTTTGGGCGAGATGCGCCCCGATGCCGCTCGAAGCGCCGGTTACGAGTGCGATGCGGCCGGCCAGCGAAAAACGCGCGAATATGTCTGTCATGGAGGTCTCCTTCGAGGGGTGCTTCCCCTCCCCCATTTTGGGGAGGGTCAGCGCGGTGCCGTCCGCATAGCCTCGACGATTGCTTGCGTCTCGACGCTCACGCGCGTGACGCGGATGAGCAGATCGATGACCTTTTCCTTGTAATCGGCGAAGCGATAGGTGTTGAACTTCTCGCGGATCGTCGGGTCTTTCGGAGTCTTTTCCTTATATTGGTCGAGAATCCATTCGAGCGCCGAACGATTGCCGAGGCGATAGTCCCACGCGTTTTTGGGCACACCTCCAAGCTGCGTCTCGCTGTCGAGCACGATGATGCCATGCTCCGTGTCGGCTTTCAGTATGGTCTTCGGCGATAGCCCCGCCTTATCCGATTTCTCATCCTTCGTATCGGTGCGCGTGAGCTTCCACGGTTTCACGTTTTCATAGCCAATATGGAGCTGCATCAGCGTCTCGCCCCAATCGGCCCAGCGCCAGAAATCGGCATAAAAGGGAATGCGCGGGAACTCGCGCTTGAGGTTCAGCGCGTATTTTTCGCGATAGACGGGATCGTGAAGCACAGCATAGACGTAGTGGAAAATCGCGTCTTTGGAAATAGCCGGAGTGATCTTCAGATACCGCGTTTGAAATTGCTCAAGCGCCCAATCGGTGATGTTTATGGATTTGGCCCCATTCGAATATATCGCTAACGGTAAACAAACTGCGCCTGCAGCTGGACCGACGTAGTGCAGGTCTGGGAGACGCGACACCGAGCAGGCCAACCATGGCTTTTGAGCGGTGGGGTCGGTAACAACAATGCAGAGGTTCTCCAACTCAGCATTTTCAATCGGAAAAATCGCGTCCTGTTGATAAACTCGATGTGTAATAATTCGATCGAAATAGGTGAATAGGGCACAATAAGGCCGATATTCAGCTAACCGGACCCTGTCGGGTCGATAGCAAAGAGCCGCATCACGTTTCAAATAGCTTTCAAGTTCTGTTGTCCATTTTATCTCGCGAGAAACCCAACCAGCCGTCAGCTTTGGTCGCCCTTCCGATTTCCAACGTTCGCGCTCGGCTTCGTAAACGTCGATAAACCGACGAACTTTTCTTTCAAGTGATCTCTGGTCCACGTCATAGACCCATTCATCTCGATTCGTAACTGAGCCCAAAGAGATCAGCTTGAAGATTGCTCGCTCGTGAGAGGGGCTCTTCGCCGCTTTCGTTTGTTTGGATGCGATAGGAATGAAATCGTAGAAGTCGTTGACAGTTAAGTTAATCCAATTGTGTTTCGCGTCTGGCCTCACCTCGTCAACTGGGAGGGAAGGTAGATGCTCTGTTGCCAGAAAAGAAAGCTTCTCGTCCGCCGTCTCCATTTCCGGGCGGCGAGAGTAGAAAATGCGGCCCCTCCCCACCGCGCCTTTGCGCTTGACGAGAAACGAAATCGCCACCCCTGTCTGAATGCCAAAGACATTGTGCTTCGTGCCAGACAGCTTGGGATTGGTACGCACGTCCCCACCGAGATCGATGACCCAGACTTCGTTGAAATCACGCGCGACAACCTTGCGGAAACCGTCGAAAGTGCGACTGTCGATGAAACTTCGGTTCGTCACGAACGCCAACACGCCGTTCTCGTCTAGTCGATCGCTCGCCCAACGGAAAAAGCGCGCATACATATCGTAGAGCTTGGTCTTTTGGGCTGTGCTTTCTTTGATATATGTGTCTTTGATGCGCTCGTCGATGCGTTCGTACGTGCGGTTCTTATTGTTATCGTTCTCATTCTGCTGATTAGCGTTGTACGGCGGGTTTCCAATGATGACGGAAATCTTGCGCTTGTTCTGTCGCTTGATGCGTTCGACGTTCTCTTCCGACATCGCGCCGAACAGATCTTCCTGATGGCCCGAAAACTTGCCGAGCCCGGCGACATTGTCGAGCGTGTCGACGAAGCAGAGATTTGGAAATTCCGCATATTGGCCGGAGATCGCCGCATAGGTCGCCTCGATGTTCAGATTGGCGACGTAGTAGGGAAGGATCGCCACCTCATTGGCGTGCAGCTCCTCCTTGTATTTGTAGAGGAGCTTCTGCTTCTGGCCACGAAAATGCTCCAGCAATTCGCAAATGAATGTGCCGGTGCCTGTCGCCGGATCGAGGATCTCGACGCCGCTGTCGATAAGATTTTTGCCGAAATGTTTTTCGCAGAGCCAATCGGCGCTCTCGATCATGAATCGCACGATCTCGTTCGGCGTGTAGATCACGCCCAATCGATCAGCAGCCTTAGGATTATAAACCTTGTAGAAATTCTCGTAGATGACCTTGAGAAAGGTCTGCTTTTCCACATGGCTCGAAATCTGCGCTGCGGTGGAGCGGATCGCGGCGTAATAGGGCTCCAATTGCTTCAGCGTCTGCTTCTTGGCACTGCCGGTGAAGAATTTCGCTTCCAGTGCATAGAGCTCCTTGGCGATATTATTTTCCCGGTGGAACTGATCGTCGTCATAGACTTTTGAGAAAATCTCCTCGGTCAGAATATGCTGAATCAGCATCTCCCGCACATCGGCGGGAGTGACGGCTGGATTGATTGTTTCTTGGGCGTGCTGGAGGAATTTCAATTCTTCCGCGCGAAAGGCACTATTGCTCTCGGCCGATCCTTCAATTTTCTCGCGCAAAGCTTTGAGGACGGCAGGCAGGTCCGTCTTGAATTGTTCGACCGCCTTGCGGAACTGCGCAATCTCCGGCCGCTCATAGGCGAAATACAGATTGAGAAGCCGCTCCAGCGCAGTCGTATCGTCGACGGGGCACCGCACGACCTCCTGCCTGTTTTGGATCAGAACCGCCGTGCGCGAATCCTCGAAAATGATATTGGTCTGAGGATAGCCGCGTCGAAACTTTGTCTCGATCTCGTCATCGAGATCGTCCTTCTCGTCTTTTGCCTCCCAATAGCCGAATGGCACGCGCAAGGAATAGAGCAGAGCGCCATCGACGAGGCGCCGCTCTTTTGCAGGCGTGATGATCTCATATTCGGGAATGAAGACGAGGTCGTGCGACTTCGCCCAGTTTTTCAGCAAATCCTTGAAGGCCTCGCGGACCACGGTCTCGCGATTGGTCCCCGAAACCGTTCTCAGGCGATCCAATTCGTTCAGAAATTGATTGATGAGCAATTGGCTCATGAAATCGGGCCTCATCCCCGGCAGCGATTCGCTAAGGCGACACGCAGAAATAAACGCTCGATCTCGCAGCTGCAAATCCCTCCCCTGCAAAGGGGAGGGTGGCCGCGCAGCGGCCGGGTGGGGTTAGCTTAGAGAAAACACATGTTCAAACCCCATCCGTCGGCATCGCTTCGCTCCGCCGACACCTTCCCCGTTCCGGGGAAGGATGAGCGCTCCATTCACCCATTTGCCGCGCGCTTCTTCGCCTCTTTCCGCCAGGCGTGCAGCACCCATTCCGTGTAGCCGTTCGGCTGCGACGTACCCTTGAAGATGAGATCGCAAGCCGCCTTGAACGCCGGCCCGTCATAGCCGGGCGCCATCGGCCGATAGAGGGAATCGCCTTCGTTCTGCCGGTCGACGACGATCGCCATGCGCTTCAAGGTCGCAAGCACCTGCGCCTCGTTCGTAATGCCATGATGCAGCCAATTGGCAATGTGCTGGCTCGAAATGCGCAAGGTCGCGCGGTCCTCCATCAGCCCGATATTGTGGATATCGGGCACTTTCGAACAGCCGACGCCCTGATCGATCCAGCGCACGACATAGCCCAATATGCCTTGCGCATTGTTGTCGAGCTCCTGCTGAACGTCTTCGGCCGACCAATTGCGTTCGGTTGCAAGCGGGATCGTCAGGATTGGCGCAAGGCCGGTCTTGGCGCGGTGCGCGATTTCGGCTTGCCTGGCTGCGACATCGACCTGATGATAGTGCAGAGCATGCAGCGTCGCCGCGGTCGGTGACGGTACCCAGGCCGTATTGGCGCCGGCCAAAGGATGGTTGATCTTCTGCGCGAACATGTCGGCCATCATGTCGGGAGCCGCCCACATGCCCTTGCCGATTTGCGCGTGGCCCGGCAAACCGCAGGCAAGGCCGATGTCGACATTGCGGTCTTCATAGGCCTTGATCCAGGCTGTCCCCTTCATCTCGTTCTTGCGGATCATCGTGCCCGCCTCCATCGACGTGTGAATCTCGTCGCCAGTGCGGTCGAGGAAGCCCGTGTTGATGAAGAAGACGCGATCTTTGGCCGCCGCGATGCAGGCGGCGAGATTGATGCTGGTGCGGCGCTCCTCGTCCATGATGCCCATTTTGATGGCGTTCCGCGGCAGGCCCAGAATCGCTTCGACGCGGCCGAATGTTTCGCTCGCATAGGCCACTTCCTCGGCGCCATGCATTTTCGGCTTGACGATATAGACGGAGCCGGCGCGGCTGTTGCGCAGCGGGTGTTTGCCGCGCAGGTCATGCAGCGCGATCAAAGACGTGATGGTCGCGTCGAGAATGGTTTCGGGAATGGCCCGGCCGGCCGCGTCGAGCACGGCGTCCGTATACATGTGATGCCCGACGTTGCGGACGAGCATCAGGCTGCGACCCTGCAAGACGAGTTCGCCGCCGCCTTTCTTCGTGTAGGTGCGGTCTTTTTCCATGCTCCGCAGCACGCTGCGGCCGCCCTTATCGAAGCTGGCGGAAAGATCTCCCTTCATGAGGCCGAGCCAATTGCGATAGGCGAGCACCTTGTCGTCGGCATCGACCGCGGAAATAGAGTCTTCGCAATCCATGATCGTGCTGATTGCGGATTCGACGACGAGATCGGCGATACCCGCCGTATCGGATTCGCCGATCGGGTGCGTGCGGTCGATGCGGATTTCGATATGCAGGCCGTGATTGCGCAAGAGCACGGCCGAAGGTGCCGCCGTCTCGCCTTTGAAGGCGACGAATTTCTCGGCTTGGGCGAGGCCCGTCGTCTTACCGCCTGCCAAGGTCACAACCAATTCGCCGGCACGGATCGCATAGAGGGTCGCATCCGCATGCGAGCCTTGCGCCAGCGGGGCGACGCGATCGAGCAGCGCGCGCGCCCAGGCGATGACGCGCGCGCCGCGCAGCGGGTTATATCCCGGTCCGCGCACCGCACCCTCGGAGTCCGGGATGACATCGGTTCCATAGAGCGCGTCATAGAGAGAGCCCCAGCGGGCATTAGCGGCATTCAATGCGTAGCGGGCATTGGTGACCGGCACGACCAATTGCGGCCCAGCGATTTCTGCAATTTCCGCATCGACATTCGCCGTCGCAACCGAAAACGGCGTCGGATCCGGCCCAATATAGCCAATGCGTTCAAGCAAGCCTCGATAGGCCGCGGGATCGAACGGTTTCGTCTTATTGTCGCGATGCCAGCGATCGATCTCGGCTTGCAAAGCGTCGCGGCGATCGAGCAGGGCGCGGTTGCGCGGTGCCATATCGCGCACGAGGGCCGCAAAACCAGCCCAGAAGGCGTGCGGCTCGACACCGGTTCCCGGCAAAGCCTCTTCATTGACGAAATCATAGAGGACCTTTGCGATCTGCAAGCCTTCGACGGTCTGCCGTTGCATCATCAACTCCTTCAGTTGCACGCGTTTTGTGTATGGGCGTCAGAGGCGCCTTGCAAGCTGTTCTGCCTCAATCCTCACAAGACTTGCCCTGCAAGCCATGTGGAGGCGGGCCGCCGGTCGCCCAGTCCAAAAGTTCGACCACGTGAAGAACCGGCTTTCCACTCGCCACGCCGAGCTGCGTCATGCAGCCGATATTGCCGCTGGCGATCAGGTCCGCACCGGTTGCCTCGATATTGGCAAGTTTGCGGTCACGCAGTTTCGTCGCGATTTCGGACTGCAGGATGTTGTAGACGCCGGCCGAGCCGCAGCACAAATGCGCTTCGGCGACCTCAGCGACGGTGAAGCCCGCGGCGGCGAGAAGGCGTTTAGGTTGCGCCCGCACGCTTTGGCCGTGTTGCAGGGCGCAGGCCGCCTGGTAGGCGACGCTGAGCGCAGGTCTGAGCTGCACGGGCGGCAAGCCCCACTCGTCGAGGAATTCGGATATATCGCGGGCGAGCGCCGAGACGCGCGCCGCCTTTTGCGCGAAGGCTGGATCGTCGCGCAGCAGGAAGCCATAGTCCTTGATCATCGTTCCGCAGCCCGATGCCGTAACGAGGATGGCATCAAGGCCGTTTGTCTCGATCTCATGCATCCAGGCATCGACATTGCGGCGTGCGAAACTCTTGGCTTCGTCTTCGCGGCCGAGGTGATGGACCAAGGCGCCGCAGCAGGTCTCTCCTTTGGCGAGAATGGTTTCGACGCCGCAGCGTGCCAAAAGCCGCAGTGTGGCGGCGCGGATCTCAGGCCTCAAGACCGGCTCCGCGCAGCCTTGCAACAGGGCGACGCGGGCGCGGCGCGGTGCCTTGGCCGGGACCGCCGTCGATGGCTGAACCGCATGCGGCGCAAACCGCTTAGGTGCAAGTTCGAGCATGGCCGCGACCGGTCTGAAGGCCGGCCAGCGGCGCAGGGCCGGCACGAAGATCCGCCCCAGGGCCGCGAGCCGCAGCGCCACACGGAAACGCGCCGGATAGGGCAATATTTTCGCCAGGACGAGGCGCAGGACGCGCGCGAAGTAAGGCCGCTCGTAGCGCGCCTCGATATAGGCGCGCGCGTGATCGACGAGATGCATATAATTCACGCCCGAGGGACAGGTCGTCATGCAGGACAGGCAGGAGAGGCATCGATCGACATGTTTCACTACCTGCGGCGTCGGCTGCCGCTCGTTTTCCAGCATGTCTTTGATCATGTAAATGCGGCCGCGTGGGCTGTCGCACTCATCGCCGAGCAGCACATAGGTTGGACAGGTCGCCGTGCAGAAGCCGCAGTGAACGCAGGTGCGGATGACCTGTTCGGAGGACGCAAAGTCCTTGTTCTGCAGTTGGGCCGGGGAAAACAGCGTCTGCATCGTTAACCCTGCCCTGTAGGGAAAAAACGCCCCGGATTGAGGACGCCGACCGGATCGAAGGCGGTCTTGATGCGGCGCGACAGCTCGGCCAGCGCGCTCGTTTGCGGCTCGAAACTCGGGACGATAGTGCGCACGGAAGCCGGAGCCCGGATCAAAGTGGCATAGCCTTTCGATTTGGCCGCGGCGGCACGGACGGCGGTCGCACCGGCGTCAGCCACCTCGGGCAGTGTCAGCCAGACGAGGCCGCCGGCCCAATCATAGAACCACTCGGCCCCCATAGGTGCCAAAGCTTCCGCTACCGCCCAGCCGCTCATCGGCGGAACCGAGATCCGCCACAAAGGCCGCGGGTCGGCGGCGAAGGGCCGCACGTCGCGCAGTGAGCGCCACAGAACGCGCGTTTCCGCCTCGTCGAGGCGGAGGGCGGCGCCGTAAGACTGCAGGTGCTTTGCAAGCGCATCGGTATGCGGCGCGACCGACGAACAGAGGGTCTCGACTCGGAGAAGTGTGAGCGAAGTGCCGGCGGCGGCAAGCACCGGAACCGCCGCCGCTCGCGCCGCGGGCAGATGCGCGGCGCCGGTCACTGCGGTACTCGATCCGACGGCCTTGGCCATAGCCATGGCAGCATCGCGATCGCTCAGGCCAGTCAAAACCAAAGTGGCAGAACTGCGCGGCCGCGGCGTCACTTTGAGTGTGACGCGAGTGAGGATGGCGAGCGATCCCCAAGATCCGGCCATCAGCTTCGGCAGATCGAAGCCGGTGACATTCTTGACGACCTTTCCTCCTCCTTTGAAGATTTCGCCGCGGCCCGAGACTGCTTCGAAACCCAAGAAATGGTCGCGCGCGGCGCCGGCTGCGAACCGTCGCGGCCCCGAACAATTGGCGGCAATGGTGCCGCCGATCGTCCCGCGGGCCTCGGCGGCGCCGAACAAAGGTCCATAATCCATCGGCTCGAAGGCCAGCATTTGGCCAGACTCATCGAGCAAGGCCTCGATGTCGCCGAGGCTTGTCCCAACAGCCGCCGTGAGGACGAGTTCGGCCGGCTCATAGTCGATGATGCCGCAGAGCTTGGTCAACACGATTTCGGTTGCCGCCTCGATCGGAGGGCCGATCGGCGCTTTGCTGCCGCCGCCGCGAACGGCGATCTTAGTCCGCCCCCCATTGGCGGCTTCGACCGCTGCGCGGATGTCTTCGACATCTCTCACTTCGAGGGCGGTGGAGGTCAGGGTCACGTTCAAAACCGCGGCAGGTCGGGAAAGGCCAACTGGCCGGCATGAACATGCATGCGGCCAAGTTCGGCACAGCGATGCAAAGTCGGAAAGACTTTGCCGGGATTGAGCAGCAAGTCCGGATCAAAAGCACATTTGACCCGCTGTTGCACGTCGAGATCGACGCGGTTGAACATCGCAGGCATCAAATCGCGTTTTTCGACACCAACGCCATGTTCGCCGGTGAGCACGCCGCCGACCTCGACGCAAAGCCGTAAAATGTCGGCGCCGAAGTCTTCCGCCTTCTGCAGATCGCCGGGCCGGTTCGCATCGTAGAGGACCAGAGGATGCAGATTGCCATCTCCGGCATGGAAGACATTCGCGACAGCGAGACCATAGGTTTGCGAGAGTTCGGCGATCCGCGCCAAGACACGCGGCAGGGCGCGCCGCGGTATCGTTCCGTCCATGCAATAATAGTCCGGCGAAACACGTCCGACCGCCGGAAAGGCCGCCTTGCGCCCGGCCCAAAAGATCTGCCTTTCCTTGTCGTCGCGAGCGACCTTCACCGTAACCGCGGCATTCCGGCGGCCGATGCCGACAACTTCGTCAAGCAGAAGTTCACATTCCTCGGGAGGGCCATCGAGTTCGACGATCAGCAAAGCCTCGTCATCCAAAGGATAACCTGCGTGGACGAAGGCTTCGGCGGCTTGGATTGCGATTCTATCCATCATTTCCATGCCGGCCGGAATGATGCCGGCGGCAATGACATCGACGACGCATTGGCCGGCGCTTTCGATGCTGGAAAATCCGAGCAGAACGGCGCGTGCCGAGTCCGGCTTCGGCAGAATGCGGACAGTCACTTCGGTGACGACACCGAGAAGGCCTTCGGAGCCGACGATGAGGCCGAGCAAGTCGAGCCCCGCACTGTCGAGATGCTTGCCGCCAAGCCGAACGACATCGCCGGTGAGCAGCACGAGCTCCACGCCAAGTACGTTATTGGTCGTCAGGCCATATTTGAGGCAATGCACACCGCCGGAATTTTCCGCGACATTGCCGCCGATCGTGCAAGCGATCTGGCTCGAGGGATCCGGCGCATAATAGCAGCCGCGGTCCTCGACCGCTTGCGTCAGTCGGAGGTTGGTTACGCCCGGCTGCGCGACCACGACTCGATTTTCGTAGTCGATTTCGAGGATGCGGTTGAATTTTGCCATCCCGAGCAGAACGCCGTCTGCAAGCGGCAGGGCGCCGCCGGACAGCGAAGTCCCGGCGCCACGCGGCACGACCTTGACATTATTTTCCCCGCACCAGCGCAGGATCGCCGCGACCTGTGCCGTCGTTTCCGGCAAGACGACGACGAGTGGCATTTGCCGATAGGCGGTCAAGCCATCGCTCTCATAGGCGCGCATGCCATCGCGATCGGCAACAACCGCCTCGCCCGGCACGATCGCTTTGAGCGCCGCGATGATCTCGCCTCTGCGGCCCAGCACGGCTTGATCCGGTTCCGGCATTTTCAGCGACATGGCGCTCCACCTAGCTCTTTAATTTCACGAGCCTTAATCCCACGACTTCGGGGTTGTGGAAAGTGCCAGGTTTGAATTGACAGATCAAATCCGGAGTAGCGGTCCCACGCTTGTGCATCCTACTCAAGCGCAAGGATAGATCGGCACGCTAGATCAAATAGTTGGTGTTTCTGAAGAGCCGATGTTTCCTGCCTGGGTTAAATCGGGCCGGCCGCTGAAAAACACTCCCTCATAGAGAGAGGACCGGCAGAACGCCACTTAAATCATGCACGGGAAATTGCTCAGACAACGGGAACCAGCTCTCCTCGGAGCATCTGGCCTGCCGGATTGTCGTATTTTTGGAGCCATTCGACATGACGGTTAGATGGCCGGCGCACGGGCTTGAAGGCGGCGCGTTCCCGGGCAAACACGGCGCCCGCATCGAGCGAGCGGATCGGCACCGACAAGTCGTCAGGAATGCCTCGCCGTAGCTTTCCAATCCGATTATCCGACGGCCGGCGTAGGTCTAAATCCTCCCCGCCAAGCGCGCGTAGTACTAGGCTACTACGCTGCGACTTGCAGGGTTGGATCAACATAATCTCGATTGGCGCACTTGTAACAATCGGCTGTTACCCGCTGCCCGACGAACTGGCGTAGCGTGGCTCGTCCGAATGAAGAGCGCATAGCGCTGTTTCAACCAAATCATGAGCAAAGGGGAGGACATGGAAAAGCAAACGGAACTCATCACGTGTGCCGAAAGCAGTCGGCGCACGATCTTGAAAGCAGCTGGTGCTGCCGGCGTTGGGCTCGCGTTTCTCGGCACCGGGACCACGCTCTTCGCCGCAGACACTTCTAAGCAGGGAACGCAAGGAGCGCAATCGATGAATACGCAATTCAATCCGGCAACGACAGGTCTTGTCCTGATCGAATTCCAAAACGACTTCACCACGACCGGCGGGGTTTTTCATGACGGCGTCAAAGGCGTCATGGAATCGAACAACATGCTCGCCAACACCGTTGACGTCGTGAACAAGAGTCGCAAAGCTGGCATAACTGTGATGTATGCCCCCATCAGCTTCGCCGAGGGCTATCATGAACTCACCGGCAAACCCTATGGAATCCTGAAAGGCGTTGTCGACAACAAGGCGTTTCGCAAGGGAACGTGGGGCGCGGCAATCGTCGACGTGTTGACGCCGCAGCCTGGGGATATCCTGATTGAAGGCAAACGCGGCTTGGATACATTTGCCAGCACCAACCTCGACTTCATTTTGCGCAGCAAGGGAATACAGACCGTGGTTTTGGCCGGTTTCCTGACGAACTGCTGCGTGGAATCGACCATGCGCACCGCCTACGAACACGGTTTTGACGTCATAACTCTGAAAGACTGCACGGCAGCACTGAGCCTGGAAGAGCAGAAAATGGCCGAGGCGCACAATTTCGGAATGTTCTCGCATCCCATGAATCACGACGAATTCTTAAAGCAGCTGGTCTGAGTCCCGTCAGCGGCCCGAGCGCAAAAAAAGGGCGGCGCAAGCCGCCCTAGTTTCTCTTCAACACCGATGCGACGTCTCGGTCTTGAAGCATCGGCCATCTTCGCTAGTCTTACAGCCAGCAAGGCGCCGAGCGGCGCGAGATGCAACCGTCTTGCGGCGAAAGCCCAAACAGCGAATGTGAAGGCCAATCGAACAGCGGCAGCACCCAATCTGCGACCTGTTCGCACCCACTGAATGCAGAAACGCCTTCGCCGCCGCAGGATATCGATTCGCTTGAGGGTTCGGTGCTCTAGCTGCGCGCTGCCGCCACGTCGCTCTTGGCGATGCGGCGCAAACTAACCTCCAGCCGGGCATCGGCCTTGGAAATTTCCTGAAGTGCGTCGCGGGTGAAATCGATATGGGCTTCGGCGGCGGCTCGGGCCGCCTCTGGATCGCCAGCCATCACCGCCTCGTAGATGGCGCGGTGCTGCTCCAGCAGCAATTCGCGCACGCCCTGGCGCTGATAAAGTTTGGCGCGGTTGTAGAACACGTCCTTGCGCAGCATCTCGGACAGAGACCGCATAATGTGCAGCATCACCAGATTGTGCGACGCCTCGTAGATGGCCAGATGGAAATCGGCGTCGGCATCGGCCTCATCGCTGGGATCAACCTTGTGGTGGGCAGCCTCCATGGTCTCGAAGCCCTCACGGATCAGGGTACGATCGATGTCGGTACCGCGCAGCGCAGCGAAATAGGCGGCCGAGCCCTCGACGAAACGCCTAAATTCCAGGTAGTCGAAGGTGGTCTCGGGCCGCGCCGCCAGCGCCGAGTAGAGCGGCTCGGTGAAGCCCTCACCCAGCAACGGCGCGACGAACGTGGCGCCGCCCCGGCCGGAATGAAGCAGGCCGCGTTTCTCCAACTTTCCAAGCGCCTCGCGCAGGCTGGGGCGCGACACGTCGAAGCGCTGCGCCAGCTCGCGTTCGGCCAGCAGGCGCTCGCCCGGCCGGAGGCTGCCCTCGAGGATAAGCTGCTCCAAGTGATCTGCTATGGTATCCGCCAGCTTTGCCGGCCGAATCGGTTCCGCCATCCCTTGCCCTCAATTGATGCGCCGGTTTCTCCAAATGCAGATTACGTTGCCCGTCTCAACATTCCGCCACCTGCCGTAGCGAAGGTCGTCGATCATGTCCAGGTTGCAACGCAAGGATCGTGAGCGGCGGCAGGTCTGAGCGATCAAGGAATCATTCCCGGCAGCAGGTAGGCCTGGATTGTGGTGACCACACAGATGATCAGCACCATTATGATGCTGTGCTTGAGGGTGAAACGGAACAGATTCGACTCCGATCCCACCAGACCCACGGCGGCACAGGCCACCGCGATCGACTGCGGCGAGATCATCTTGCCGGTGACGCCACCGGTGCTGTTGGCAGCCACCAGCAGAATGTCCTTGACCCCGATCTGGTTGGCGGTGGTGGCTTGGAGCGAGCTGAACAAAGCGTTGGACGACGTGTCCGACCCGGTCAGGAAGACGCCCAGCCAGCCGAGGATGGGTGAGAAGAACGGGAAGGCGTCGCCGGCGCCGGCCAGTCGCAGGGCGATCGTAGTCGACAGGCCCGAGGCATTTGCGATGAAAGCGAAGGCCAGCACCGAGCCGATGGTGTAGATCGGCAGCTTCAGATCATTGAGGGTCTCGCCGAACACTTTGACGCCGTCCGAGGCCTTGAGGCGCAGAAAGATGATCGAGATGATGGCGGCGATCAGGATGGCGGTGCCGGTGGCCGATAGCAGGTTCAGGGTGTAGACCGCCGGGATCTCCTTTGCGGCGGCGACGATAGGCGGCACCTTGGAGACCAAGTTGTGGAGGTAGGGCACCTCCCAATTAATGTTGGTGAAGACCAGTTCACCACCCTTGGCAAACATCGCTTTGAACGGCTTCAGGCTCCAGATGGCGACCATGGCGGTCAGCACCAGGAACGGCGACCATGCCCGGATCGTCTGGCCGGCTGTGTAGTCGTGCGCGTGTTTCTCCTCCTCGCCCTCGGCCTTGAAGCGGAAGATGTTGACCGGCTTCCAGAACTTAAGGAAGACGGTGATGCACACGAGGCTCAGCAGCGCCGAGATGATGTCGGGCAATTCGGGGCCGATGAAATTAGAGGTGAAATATTGGCCGACGGCGAAACTGCCGCCCGCCACCAGGATGGCCGGCCAAGTTTCCCTGATGCCCTTGAAGCCGTCCATGACGAAGACGATCCAGAACGGCACTATCAACGACAGCAGCGGCAGCTGGCGGCCGGCCATGGCGCCGATCTTGAATGCATCGAGGCCCGACACCTGGCCGGCGACGATGATCGGAATTCCCACAGCGCCAAAGGCGACCGGAGCGGTGTTGGCGATCAGGCAAAGGCCGGCGGCATAGAGCGGGTTGAAGCCCAGCCCGACCAGCAGGGCAGCGGTGATCGCCACCGGCGCGCCGAAGCCCGCCGCACCCTCAAGGAAGGCGCCAAACGAGAAGCCGATCATAATCATCTGCAGACGCTGGTCGGCGGTGATGGCCACCACGGACGAGCGGATGATCTCGAACTGGCCCGTCTTGACCGTGATCTTGTACAGGAACACCGCCGCAACAATGATCCAGGCGATGGGCCAAAGGCCGAAAAAGAATCCCTGCACCACCGACATGGCGGCCACGGCGATCGGCATGTGGTAAAATAACACCCCTACCGCCATGGCGAGCAGCACGGTGATCGTGGCGGCGACGTGGCCCTTCAGGCGCAACAAAGTCAGCGCCACGAAGAAAAAGATGACGGGTATGGCGGCGATCAGCGCCGATAGCCACAGATTCCCGGCCGGATCATAGACCTGCATCCACGGTTGCATGTTTCCCCCCTAAAGCCCCGTCGGCGCATCCCTCGAGTGGCCGCGTTGCTGGTAGTTTCAATGGCTCCCGACGGCAGCGCAACCGATACTTTCGCTATCGGCAGCCGTGGTCAAAAGAATATACCTGAGCAAAATAGCGGATAACTTAATGCTTCTGTCAATGCAAATGGAAAAATGACCGGTCCATAACTTTTTGGAGTTGGACGACACGCTTTCCAGTCCTACTTTATGGTCATGAAGAGATTAAACGACGCGGCTGGAACTGAACCGGCCATCGACGGGCTGACGCGGCTGCTGCAGGCGCACCCGGAGACCGTATTCGACTATTTCGAGTTCCGTCGGCTGATGGCAGGCAATGCTGCCGCGCTCGCTGCCGAACGGGCGACCGAAAAAGATCTCGCCCACCTCAAGGCATGCTTTGAAGCCTTGGAGAAGGCGCATGACGGCGACGATCCAGAGGTGGAGACGCAGGCCGACGCCGATTTTCACCTCGCTATCTATGAGGCCGCCCACAATTTGGTGATGGCCCAGGTCATGTTCCGGGTGTTCGGCATGCTGAAGGGCGGAATGTTCTACGATCGCGCCGATCTTTATCGCCGCAAGGGGGTGCGCGACCGCTTCCGCCGCCAGCATCAGGCGATCTGGCACGCCATCGCCGCCGGCAACCCGGTAGCGGCGCGGAGCATGGCCGAGGCCCATATCGGGTCCATCGAGGAGGCGTTGCGTGAGGCCCAGCACGCCGACGCCAGGCGAGAGATTGCCTTCAGACGGCGCGCAGGGTCGGATCTCACGAAGCGGCCGCGGGCCAGTGGAGACCGCCCGGAACCATCTGGACAATAAAAATTACCATTTTACTTTTTGGGTAAGATGGACTAACCGTTAGGATGTCGGCGCGTGCTGCCGGCCAAATAAATTGGAACGCCCATGAACCACTCTGCCCCACGCCGGCGTCCGGACTCCGTCTACTTTTTTGGCACTTGTCTCATCGACCTGTTCTATCCCGAGGCCGGCTTGGCGGGCATGGAATTACTTAAGCGCGAGGGCATCAAGGTCCTGTTTCCGCAGAAGCAGACCTGCTGCGGCCAGCCGGCGCGCAACAACGGCTATCAGGACGAGGCGCGGGCCGTCGCCCGTCTCCAACTCGATGCCTTTCCCGGCGATTGGCCGGTGGTGGTGCCATCGGGGTCTTGCGCCGGCATGATGAAGACCCACTATCCCGGGCTATTCGAGGGAGATCCCGACCATGCCCGGGCGGTGGCGTTCTCCGGGCGGGTCTACGAGCTCACCCAGTTCCTGGTCGACGTGCTCGACATCAAGCTCGTGGACAAGGGCGCGCCGGTGACGGTCACCTGGCATGGCTCCTGCCATGCCCAGCGCGAGATGAGAGTAGTGGACCAGCCTAAGCGGCTGCTGCGCCAACTGGCCAACGTCACCTTCATCGAGAACGCGCGCGAACAGGAATGTTGCGGCTTCGGCGGCACCTTCTCGATCAAGCAGCCGGAAATCTCAGCCGCTATGGTTGCCGACAAGCTCGCGTCTATCGAGGCCACCGGCGCCACCCAGGTGATCTCGGGCGATTGCGGCTGTCTGATGAATATCAGCGGTGCCGCCGAGAAGAGCCGCAAGGGCTTCCGCCCACGACACATCGCCGAGTTCCTGTTTGAGCGCTGCCATGGCCGCTGAAGTCCGGACATCGAATTTCGAGGGCAAGGCCCATGTCGCCCTCAACGACCCCAAGCTACGGGCGAATTTTCGGCGCGCCATGGACGGCCTGATGGAGAAGCGGGCCGCCCAGTTCCCCGATGCCGAAGAGTGGAACAGCCTGCGTGCTCGCGGTGCCGCCGTTCGCGCCCGCGCGCTGGCGAGGCTGCCCGAGCTGCTGGAACGCCTCGACACCCGCTGCAGCGCCAACGGAATCCAGGTCCATTGGGCCGAGACCACCGACGAGGCCAACGCCATCGTGCTGGGCATTCTTCAGGCCGCCGGTGCCAAACAGGTGATCAAGGGCAAGTCCATGGTCACCGAAGAAATGCATCTCAACAGCTACCTGGAAGCACACGGCATCGCGGCCGTCGAATCGGATCTCGGCGAGTTCATCGTCCAGCTGGCGGGCGAAGCGCCGTCGCACATCGTCATGCCCTGCATTCACAAGAACAAGGGCGAGATCGCACAGCTGTTCGCCGACAAGATCGAAGGCGAAATCTATACCGAGAATGTGGACGAGCTTACCGCCGCCGCGCGCAAGACGCTGCGAGGCCGCTTTGCCGACGCCGACGCCGGCATATCCGGTGTCAACTTTGCCATCGCCGAAACCGGCACCTTGGTGCTGATCGAGAACGAGGGTAACGGCCGCTTGTCCACCACCCTGCCGCCGCTGCACATCGCGGTGACCGGAATCGAAAAGGTGTTGGAGACTCTCGACGACGTCGCGCCGCTGTTGTCGCTGCTGCCGCGCTCGGCCACCGGCCAGCCCATCACCACCTATGTCAACATGATCTCGTCGCCACGCCGGCAGGGCGACAAGGATGGACCCAAGGCAGTTCATCTGGTGCTGCTGGATAGCGGCCGGTCTCGGGTCTACGGCGACGTCGAACTCAGCGATACCCTGCGCTGCATCCGCTGCGCCGCCTGCATGAACCATTGCCCGGTCTATACTCGTGTGGGCGGCCACACCTACACCTTCACCTATCCCGGTCCGATCGGAAAAATCCTGACGCCGCAGTTGGAAGGCCTCGATTGTGCCGGCGACCAGCCGCACGCCTCGACGCTGTGCCGCGCCTGCGCCGATGTCTGTCCGGTGGAAATTCCCATCCCGGATCTGCTGGTGCGGCTACGCACCGAATCGGTGCGCCCATCCGCCGCCGCCGCGGTCAAGGGCGGCGGCAGCGGCGGCTCGCTGGCCGAAACGCTGGGCTGGGCCGGGTGGAAAGCTATGTACGCCATGCCGCTGGTCTATGGCCTCGCCACTCGGGCGATGGGGCTGGTCGGCAACCTGATGCCGTCGTCGCTGCCCATGCTCAAGCAGTGGACGAGCGTGCGGACCAAACCGAGATTCGCCGCCAAGAGCCTGCATCGATTGGCCCGCGAGAAGGGCTTCTCCGATGAGTGATGCCAAATCCCGCATCCTCGGCCGTCTCAGGGCGGCGCCCAAGCGCGTCCTGCCCGACCGGCCCGACTGGACCCCGCCCAGCTACGGCGACGGCCGCAGCGCCAAGTTCCGCCAGATGCTCGAGGCCTCGCATGCCGACGTTCACGAGGTGACGCGCGCCAACTGGCCCGATCGGTTGCAGACCATCCTCGCCAACAAGGGGGTCTCCTCGGTGCTGTACGCTCCCGCCAATGAGACGGGCAAGCAACTTGCTGCCGCCTGGGCCGGCGCCGCTTCGCCCCGGTTGCTGCCTTACGACCGCAGCATCGAGGAGATGAAATCCGTGCTGCTGCACGATGCGGCGGCGGCGCTGACCACCGCCCGCTGCGGTATTGCCGAGACCGGTTCGCTGGTGCTGTGGCCGACGGCTGACGAGCCTCGGCTGATGAGCCTTCTGCCGCCGATCCATGTGGCGCTGGTGGAAGAAGGCAGTATTGCCAACTCTCTGGCTGAGACGATGGCGTCGCAAGACTGGGCCGGCGGCATGCCGACCAATGCGGTGCTGGTGTCGGGCCCCAGCAAGACCGCCGATATCGAACAGACCCTCGCCTACGGCGTTCACGGACCCAAGGAGCTGATCGTCTTGCTGATCGGACAGGACTAGCTCAATGTCGCAAATCGATTATCCGGCCCTGATCCATGATCTGTTCGGCGTCGTTCCAGTCGAGCGGTTGATCACCGATCCTCTGCGCCGGCTGGCCTACGGCACCGACGCCAGCTTTTACCGTTTGGTTCCCCAGGTTGTGGTCGAGGTCGCCGACGAAACCGAGGTCAAAGGAGTGCTGGCGCTCTGCCGTCTACACGGTGCTCCCGTGACCTTCCGGGCTGCCGGCACCTCGCTGTCGGGCCAGGCGGTGAGCGATTCGGTGCTGATGATTCTGGGCAACGGTTGGACCAAGATCGAGATCGAGCAGGAAGGCGACGTCATCCGTCTGCAACCGGGCGTGACGGGCGCCGAAGCCAACCGGCGGCTTGCCGCATTCGCTCGCAAGATCGGTCCTGACCCGGCTTCCATCGACTCTTGCAAGATCGGCGGGATCGCCGCCAACAATGCCAGCGGCATGTGCTGCGGCACCTCGGACAATTCCTACCAGACTCTGGCCTCGATGCGCGTCGTGCTAGCCGACGGCACCCTGGTTGATACCGGTAACCCGGCCAGCATCGCGGCGTTCCGCGCCTCGCATTCCGGCCTGCTCGGCTCCCTCGACGTCTTGCGCCGCCGCATCCAGGCTGACGCGACTCTGCGCCAACGCATCCGGCACAAGTTCGCTATCAAAAACACCACCGGCTACAGCCTCAATGCCCTGGTGGACTTCGAAGACCCGCTCGACATCCTGCAGCATCTGATGATCGGCTCGGAAGGAACACTAGGGTTCATCGCCGAGATTACCTATCGCACCGTGCCCGAACACGCCAATAAGGCCAGCGCGCTGCTGCTGTTCCCCGACATTGCCGAGGCGTGCCGTAGCGTGGCGCTGCTGAAATCGGCGCCGGTGTCGGCAGTTGAGCTGATGGACCGTGCATCCCTGCGTTCAGTCGAGGACAAGCCGGGCATGCCACCCCAGATCCGCGGACTGGCTGACGGCGTCACCGCCCTGCTGGTGGAGACCCGCGCCGAAAACGCCGCCCTTCTGGACACCAACATCACAGCCATCGGCAAGGTGCTGGCCGACGTCACCACCCTGTCTCCTGCTAATTTCACCGACGACCCCGGCGAGTACGGCAAGCTGTGGAAGATCCGCAAGGGCCTCTTCCCGGCGGTGGGCGCGGTACGGCCCGTGGGCACCACCGTGATCATCGAGGATGTTGCCTTTCCGATCGAATCGCTGGCCGCCGCCACCGTCGATCTGGAACATCTGTGCGCCAAGCACGGCTATCATGAAGCCATCATCTTCGGCCACGCCCTCGACGGCAATCTGCACTTCGTCTTCACCCAGGATTTCGGCATCAAGGCCGAAGTCGAGCGCTACGCGCGCTTCATGGACGAGGTGTGCGACTTGGTAGTCAGAAAATACGACGGCAGCCTCAAGGCCGAACATGGCACCGGCCGCAACATGGCGCCGTTCGTCGAGATGGAATGGGGCGTCGAAGCGACGGCGCTGATGTGGGACATCAAGCATCTTCTCGACCCGCAAGGACTGCTCAATCCCGGTGTCGTGCTCGATTCCAATCCGCGTGGCCACCTGGAGAACCTCAAGCCGTTGCCTGCCGCCCATGGGCTGGTCGACACCTGTACCGAATGCGGCTTCTGCGAACGGCTGTGCCCGTCGCACGGGATGACCCTGTCGCCGCGGCAGCGCATAACGTCGTGGCGTGAGATCTCCCGACTGGCGGCAGCGGGCAAGACGGCGTCAGAGCTCCGCACGCTGTACGACTATCAGGGTATCGACACCTGCGCCGCCTGCGGACTCTGCGCCACCGCCTGTCCGGTGGAGATCGAGACCGGCAGACTGATCAAGCTATTGCGCGGTCGCCGGCGCGGCTCTACGGCGCGGTCGGTCGCCGGCTGGGTGGGTCGGCATTACGGCGGCGCCATGCAAGCCACCAAAGCCGCACTGGGACTGGCCGCCTTGGTCAGCCGCACCGGCGGACCAGACACCACCGCGGCGCTGGCCGCGGCGGCACGCAAGCTGACTGGCGGCATGGTCCCCAAGGTCGGCAGGGCCTTGCCGACTGCTGCCTCCTTCAACCCCATGCCAGCGGCGGGAAACGCCGGCGCGGTCGTCTACGTCCCGGCTTGCCTTTCACGGACCATGGGGCCTGCGGTGGGGGACCCGGAAACCGAGTCGCTGCCGACAGTCATGGCGCGGCTGCTGGTGAGAGCCGGCTACGGCGTGGTCTATCCCGAGAGACTCAATGGACTGTGTTGCGGCCAACCCTTCGAGAGCAAGGGCCTGCAGTACACTGCCGACGCCAAGGCGGCCGAGTTGGAGGATGCTCTGCGCAAAGCCAGCGATAACGGCCGGCTGCCCATCGTGATGGATGCTTCGACCTGTACGTGGCGGATGCGAACCTTCCTTTGTGACCGCCTGCAGATCGTGGATTCCATCGAGTTCCTGCACGACTCCGTGCTGCCCCGCCTGAAACCCCGTCAGCAGGCGGAGCCGGTGCTGCTTCACCTCAATTGCGGTGCCTTCAAGATGGGGCTCGGCGACAAGATGGTGGGTTTGGCTCGAGCCTGTGCGGCCATCGCGGTGACCCCCGATGGTGTCGCCTGCTGTGGATTTGCGGGGGACAAGGGCTTTACGACCCCACAATTGAACGACCATGCGCTCAGGCAATTGGCGCTGCAGGTTCCGGCCGGCTGCGAAGCCGGTTATTCCTCCAATCGTACCTGCGAAATCGGTTTGGCCGAGCACGCCGGCGTGCCCTACCGCAACATCGCCTATCTGCTGGATCGGACGACGCGTTAGAGCATGTCCCGGAAAAGTGGCCCCACTTTTCCGACAAGGACATGCTCCAACTTTTTGAATTGGCGCGCATTCTTGATCGATCGGGTGATTCCACCCGATCGGAATACGCGCTAGGGATCCAACCGCAAAGTCCGCGACCTGTTCGAGCCCGCCGGATGCAAAAACGACTTCGCCGCCGCTGGATAGGGATTCACTTGAATGTCCGATGCTCTGGACCGGCGCTGACGAATACGTTCAACCGGCATCCCGCATGCGCAGAAAACCGGCCTCGAGATCGGCTTGCAAGTCTTCGACATCTTCGAGACCGATGGAAAAGCGCAGAGCCGGGCCGGGAGGCTCCCAGCGCGTCACGCTGCGATAGGTGCGGCAGTCGAAGGGGATGACGAGACTTTCGTACCCGCCCCACGAATAGCCCATGCCGAAGAGTTGCAGGCCGTTAAAAAATGCGGCGAGAGCAGCTTGCGAACACGGGGCGAGCAACACTGAGAAAAGCCCCGAGGAGCCCGAGAAATCGCGTTTCCAAATCGCGTGACCCGGACAGGTCGGCAGGGCGGGATGAAGAACACTGAAGACTTCTTTTCGATTGGCGAGCCATTCGGCCATGGCAAGCCCTTGCCGCTCGGCTTCGCGCAGCCGCAGTTCCAAGCTGCGCATGCCGCGCAGCGCCAAAAAAACATCTTCCGGTCCCGGGCACATGGCGAAAGCATCGTAAGTCGCCTGCAATGTCTTGAGCCAGCGGGTATTTTTGGCGGAGACGAGACCGAGAAGGAGATCCGAATGGCCGGAGAGATATTTGGTGCCGGCCTCCACGGCCAGATCTATGCCATGCGCGTGGGGCGGAAAGTAAAGCGGCGTCGCCCAAGTATTGTCGAGAATGCTGCAGAGACCTTTGGCCTCGGCCACCGCGACAATCGCCGGAACATCCTGAATTTCGAAACTTTGTGAGCCGGGCGATTCGAGAAAGATGACGCTCGTGTTGGGCCGCACCAGGCTTTCGATTGCGGCACCTATCCACGGATCATAATAGGTCGTCTCGACCCCCATGCGCTTGAGCAGGCCGTTGCACAGGTTGCGGGTCGGACGATAAACGGAATCGGTGACCAGGATATGATCGCCGGCTTTCACCGCTGCGAACAGTGCCAGAGAAATCGCCGCGAGGCCTGAGGGAGCGAGCACGGTTCCGGCCGCTGCGGAAAATTCGGTCCAGGCGCTTTCGAGCGCCTCCGTTGTCGGCGTTCCGTGTGTGCCATAGACATAGGGAGCATTGCGCGCGGAAAGATCCTCGAAGGTGGGGAAAAGTACCGTCGAACCGCGATAGATCGGCGTATTGACGAACCCGTAATGGGCGAAAGGTTGTCGGCCGGCATGCGCGAGTTTGGTCCGGTTCTTAAGTTTTTTACGCGACTCCGGTGTCGTCTTCGTCATAACCCCGTCCCGTTTGCGTGAATGTTATGCTTCGTGCCAATGCTAGCGCCGCTTCGACGGCACTATCGCACGGAACCGGCACTATTCGCGTCCGCAGACCAATGCTGCAGCGCAAATTGCGGGTCGCACCGGCTCGCGTCAAGCCTCAGTCGTCAATTCAAGCCTGCTGCCGGCTGCCACATTGAGCTTGACCTCGACACGTAATAGAATCGATAGTTCAGGCACTAGCATGTCCCGCATTCGGAGCTTCTTCTTTCTCTAAACCATGTGTTTCAACCTATTGATATGGCGACTTTTCTGGATGGTTGGCCAATCCATCTAACGGGACGGCGCGGGGTGACCACGGTGCGGAAAAGTGATCACTTTTGAGCTGCCTTGTTGAGGACATGCTTCAACTTATGGTCTTGGCACATAGTCTCATCGAAGGTCCATCGGATCGATGAGACCTTGTGCCGGGCCATCCTGCGCCCGAACAATGCGGCGGTTGCATTCGCTGACTTGCCTCGCATAGGCGGCGCCGATGCCGTGCATGCCATGGCTGGAGTGTTTTTATGTCGAAATTCTGCGCTTTCATCGCCGCGGCGGTCCTTTGTCTCGGCGCGGTGACGGCTAGAGCTGGTACGCTCGACCAGGTCAAAAATCGCGGCTATCTGCAATGCGGTTCAAATCCGGGTCTCGCGGGATTCGGCCTGCCCGACGACAAGGGCAATTGGACCGGCCTCGACGTCGATTTCTGCCGCGCCATTGCGGCGGCGATTTTCAATGATCCGGCGAAGGTGAAATTCATCGCCCTTACGGCCAAGGACCGCTTTGCCGCGCTGCAATCGGGCGAAATCGACGTTCTGGCGCACAACACGACCTGGACACAGTCGCGCGAAGTTGGCCAGGGCCTGCTGTTCACCGGTGTCACCTATTATGACGGCCAAGGCTTCCTTGTGCATAAGAAGCTCAACATCTCGTCGGCCCTCGAATTATCAGGTGCATCGGTTTGCGTGCAGCAAGGCACGACAACGGAGCTCAACCTCGCCGATTTCTTCCGCACTCACGACATGAAATACGAGCCGGTGGATTTCGCGACTTCCGACGAAGCCTTGAAGGCCTATGACTCGGGCCGCTGCGATGCCTATACGACGGACGCCTCGGGCCTGTTCGCCCAGCGCATCAAGCTCAGCAATCCCGACGCGCATGTCGTGTTGCCAGAAATCATCTCGAAAGAGCCGTTCAGTCCCGCCGTGCGGCAAGGCGACGATCTATGGTTCAACTTGGTGAAATGGGTGAATTTCGCCATGCTCGATGCGGAAGAGGCGGGCGTGACGTCGCGAAATGTCGACGAGAAAGCAAGGTCGGAAGATCCTGAAATCCGACGTCTGCTCGGGCTCGAGGGCAATTTCGGCGAAGGCTTGGGTCTCAATCGCGACTGGGCCTTTCGCATCATCAAGCTCGTCGGCAATTACGGAGAGGTGTTTGATCGCAACCTCGGCGAGGGCTCGAAGTTAAAGATCAAACGCGGCCTCAATGCACTGTGGTCGAAAGGCGGCATTCAATATGCGCCTCCGGTCCGCTGAGCCCGCTTCACGTTGGAGAATTGCAACTCGACCCGCAGAGCGGAAATTGCTCATCTTGTTCGAGAAGATATGGTGTTGCTTCGGAGCTCTCGCGTGATGTTTTGGCGTGATACGCGCGTGCGCAGCCTCGGCCTGCAAGGGCTTTTCCTGGTGACGCTCGGCCTGCTTCTTTACATGGCCTTCGCCAATGCGCTCCTCAATATGCGGGCGCATGGCATCCCCACCGATTACCGGTTCTTGGATCAAGTGTCGGGTTTCGACATCAATCAGACACTGATTCCCTATAGCGCCACCTCGACCTATGGCCAAGCCTTCTTTGTCGGCCTTCTCAATACGCTCGTCGTCGCAGCGATCGGCATCGTCATGGCGAGCTTTCTCGGCTTTCTCGTCGGCATCGCCCGGCTCTCGGCAAATGCCATCGCGGCGCGCCTCGCGACGATCTATGTCGAGGCGATCCGCAATGTGCCGCTGCTGCTGCAATTGCTGTTCTGGTACAATGCCGTCTTGAGCAGTTTGCCGGCGCCGCGCCAATCGCTGGCATTCTGGGGCTCCATCTATCTCAATGTGCGCGGCCTTTATGTTCCGACACCGGTCTTTTCAGCGGGCTGGGCATGGGTTGCGGCGGCTTCGCTCGCCGGAGTTTGCGCCGCGCTTGTTTTTGGCGCCTCGGCGCGTCGGCGTCGGCTGCGCGCCGGCCGGCCGCCATCGCTCGGCTTTTTTGTCAGGGCTTTGCTGATTGTGGCGCCGCCGCTCATTGCTTACCACCTGTTTGCGAGCGAGATCACTCTGTCCGTGCCACAGCTGCAAGGGTTCAATTTCGTCGGCGGGACGAAACTTGTGCCGGAACTCGTCGCGCTCCTTCTCGGCCTCGTCCTTTACACAGCGGCCTTCATTGCCGAGATCGTGCGTTCGGGCATAGAAGCCGTCCCCAAGGGCCAGACCGAAGCTGCCGAAGCGCTCGGACTTTCACCTGCGCAAACGCGCAAATATGTGATCGTTCCGCAGGCGATGCGGGTCATCGTGCCGCCGTTGACGAGCCAATACATGAACCTGCTCAAGAATTCATCCTTGGCGGTGTTCATCGGCTACCCCGATCTCGTCCAGGTCTTCATGGGCACAGTGCTCAATCAGACCGGCGCGGCCATTCAGATCATCGGCCTCACGATGGCGGTCTATCTCGCGATCTCCCTTCTGACTTCGGCTGCCATGAATCTTTACAATCGCCGCATTGCGCTGGTGGAGCGTTGAGATGGCGCAGGACCCCGAATTGGCTGGCGGCCCGCGCTCCCTGCGCAACAGGCAGTCCGATAGAGTGGCACGGTTGAGGCGGTTGCTTTTTGCGTCGCCGATTTCGACCCTGATGAGTCTGTTCGGGCTCGCGCTCATTGTTTGGTTGACGCCCGGTCTGTTGCGTTTCCTCGTCCTCGATGCGGTCTGGAATGCGCCTGACGGCGTGCTCTGCCGCGCGCCGGGCGCCGGCGCCTGTTGGGCCTACATCATCCATAAGCTTCCCTATTTCACCTATGGATCCTATCCGATCGATCAGCGCTGGCGCGTCGATATCGCGATGGGGCTCGGACTGGCTCTTATCGCATGGCTCCTCTGGCTCGAGGCGCCGGGGCGCCGGCTGGCCGCAATCTTTTTCTTCGTGGCCTATCCTGTTCTATGCTTCGTGTTGCTCTTCGGACTACCGGAAATCGGTCTCATCCGCGTGCCGAGCGATCTGTGGGGCGGCGTCTTCGTCAGCCTGCTCGTTGCCGGCGTCGGCATCGTTGTTTCGCTGCCGCTCGGCATACTCCTGGCGCTCGGGCGGCGCTCCGAGCTGCCCGCGGTGAGTTACGTCTGCACAGGCATCATCGAGTTTGTGCGTGGCGTGCCGATCATCGCCGTCCTGTTCATGGCCAATCGGATGCTGCCTATGTTCCTGCCCGAATCCATGACGCCGGACCTGTTGTTGCGGCCTCTTGTCGGCGTCGCTTTGTTCGCTTCGGCCTATATGGCCGAAGTGATCCGCGGCGGACTGCAAGCCATGCCGAAGGGACAATATGAGGCGTCGCGCGCGCTTGGAATGCGGTTCTGGCAAATGCAGCGCCTCGTCATCCTGCCGCAGGCTCTGCGTCTCGTAATTCCCGGCGTCGTCAACACGTTCATTGCTCTCTTCAAGGATACGACGCTGGTGGCGACAGTCGGCATTTTCGATTTTCTGCGGACCGTCGATTCGGCCAGGCTCGATCCCGACTGGGCCGGGCCGACGATCACAGCGACAGGTTACATATTTGCCGCCATATTCTATTTCGTGTTCTGCTTCGGCATGTCGCGCTATTCGCTCTTTGTCGAGCGCAGGCTTTCTGGTCAAAGCGATCGAACGGAAACAGTTGAGGTTCGATGAACGAGGAAAAATCACGCGAAGCCGCTGTCGCACCAATCGCCGTGGAGATCGCAGGACTGGAGAAATGGTTTGGACATTTCCGTGTCTTATGCGGCATAGATCTCAGCGTTAGAAGCGGCGAACGCATCGTCATATGCGGCCCGTCCGGATCGGGCAAATCAACCCTGATCCGCTGTATCAATGCGCTCGAAACTTTCCAAAAAGGCTGCATAAAGGTCGACGGCATAACGTTGTCGCGCGACGCCGCGACGATCGACGCCGTGCGTCGCGACGTTGGCATGGTCTTCCAGCATTTTCACTTGTTCCCGCATCTGACCATTCTGGAAAATTGCATGCTGGCGCCCATTCACGTCCGCAAAATGGCCAAAGCCGCTGCGGAAGAACTTGCCAAACATTATCTCGAACGCGTGCGGATCACAGACCAGGCGCTGAAATACCCCGGCCAATTGTCGGGCGGCCAGCAGCAAAGAGCCGCGATTGCGCGAGCCTTGTGCATGAGCCCGAAAATCATGCTGTTCGACGAGCCAACTTCGGCGCTCGATCCGGAAATGGTCAAGGAAGTGCTCGATACCATACTGGAACTTGCGACGGAAGGCATGACGATGCTTTGCGTGACGCATGAAATGGGCTTTGCGCGGCAAGTTGCAGACCGGGTGATCTTCATGGACGGCGGGGAAATCGTTGAGATCGGTCGCCCCGACGCGTTCTTTTCTGCACCCCGGCAGGAGCGCACGAAACTGTTTCTGAGCCAGATCCTTCACTAGATCACGATGATTTTGGATTGATTCAATCGAAAACCATGAACGTGATCGATTCTAAAGATTTAGAGCGGGATATGCAGATTGCG
>JBKQHN010000170.1:0-2710 GCA_052148755.1 Beijerinckiaceae bacterium | reverse complement strand
ATCCCCGCCACAGTCCGCCACGCCGGCTCTCCAAATCACGGAGCCGACGATCGGGCAAAATCCTTTCCGAACTCTCAATCTGCCAAAGTAGTGCTAGGTTGAGTACCCATACAGTTTATTGATTTTGATTGTATATTTACGCCTGATTTGAGTCGCTGGAGGGCGATCGTCATGGCGAAGAGCTTATTTTGGCTGTCGGATGAGGCTTGGAAGGCGCTCAGCCCGCACCTGCCGCGCGGCAGGCCAGGCAAGCCGCGCGTCGACGACCGCACCGTCATCTCGGGCATCCTTCATGTCTTGAAGACAGGCTGTCGATGGCGCGACGTTCCGCCCGCCTATGGGCCGCCGACAACGATCTACAACCGTTACAATCGCTGGTCTCAGCGCCGTGTCTGGCAGCGCATCTTCGAGAAGATGGCGGCCGCTGGCCCCATTCCCGACGAGCTCTCCATCGACAGCAGCCACGTCAAAGCGCATCGCTCGGCGAGCGGCTCAAAAAGGGGGAGTTTGAAGAAGCGATCGGCCGCTCGCGGGGCGGAAGAACGAGCAAGATTCATGCTTTGGCCGACGATCGCGGCAGACCGGTCGCTTTCGCGCTGACGCCCGGAAACGTCGCCGACGTCGTCATGGCCATTCCGCTTCTCGGCGCCGTCGCAAAACCAAAGCGCCTGCTCGCCGACAAGGCCTACGACGCCGACAGTCTGCGCCGGTGGCTCAGGCAAAGAAAGATCCGAGCGGCCATTCCCTCCACCGCCTCGAGGCGCACGCCATACCCACTCGATCGCGCCGCCTATAAGCGCCGAAACGTCATTGAACGCATGTTCTGCAAACTGAAGAATTGGCGACGCGTCGCAACCCGATACGACCGCCTCGCTCAAAACTATCTCTCGGGCCTCGCTCTCGCCGCTATAATCATCGCGTGGACTTAAATGAGTCCCCTACCTAGCACTACTTTGGCAGATTGAGAGTTCGGAAAGGATTTTGCCCGATCGTCGGCTCCGTGATTTGGAGAGCCGGCGTGGCGGACTGTGGCGGGGATCTGGAGCGGTGGCTTGCGCCGTTCCTGGCGCGGCTCGGACACAAGGCGCGCCGAAGGATGTGTCCGCTCTACGTTGCTGGGCTGATTGGGCCGGGCGACCGCAAGAGCGTGGAGCCGATGGCGTCGCGATGGGCGCCTGGCGACTACGACCAGTTGCATCATTTCATTGCGAGCGGCGCGTGGGACGAAGCGCTGCTGGAAGAGGAACTCGCGATCCAGGCGGACAAGCTGATCGGGGGCGTCAGCGCAGTCCTTGTCGTCGATGACACGGCGCTGCCGAAGAAGGGGTCGCATTCGGTTGGCGTCGCGCCGCAATACGCCTCGGCGCTCGGCAAGACCGCCAATTGTCAGACGCTGGTGTCGCTGACGCTGGCGCGGGACGAGATTCCGGTGATGATCGGCCTGCGCCTGTTTCTGCCGGAAAGCTGGACCGGCGCCCCCGAGCGGATGGCGAAGGCCCGCGTGCCCGAGAACTGGCGGGCGCCGCGTACGAAGCCGGAGATTGCGCTGGCCGAGATCGATCGCATCCGTGCCGCTGGCGTTCGGTTTGCGACGGTGCTGGCGGATGCAGGCTATGGCCTGTCGGCGCCGTTCCGCCAAGGGCTCGACGTGCGCGCCCTGAAGTGGGCGGTCGGAATCCCCAAGCAGCAGAAAGTCTATCCGAGCAATGTCAGGCTCGTGTTTCCGATCGCCGGACGCGGGCGGCCGCGCAAGCGCCATATCCCCGATCAGCTCTCCGCGCCGGCTGAAGACGTTCTCACCACCGCAAAGTGGCGACGCGTCAGCTGGCGTAAAGGAACCAAAGGGCCTTTGGCGGCCTCCTTCGCAGCCGTGCGCGTGCGGATCGCCGATGGTCCGCCACAACGCATCCATGACAAGGGCATGCAGCACATGCCGGGCGAGGAGGCCTGGCTCGTCGGCGAGCGTCGCGCCTCGGGCGAGCGCAAATACTATCTTTCCAACCTGCCTCCCGACGCCAACCTCAAGACGCTCACCGCCGCGATCAAGGCGCGATGGGTCTGCGAGCAAGCCCACCAGCAACTCAAGGAAGAACTCGGCCTCGACCACTTCGAAGGCCGATCCTGGCGTGGCCTGCACCGCCACGCGCTCATGACGATGATCGCCTGCCTCGCTGAAGCGAGCGGGGGAAAAAAGAATCCGCCACGGGCCGCCCAAGCCGACCCTGCCCGCGATCCGGCGCGCCGTCCTCGCCATTCTCGCTCGCGCGCCGCCCTATCGATGTCCCCATTGCAGGCGAAACCTCCCAAGACGCCTCGAATAAATCTGCCAAAGTAGCTAAGCTCCAGACTCAATCATTGAATAAACCCGGTCACAGGCTCTCCGGGTCCCTGATGCTCCCCCAAGCAGGGGCAGAACCTGGCGCGGTTGAAAATGTTCCGGAGAAGCGAAGGGATTTTTAGCGCAAGAGACCGGATGGTTTTCGCTAGAGGTCCAGTTTGGAACCAAGACGGGTTGCAGTTGTTGGGCAACATGCCTCAGCTTCAGTAAGGCGGCCGGAGGCTTACGACCAAAAGCAAAGGTGTTCCGATGGGCTCTGCACAAAAACCCGGCGGTGATGCTTGGCGCGTGCTTGCTTTGCCGCTCGACACAATGCCCATGGAAGCGAAGTCGGCTGAGACCCTCCCCGACGAACCCGGCCGGTGGCAATTC
>JBKQHN010000169.1:0-4842 GCA_052148755.1 Beijerinckiaceae bacterium | reverse complement strand
GAAGTCGAACTTGTTGCGAAGCGGTGCAAATTCAGATTGAAAAAACTGCCACAGGGCAGCTTGAATTTCCTCCATGCTATGCCTTCGTTTTGTAAGAGAATAGATGAGTTTCCGTTCCAAGTTTCGCAGTTGCGGACTGCAAGGTAAAAGGGAGATCGCGAGCTGCTCACCTCGGTGCATGGTGGAGCTGACACAAGGACGGATAAACTCCTCAATCGTACGCTTGGTATCCAGCTGACCCAAACGCAGTTCGAGAAAGTTCTGTAGGGTAAGGCCTTCTTCAATTATGTCGGCGAGAAGATCGTCCTTGGCAAGACATATTGATGCGCTTGCTTGCGGATCGAGATCGACTACGAGCACAGAAGTCTCGAGGTCATCCGCGGCTAGAGCCTCGGCGAGACTTACGACCGTCGTCGTTTTGCCGACACCGCCCTTCATGTTTGCAACTGCAATGAATTTTCCGGTCGGGGCATTTCCGTTTTTCATGGCGCGCCCCCGACGACGCGCAGCAATGTCTCCTTCTGCTCGGGCGAAAGCCGGGACTCTAAAAATCCGTCGATAACAGCGTTTAGGGTTGGCTTTCGTCGCGGATCGACGAGGATCTCACATCCGTTCGGTTGTGCCGCCTTAAGAGGATCTCGCATGCGGATCAGGCCTATGCCATGCTCTTCGCAATGCGTAGTGATGTCATCGAGCATGGGTTCAAACTTCGAGCCTTCCGGCAGGTGCCAAACCAAATGGCCGAAATGGGTGAATCGCGTCTGGGCTAGTGCTTCGTGAATGGCGAGCACACTTCCGCCCGTTTCAGTTTTCAATTCGAAAGAATGCAGATCGACCTGCGAGCCGGGCAGTAGCTTGAACCGCATTGCGCTGACCAATATGAAATCAGGGCGTGCCCATCTCCCTTTGTGCGGTCCGAGGGCCGAGGTGTCTTGCACAATAAAGGCCCCGCTCTCAGGAAGATCTAATCCTTTGCGAAACGGTCCTTCGAGGAAATCCTTCAAAGGAGCCATCAGGTTAGCTTCAGGCCAAGCCTCGGCGCTTGGGGGCTCCGGCTCTGTTGAGGGAGGGGCGGATTCTGGTTTGACCAAAAACATTTGGCCGCCCTGCCCGCGCAAGCGGCCAATCGCTCCAGTCGAAAGCAAGGCGTCACGTGCTTTGAAGAAAGTCTCTTCGTCAATTGGCTGTTCGAGCTTGCGTGCCAGCATGACGCGCATGACACGGTTGAGCACAGGCGTGCCGTCCTCCGGCAATAACGCCGTCATGGTGCTTTTGAGCTTCTCGAAATCTAGCAAACGTTGGATGGCCATAAGGCTCCGCGAAATGCAATTGAATTCAACTATTTTATTCTAGAGCAAGTAACTTTCTTGCCGCAACGCTTTCCCGATCCCTTATGAACAAATAGAGAATAAAAAAATCGGCTAAGTCCGTTCTCCGCGCGAATGCCTAGGTTTGCGCGCTTCCAGCTCCCGCGGCAACGGCGGCGAAGACCTCCCATACGCATTGAAACCCGTAATACCGGCTTGCGCCCGCATCCATGGGCCGCCGCTCCCCCCTCTCAATTACCTGTTAACCTTAACGTTTTCTAATCGATCGCGGTTGCCCGCGAGGTATGTGCGACCTTCCGCAGCGTGCGATCGAGTTGACCCTCAATGGTTCCCATGCTATCCCATATTATCCCATCAGGCCGCTCGACGGGCCAAGCGTCGAGCGGGGGTGGCGCTCCGGCGCCCGGCTTTGATTGCACTCTCATGTTGGCGGGTGTTTGGGGTCACCGACCCGAGTGTGGTGCGCCGGAAAACGGCGCATCGAATGAGTTTAGCACGTCTCGTGCGGCGGGGGGCATTGGCGATTCCTTCCGAGCGAGGTCGGCAGTAGAGTTCGGAGGTCGCGAGTTTGGACCGGTTCGTGTCGAATTTCACCAACCGGTTCGATGCCAAGGGAAGGGTCTCGATCCCGGCCTCGTTTCGAGCGGTGCTGACGCGCGACGGGTTCGAAGGGCTGTATGTTCATCCCTCGCTGGATGCGGAGGCGGTCGACTGCGGCGGAAATGCTCTGTTGCGCGAGATCGACGATTTGCTGGCGCGTCTATCCCCCTATTCGGAGGAGCGCGACATGTTCTCGACGGCTCTGCTCGGCACCAGCGAGATCTTGAAAGTGGATCCGGAGGGGCGCGTTATCTTGACCGAGACGATCAAGGCCTATGCCGGCATCCAGACCGACGTGACGTTTGTCGGGCAGGGACACAAGTTTCAGATTTGGGAACCGAACCGTTTTCGCGCGCACCTCGAGGAGGCCAGAAATCGGGTGCGCGATTTACGAAAAGAACTCAGTTCCCGATACGCGGTGCCGGACAGGCCGCCACCGCGGCCACATGGAGCACGGGAATGAAAAGGGGCCGCGGCGATGAAGAAATTCTCGCCGCTGGCGGATCGGCCCGGCACGTTCCCGTGCTTCGTGACGAGGTCTTAGCCGTCCTTTCGCCGCAAACGGGCGGTCTTTATCTCGATGCGACTTTCGGTGCCGGCGGCTATACACGGGCGCTGCTTGCCGTCAGCGGAACACGCGTGCTGGCGCTTGATCGCGACCCGACGGCGATTGCGGCCGGTGCCGGTCTCGTGGCCGAATTCGCTGGCCGGCTCAATCTCGAACACGCGCATTTTGCAAGTCTCGACCGCGTTGCTGCCCGGCACGGCCTGTCGGCTTTCGATGGCGTGGTCTTCGATATCGGAGTCTCGTCGATGCAACTCGACGAAGCCGCGCGCGGCTTTTCTTTCCGGCAGGACGGTCCGCTCGACATGCGTATGGATTGTGAAGGCCAGAGCGCAGCCGACATCGTCAATACCGCGGAGGAGGCGAAGCTCGCCGATATATTTTACTATTTTGGGGAAGAGCGCGCCTCGCGCCGCATCGCGCGGGCGATTGTGCGGGAACGCGCCAACACGCCATTCACGTCGACTTTGCGGCTTGCCGAAACCATTGCCCGCGCCAACCCTGGCCGCCCGGGTGAGATTCATCCTGCCACGCGCAGCTTCCAGGCCCTGCGGATCGCCGTCAACGACGAACTCGGCGAGTTCGTGCATGGCCTCGTCGCGGCCGAAAGAGTCCTGCGGCCAGGAGGCCGTCTCGCCGCCGTGACGTTCCATTCCCTCGAAGACCGGATCGCCAAGCAATTTTTTGCCCAGCGTTCCGGGCGCGGCGAAGCCCGCTCGCGCCTGCTGCCGGGCGAAACCGCAAGACCTAAATCCACATTCGAACTCGTTGGCAAACAGCCGGTCACCGCTTCGGCTGCAGAGACGGCGCGGAACCCACGCGCGCGTTCGGCAAAGCTGCGTGTCGGCCAGCGCACCTCGGCGGCGCCACAGCCGGCTGAAGACGCCTTGCTGATACTCGCGGGTCTGCCTCACGCGAAGAAACACGCGCCAGCAGCGCCCGATGCCAGCAAAAGACCACGGAGATGCTGAGGTGATTCGCTTTCTCAATGTCGTGGCGATCGCGGCACTCGTCGGTTCGGCGATCTACGCTTATACGATCAAATACGAAACGATCTTCCACGCCGAAGAAATCACCAAACTCCGCTACGACATCAAGGCGGCGCATGAGTCGATCGACATGCTGCGGGCCGAATGGACGCATCTGGCCCGGCCCGAACGGATCGAGTCCCTGGCCGATAAATTCCTCGATCTTCAGGCTCCTGCGCTGGTGCAGATCGTGCGCATCGACGCGCTGCCCGAAAAGGCGCCGAGCGTCGATGCGATCGGCCGCAAACTCGAAGCACTCGGCCTTGCCGAGCCGACAAATACCCCGCGAGACCAGAGTGCGAAGGGGCAGACTACGCCTGCAACCCGGCTGAGATGATATGAAGCCATGAAGGCAGATGTGGATCTTGCAGTGACGGAAGGAGGCAGCGGAGCACCGCCGCCGCTGCGGCGTGACGGCTGGCTCATCCGCTTCTTCGGCCTTATCTTCGCAACAAAACTCGACAAGAGCACGCGGCGTATCAAGTTCATCGCTTTCGGCTTCACTCTGATCTACTGCATCATCATCGGCAAGCTCGTCTTTTTCGGCTTCCACCCGGAGCCGGTGCAAGGGTTCAAGCGCGTCGTCGGCGATCAGGTCGCCGCTGCCCGGCCCGATATATTGGATCGCAACGGAGAAATCCTCGCAACCGACATTAAGGTCATGTCGGTATTCGCCGAGCCGCGTCGGATCATCGACAAAGACGAAGCCGTCGAGCTCCTCACCGCCGTTCTGCCCGACATCGATGCCGGCGAACTGCGCAAGAAACTTGGTTCGGGCAAGGGCTTCGTCTGGGTCAAACGGGCGATCACCCCGGCGCAGCAACAGGAAGTCCATCATCTTGGCGTGCCGGGCGTCGGGTTTGTCGCGGAAAACAAGCGGGTCTATCCGAATGGACCGATCGCCGCACATGTCCTCGGCTATGCCAATCTCGACGGTGTCGGCATCTCCGGCCTCGAAAAATATATAGATGGGCAAGGCGTTGCCGAACTCGCCGGCGCTGGATTCAAATTGACGCCCGACAACTTGAAACCGCTCACGACTTCGCTTGATCTGCGCGCGACCTTTGCGCTACGCGATGAACTCGCCAAGGGGATCGCCAAATTCAAGGCCAAAGCTGGGGCGGCTGCCATTCTCGATGTCAATACCGGCGAAGTGATCGCTATGGCATCGTTGCCGGATTTCGACCCCAGCAATCCAAATGACGCGCGCGATCTTAATAATATCAACCGCTTGTCAGTTGGACGCTATGAAATGGGGTCGACCTTCAAGGCGCTCACGATCGCTATGGCCCTCGATAGCGGCAAGGTGACCCTCAATTCG
>JBKQHN010000168.1:0-13575 GCA_052148755.1 Beijerinckiaceae bacterium | reverse complement strand
CCCTGCTGCACCTTCGCTTGAACGGCCTCAGAGGGCACCAAGACATCCCAGCTCAGCATGTCGACGGCGCGCTTGGCAATCTCGTCATCGGCATGCGTGTGGGTATGGAGCGGACGAACCTCGAGTTCTTCCGCAATGGCGCGCACGCCACGCACATGTCTGACGACCTGCTCCGCCTTGAGTTTTTCGACATAAGTCCGAACATGGCCGGACAGAGTCGCGACGCCGTCCTTGACACCGACGGCAATGCTGGCGCTGTCGACGCTCGGCTCCCAATCGAGTGCAGCAAGGACTTGATTACGCAAAAGTTTGTCGTCCATGGCCCATTCTCCATCGCTGCGGCGCCCGGCGCCGCCCAAAACAGAAAACTCCTTCGGCCGCGGAACGATCCCAAAGCCGGCTCGGCGGCCGCGCGGGTTCACTGCCCGTGATTAGGTTGCATCCGGTGAGGCAAAACCACCCTGATCTGGATCAACGGTGACCGCCGATCGCTCAACGCGGAAAATCGAGTGTTGGATGAAATTTGGGCTTGATCTAGAGTGCACTCAAGCATGTCTAATCCTGCGATGCCCGCACAGAGCGAGCATTGCTCTTCAAGGAACGAGATCATGACTGCTGCAGAAAACCGGCAAATTTTTCAGAAAATTTTCTCCGAGCTATCGGTCGGCAACGGCAAGCCCTTTATCGACAGCCTGGCTGAGGACTTCGCATGGACAATCACTGGCACGACCGCATGGTCGAAGACCTATCGTGGTAAGCAGGCGGTCCGGACAGAACTCCTGCGGCCTTTGTTCGCTCAGTTTGCCGACCAGTACACAAACACACCGCACCGCATCATCGCCGAAGGCGATTATGTCGTGGTCGAATGCAGCGGCCGCGTTACGACAAAGACGGGAAAGCCATACAACAATACATATTGCTGGGTTTGCCGCGTCGCGGATGGCAAGCTCAAGGAGCTGACCGAATATTTGGATACGCAACTTGTCGCGACCGCTTTGCAGCCGCCGCAGACGGCAACCCCGTAAGGATGAGCCATGCCGTGCAGCCTGCACATCGGAGAACTCGCGACACGAACCGGGCGCAGTGTGCACGCCATTCGTTGGTACGAGTCGCAAGGCTTGATCCCGGGCGTCTCGCGCGACGGCAGCGGGCGACGGGAATATAGCGAGCATCATGTGGGCTGGCTCGATCTCATGGACCGGCTACGCTCCACCGGCATGTCGATCGCGCAACTCCGCGATTACACCGCGCTCGTGAAGCAAGGCCACGCCACGCTGAAGCAGCGGCGCGCTCTGCTCGCAGAACATCGGGCGCGCGTGCAAGATAACATCGCGAAATGGACCCAGGCGCTCGAACTTATCGACGCTAAGATTGAGTTTTACGGCGAGTGGGCCGCAAAGGGCCAGAGGCCCGCCACCGAGCCGCGTCAGCGTATCCGCGCGCCGAAGCGCACGGGCGTCAAGCCCAAACGCGCGCCGCCGGTTTAGCCGTCGCCGCTATGGCCAAGCGGCATCATAAAGGATAACTTGCAGCAACCGATCGAGTTTTGCCGTCGGCATTGCCGCTGGACGCAAAGACGACTCCGGCGGAGGGAGCCGGATGTGTGAAGAGAGTGGAAAGAAAGGCGCGGGATGACGGACCAGATTCTGTATCGAGTCGAAGATCGCTTAGCATATGTTGTCTTCAACCGGCCTGCAGCCCGCAATGCCTTCACTTATGAAATGTACGAAGCCCTTGCCGACGCCTGCGCACGCGTCAATGCGGATTCTTCACTCAAAGCGATGATCTTGACTGGGGCCGGTGACAAAGCCTTCGCCGCCGGCACCGACATTGCGCAATTTCAATCCATGGCAACGGCGCAAGACGTCATCGGTTACGAAGAGAGGATCGAACGCGTTCTTCAGGCTTTGGAGCAATGCCGCGTGCCGACGATCGCAGCCGTCGCCGGAGTTTGCACCGGCGGCGGTGGAATGATCGCGGCCTGCTGCGATCTGCGCATCGCGGCAGCGGATGCGCAGTTTGGATTTCCGATCGCGCGGACGCTCGGCAATTGCCTGTCGCTCGCCAATCATGCGCGGCTCGTGGCATTGATCGGTGCCGCGCGCGTGAAGGATCTCGTCTTCCGGGCGCGGCTCGTTGGCGCAAAAGAAGCCCATGCAATCGGCCTATGGAACGAAATCGTCGATGACGCGGCGGATCTGATGACCCGCGTTCACGCAATTGCCGCTGAAATCGCCGCCCATGCGCCTTTGACCTTGAGGGCGACCAAACAGGCTCTGCTGCGCCTCAGATCGGCAACTCTGCCAGATGATCCGCACGATCTCGTGCTCATGTGCTATTTGAGCGCGGATTTTCGTGAAGGCATGGCGGCCTTTCTCGAGAAACGCGCGCCGACTTGGCGAGGTGTCTGAACCCACCCCGTCATAGCGTCGTAGTGGCAGATTCTGTCGCGGGCATCGACCTCGACGCTCGACAGTATGATCTGTCATAAATTTGCATTTGTCACAAATGGAGTGAGGACGACTTTGCAAGCTGCGATTTCAGTTCGAAGCGACGATGTGCTCCTCGTCGTCGATCCCCAAAACGACTTTTGCCCTGGCGGCAACCTCGCAGTGCCACAGGGTGACGAGATCATCCCGTCGCTTAACCGGCTGGCGCAAAATTTTACGAACGTCGTCTTGACACAGGATTGGCATCCGGCCGGTCACGCCTCATTTGCCTCAAGCCATCCCGGCCGCAAACCGTATGACACGGTCGAGCTCGCTTACGGCACGCAGATTCTTTGGCCGGACCATTGCGTTCAGGCGAGCGCCGGCGCGGCATTTCGCGCCGATCTTGCCATATCGCATGCTGCGCTCATCCTCCGGAAAGGTTTTCATCACGACATAGATTCTTATTCCGCCTTCTACGAAAACGATCGCGCGACATCGACGGGACTTGCGGGTTATCTGCGCGCACGCGGTCTTACGAGAATCTTCATAGCCGGCCTCGCTTTTGATTTTTGCGTCCGCTACTCGGCGGAAGACGCATGCGCGGCAGGATATCCCACATTTGTGGTATCTGACGCCTGCCGTGGTATAGATCTCGATGACTCGATTGAAAAAGCACGAGAGGCCATGGCCGCCAGCGGCGCGCAGCTCATCACGAGCCGCGACCTCCTGTGAGGGCGCAAACGACCGTCAAAGGGGGGTATATTGCCCGGCAGCAGCGCAACGGAGGGCGGCCAAGTGGACCACTGAACTGGTGGAGTTTCGCCCCGCGTTGGACTTGGTGACACCGATGTTGCGGTGTAAGCTGCTACAGCGGGATGAGGAAAAGTGGGACGCTGCACGGCTTTTCCGGCGCAATCAAGTTTGAGGAGGTTGCGTGAACTTATTTGCGAATCCCGCTCTAAATTATTAGAATCGATCACGTTCATGATTTTGGATTGAATCAATCCAAAATCATCGTGATCTGGGGTGCTGCATGTCGCTTGTGGAGGGAAAGATGGCTTTGGCTCAGTCTCTCGGCCGAACGATCCTGATCGGTGTGGCTGCCGTCGCAATCAGCGCGAGCGTGGCATGGAAGGCGCAAGGGCGCGAACTCACCGACATGAATGGCGAAGAAATCCGCGTCCTGCAACAGCGATTGAGCGATGCCGGCTGTTACAAGGGCCCTGTCGACGGGCAGACGAGTTCGTCGTTGGCGACTGCGCAGAAATTCTGCCCCAATCAAGAGCCGGTCCTGCGCATCGAAACGGGCATGCATGTTGCAGCCATCAAGCGCATTGCCACAGATACACAATGTCGGTTCCTGGCGACGGGATCGGAAGACAAGACGGTGCGTCTCTGGTCCATGCCGGATGGGCAACCGCTGCGCATAATTCGCCCCCCGATCGGTCCCGGCAACGGCGGCAAGATCTATGCCATTGCCGTTTCTCCTGACGGCAGTTTGGTCGCGGCCGGCGGCTGGGATGCCGGTTGGGACACGACCAAGACGATGAATGTCTATCTGTTCGACGCCGCGACCGGCTCGTCGCTGCGGCGGCTCGGCAATTTACCGAATGCCATCGGCCATCTGGCTTTCTCGCCGGACGGCACGAAGCTCGCGGTCACGCTGTTGGGCACAAATGGGCTCAGGGTTCTCGACGTCATGTCCGGCCGGGAATTGATGGCCGACAAGGATTTTGCCACGGATAGTTACGGCGCCGTCTTCGGTCCGGACGGAGCGCTCTATGCGGTCGCATGGGACGGCTTTCTGCGCCGCTACGGCCCGGATTTGCAGCGCACCAGCAAAATTGCGACGGCGGGCGGCAAACACCCCTATTCGGTGGCCGTCGATCCTTCCGGACAGCGTTTGGCAATCGGCTATGATGATACGACGAATGTCGACATCTATAATGCGCACGATTTGTATCGGATAGGCCCGGCCGATGCGCGCGGCATCGACAACGGCAATCTATTCGCCGTCGGCTGGTCCCGCGACGGCGCCAAACTCTATGCCGGCGGCATGTTCTATACGCATCGGGGCAACGCTTGGCCGCGGCCGCTCCGGCCGTTTACGAGCGATGGCAGCCGCTCCGGTCCAGACATAGCCGTCTCCGACAATACCGTCCTCTCCCTTGCCGCCTGTGGCGAGACCATGGCCTTCGGCTCCTATGACCCAGCCTTCGGTCTGGTGCGGCGCGACGGCACGTCGGTCACGCTCGGACGCGCCCGCATTGCGGATTTGCGCGACAAGCGCGGCGAAGCTTTCACGGTGTCTGCCGACGGCACGCGGGTCCGTTTCGGCTTCGATGACGCGGCGCAAAATCCGGTTCTTTTCGATCTCCTTGCCGCATCGCTCACCGATGCTCCGATCGCAAGCCCCGACCTCATGCGCCCGAAAATCGACGGCCTGGCCCTCACCGACTGGATTACTAACGCGACCCCGCGTCTGCGCGGCAATCCGCTTGCTATCGAGCGCTATGAACGGTCCTTGTCGCTCGCGATCGAGCCGGATCGCAACGGCTTCGTACTCGGTGCCGATTGGAACATTCACGGTTTCGACGCGAACGGCAAAGAGCGCTGGAAGGTCGCCGGACCGAGCGCGGCCTGGGGCGTCAATTTTGCCCGCGGCGGAAGCCTGTTGCTCGCCGCCTATGGCGACGGCACGATCCGTTGGCATCGTGCCAGCGACGGCCGCGAGCTTCTGGCCGTCTTTTTCGAACGCGCCAGTGCCGTTCATCCAAATCGGCGCTGGGTCGCCTGGACGCCTTCGGGCTATTACATGGCCTCACCCGGCGGCGAGGATCTGATCGGCTGGCATGTCAACCGCGGCTGGCAACAGCAAGCCGATTTCTTCCCGGCCTCGCGCTTCCGCGATCGTTTCAACCGGCCCGACATTGTCCAAACAATGCTCGAAACGCTCGATGAAGACGCTGCCGTCCAGCGCGCCAATGCTGCTTCCCACCGGCGCGAAGAGACCAAGCCGATCAATGCCATCTTGCCGCCGATCATCACGATCCAGTCGCCAGGGCACGACGGCACCTTCACGGGATCTAGCGTCGAGGTCGCCTATTCGGTGCGCTCGCCTTCCGGCCTGCCGGTCGACAAGGTCGAGATCCTGCTCGACGGCAGCCCGACTGGCGCACGTGCGCCCGGTTTCACCGCCGGTGCCGCAACGGAAACCCGCCAATCGATCACGATCGGCCTGCCGCCGCACGACATCGACGTCGGCCTCGTCGCAAAATCCGGCGCGTTCGTCAGCGAAGTGGCGCATGTCAAACTCACCTATCGCGGCGCCGTGTCGGCGTTGCATGAACCGGATGTGCTGAAGCCGGCGCTCTATGCCCTGGTGGTCGGTGTGGCAAATTATAAAAATCCGGCGCTGCGCCTCGAATATTCCGCCAAAGACGCGGAGGATCTGGCGAGCGCGCTCGAAGCCCAATCGGGCGGGCTTTATCGCGAAGTAAAGGTAAAGCTCTTGGCTGACAGCGACGCCACCTCGATCAATGTTAAGGATGGGCTCTTGTGGCTGCAAAAGGAGACGACGAACCGCGACCTTGCGATCGTTTTTCTCGCCGGCCACGGCATGACGGATTCCAAGAACGAATTCTGGTACCTGCCCTATGAAGCCGACACGTCTCGGCTGCTCACGACTGCCGTGTCGCGCACCGATATCGTCGGCGTGCTGCATGATCTGCCCGGCAAGAAGATCCTCTTCCTCGACGCCTGCCATGCCGGGGCGGTATTGGCTTCTGCCGCACATACAAGAGGTGTACCGGTCGATCTGAACGGCGCCATCAACGATTTTGCCACGGCCGAAAGCGGGCTCGTCGTCTACGGCGCCTCGACCGGGCGGGAATTTTCCGTGGAAAACGACGAATGGAAGCATGGCGCCTTCACCAAGGCTTTGATCGAGGCGATCGGCGAAGGCAAGGCAGACATTTTGCACAAAGGCACGATTACGACAGCCTTGCTCGACGCCTATCTTGCGAACCGCGTGAAGGAGCTGACCGGCGGCGAGCAACATCCGGTGATGAGCCGGCCCGATGCCGTGCCAGACTTCCCGCTCGCTCTCGTAAGGTGATGTGGAATAAGCGCTTGCGCAGTCGCAAACGGCAAGGCACTCTGACTTGCCTGCGACCGCCGCGCGGGACCATGTCCGTGAAAACTGATCGGACTTGTCGGCGGCAGACTTCAATTTACGAATTCTGTTGCCTATTCTCATCGCTCGGTTGCGCCCATCCGATCAAAACATCAAAGTGAGCCCGCTGCAATGTGTCGGCATGAGGCCAAAGGCCGCCTCCAATCAGAAGTTGGAGCATTTTCTGCAACAGCCGAGATCTGCTAACACCTATTCACTTCGCCTGAAGATACTCTAAGTTGCCTACGGCGACACCTGCTACAAGGATCCGTGACATTGACTTTGGCCGAACTGCGAACCTACATTGGCAAGGAAATCGGAACATCTGATTGGCTCCTCGTTTCGCAGGAGCAGATCAATCGTTTCGCCGATGCAACGGACGATCATCAATTCATCCATGTCGAGCCCGCACGGGCTGCGAAGGAGACCCCGTTCGGTGGAACGATCGCGCATGGCTTCCTAACGCTGTCGCTTCTGTCGAAGTTGGCTATGGAAGCGGTGCCAGGCGTCGAGGGCCGCGTCATGGGCATCAACTACGGGTTCGAGCGAGTTCGCTTTCTCGCGCCGGTACGCAGCGGAGCCCGGATTCGCGGCCGCTTCAACCTGCACAGCGCAACTGTCCGTAGTGAACGGGAACTGCTTTTGCGCTTCGCAGTGACGATCGAAATCGAAAATGAAGAGAAGCCGGCGCTTGCCGCCGATTGGCTGACGCTGTCGGTTATGGCAGAGCCTATAGCCGCAGACCTAAACGAATCAACAGCGGCGCGTTAACCTAGAGCGGGATGAGGAAAAGTGGGACGCTGCGCGGCTTTTCCGGCACAATCAAGTTCACGCAGATTGCGTAAACTTATCTGCATATCCCGCTCTAAATTATTGGAATCGATCACGATGATTTTGGATTGATTCAATGCAAAATCGTTGTGATCTAGGAAAATTTCGGCGTCATTTCCGGATTTTCTTGCACCTGCCTATTTCGCTGTTTCGCGGGGCGCCGCTGCCGAAAGTTTGATTTTGCTACCTTCGCGCAGGCTCGACGGTGGGCTCAGCACGACCTGATCGCCGTCTTGCAGCCCGTCGACCAATTCCACCGAAGAACCAAAATCACGATAGATCGAGACGGGCTTCATGCGAACACTGTCGTCATTTTCCACCACCGCGACCTGCAGACCATTCTGATTGAAAATCAGAGCTTCTGCGGGCACAATGATATTGGGAACTTCGCGAGGTATGGCGAAAGTAACATTGACATAGAGGCCCGCCCGCAAGCGGCCATCCGGATTTGGCACATCGACTTCGGTACTCAATGTGCGCGATGCCGAAAGCAGGGCAACGGAACTGCGCGCCACCGCCCCGGAGAACACCTGGTCCGGCATTTGCGGGATCGTGACCTTCGCTACGAGACCATTGCGAATTCCGGCGGCCGCACTTTGCGGGACGTCGACGCTCACCCGCAGGACGTTGTCGCGATCCATGGTGAACATAGGCGTTCCGCCGCCCGCATCGGCATTGACCAAGTCGCCGATATCGACATTCCGCCGGGTGATGACGCCGTCGAAGGGCGCCGTCACCTGCTCGAATTCCGTGAGCGTTCGCAGGCGATTGACGGTCGCCTGCTGGGCCTTGACATTGGCTTCGGCGAGTGTGACGCCGGCTTTTGTCGAATCGACCGTCGCCTGCTGCGTTGCGACATTGGCCCGCTGCGTGTCGTTGTTCTGGACCGTGTCGAAGCCGCGCGGCACCAGACTATTGGAACGGTTGAAATTCAATTGGGCGAGTTTGAGGTTGGCCTCCGCCTGGCCCACCTGCGCCTTCGCCTGATCGACGGCGGCCTTGACCTGTTCGAGCTGTGCCAAAGCCTGATCGAGCTGCCGATCAAGATCCGGCGAGGCGATGCGGACAAGAAGGTCGCCTTCCTTGACGCGCGAACCTATATCGACGCGCCGCTCGGCAATATAGCCGGTGGCCCTAGCAAAAATACTGGCTGCATCGAAGGCCCGTGTTTGGCCCGGAAGAATCAGATCGACCGGCTTCGTCTGTGCGACGGCCGCGGCTGTGCGTACGGTTGGTACGAAATTGATCGTCTCTTCTTGCGTCTCGCTCGCATCGGCATCCTGCCGCCAATGCCCATAGACGCCAAGCCCGAGTAGGCCCGCGAGAACGACAGCGACACCGAAGAAGAGTTTTTTCGGTGGCAGCGGATAGGCAGCGGTGGCGGACGGCGGCTCTGCTGGCTCGAGGACCGGCCTGCGTTCGACGCGTGGATCGTTGTTGATTAAGTGGGCCAATGGTTCAGGTCGGCTCATAGATAATTCCTCAAGGGCTCAACCCTTCCGCGGCGCAAGATCGAGTACAGGAAGGGTACGAAAAGAAGTGTCGAACAGGTCGCGACGGCGATACCGCCAAGAACGGCGCGGGCCAGCGCCGCATTTTGCTCGCTGCCTTCGCCTATGCCAAGAGCCATCGGAATTAGGCCGACGAACATGGCTCCCGCCGTCATCAACACGGGCCTCAGCCTGGTCTCGCCTGCCTTGATCGCTGCCTCTACGGCACCGCAACCGGTTCTCTCGCGATGTTCGCGCGCGAAAGTGACGAGCAGGATCGAGTTTGCGCTCGCCACGCCGACGCTCATGATTGCGCCAAAGAGCGACGGAATCGAAAACGTCGTCTGCGTCACGAACAGGCTGAGGACGATGCCGCAGAAGGCCAACGGCAAAGCCGCAAGCACGACAAAAGGATCGCCCCAGCTCTGGAAATTGACCACCATCAGCAGGTAGACGGCAATCAAGGCAATGGCCAGGCCGAGTTCGAGATTGCTGAAGGCGCTTTTCATGCTTTCGATCTGTCCGCGCACGAAAATCTTGTCGGGCGGCGCCAAATTTTTCTGTTCGTCCGCGACGATCTTGTCGATCTCTCCGCTGACCGAGCCGAGATCGCGATCCTGCACACTCGCGTACACATCGAATACGGGCTGTATGTTGACGTGATTGACGACGGTCTGCTCGGATTGCCGTTTCATCGTCGCGACGCTCGACAACATAGCGAGCACGCCCGGACCATCTGTATTCGCCGCCGCCAGCAAAGGCGTCGTCGCGAGGTCTTTCACGGAATCCGTACGATATTCAGGCGTCTGCACCCATAATTGATAGGGAAATCCGTTCCTCGGGTCGGCCCAGAACATCGGCGTCACCTGAAAACTACCGCCGAGCGAAACATTCATCGAATTGGCGATCTGCTGTGTACTCAAACCGAGTTCGAGCGCCATCTTGCGGTCGAAATCGACGAAATATTCGGGCGCGTTGGTGATTTGCTGAACATGCACGTCCGCCGCGCCGCGCACGTTGCGCAAGCGACGCTCGATATTTTTCGCAACTTCGAGGTCCTTGCCGGGATTACGCCCCGTCACCTGAATATCGATTGGCGTAACCGTACCGAAATCCAGGATTTGCGTAATCATGTCGGCAGGCTGAAAATAGAACAGAGTGTCGGGGAAGCGCTCGCGCAGAACGGTCCGCAGCTTTTTCATGTAGCGGGCTGTCGGCGCATGACCTTCCTTCAGAGAAATCAACATTTGCCCGTCATTATAAGCAACGAAGGAGCCGTCACCGAAGGCCAAGTTATAGTTGTATGCAGGCAGGCCGATATTATCGATGATAAGGCCCAGCTCGTCCTTCGGCACCACCTCGTGGACGATATCTTCAACCGCAGCGAATGTCTGCTCGGCGGATTCGATACGCATTCCAGGCGGCGTGCGGATATGCAGTGTCATCGCACCGCCATCGATTTGCGGAAAATAATCCTGACCGACAAAGTTCAGGAGAACGCCGCTCCCGGCAAATATCGCGACGACCACGCTGCAGGTTATCAAGCGATGATGAATGGTGAAGCTGAGCAGGCCTAGATAGCCGCGATGAAAGCGCGCAAAACCACGCTCGAACCCGGCATGAAACCGCCCGAAGAAGCCGCGTGGTGGGACGTGTGACGATTCTTCCGCCGCTTCGCCGAATTTGCTGTCGTATTCGCGTTTGACCAAGACGTCGATCAGAATCGGCACGACCGTCCGCGACAGCAGATAAGAGGTCAGCATGGCGAAGACGACGGCGAGAGCCTGCGGCGTGAACAGAAATTTCGGTGTATCCGTCAAGAACAGGACCGAGACAAAGGCCGAGCAGATCGCCAGCGTCGAAATCAACGCCGGCTTGGCGATGCCGGTGGCGCCTTCCACCACAGCCTCGCGGAAATCATGCCCCTCTTCCATCAGCCGATAGGTATTCTCGATTGCGACCGTAGCGTCGTCGACGAGAATACCGACGGCCAGTGCAAGGCCGCCGAGCGTCATGATGTTGATGGTTTCGCCAAGCAGAGCAAGACAGGCAAGCGAGGTCAGGATCGATAGCGGAATCGAGACAAGGACAATGAGTGTCGAGCGCCAAGATCCGAGGAACAGAAGAATCGTCGCGCCGGTTAGACAAGCCGCAATCACCGCCTCACGGATGACGTCGGCAATCGCGCCGGAGACGAAGATGGACTGATCGAAGAGCAGATCGATTTTCATGCCTTTGGGAGCCGCGGCGCGAATATCCGGCATATTTTGCTTGACGTTATTTACGACGCTCAAGGTCGAAGCGGATCCGTTCTTCAGGATCGTCTGAAGAACCGACCGCTGCCCGTTGTCCCGGACGATATTGATTTGCGGCGGCGACGCATCGCGGACATAGGCCACGTCGCGGATCAGCACCGGCGACCCGTTGACAACCTTTATCGGTAAATCGTTCAAGGCTTCGACGGCTTCCGGAGACACATTCATGCGGATCGGGTACTGCTGGGTGCCGACCTTAGCGAGCCCGGACGGAACGACCAGATTCTGGGCATTCATAGCGTTCGTCACGTCGAGCGGCGTCAAGCCATAGGCCTGCAAAGCATGCAAATCGAGATCGACCATAATCTGCCGCGGCGCACCGCCATACGGGGTCGGTATGGTCGATCCCGGCACCTGCGCCAAGGTCTGCCGGACACGCAAGAGCGCATAGTCGAAAATCTGGGACTGACTTTGGGTCTGTGACGAAAGCGCAAGCTGAATCACCGGCACAGAAGAAGCCGAAAAGCGCAAAATGATCGGCGGCTGCACGCCAGGCGGCATTAAAGCGCGAATCGCGTTCATCGACGAGACCACTTGTGCGATCGCAAGATCCACGCTCACCGATTGAGCAAAATAAATTTTTTCGATCGTCTGACCTTGGAAGGTCGTGCTCTCCATACGCCGGATGTCGTTGACGTTATTCGACAGCGAAAATTCGCTATAGGTCGTAATACGAGACGCCATGTCCGTAGCGTCAAGGCCCGTATAGGTCCAAACGACGACCACGACAGGTATATCGACGGCGGGAAGCACGTCCTTTGGCGCGATGACAGCAGCGCCAATGCCACCGAGCAGCATCAATACGGAAAGCACGTAAAACGTGATGCGAAATTTCAAAGCATATTGAACGAGACCCATCGGTCGGTCACTCTTTCGCTAAAAGACCAGCAAAACAGCTTGGCTGTAGATTTATGCAGTTCGCGGTGCATAAATAGGTTCCCTATCGTTCTTGCGCTGCACAACAATTTGTGATCCGGCGCCGGGGCGCTCCGGCCACGTCTCGCCGGTCCGAAGCTTTCGCTGCTCTGCTTGCAGGGCAGGCAAGTCTCGCTTAGGGACTTTATCATGCACGCATCAAATTGCCTTATGCAGATCGTGAATGATGCTGGATGCAATCGCTCCCTCTTTAGCGGTCTGCCACGCTGCACGGGGCATTCCAAATGAGTCACGCTCATAGCCGGGCTGGCTGGGCCCGACGGCCCGATTCATCGGCAGCTGGTCCGAAACCCCAGACCGGCGGCATTGACCTCAACCTGCTCGTCGTATTCGACGCCGTCATGCAGGAACGCAGCCTCACGCGCGCCGGGCGACGGCTCGGCCTCAGCCAGCCCGCGACCAGCCATGCCATATCCCGGCTGCGGCGCATGCTGCACGACGATTTGTTCATCAGAACGCCCGAGGGCATGCAGCCGACCCCGCGCGCCCAGCAAATGGCGGACTCTGTGCATGAAGCTTTGCAGGTGCTCAACCTCACATTGGAGCCGGAGACCTTCAATCCGAAAGAAACCAGCCGCAGCTTCACTCTTGCCGTGAATACGTATGCGGCAAGGGCCGTGGTGCCGGGGCTCGCGCGAACGATTGCCGAGATGGCGCCACAGATCAGCCTCGACGTGCGGCCGCTCGACAGGCTTGATGAATTCGTCCAAATGGACAATGGCGAGATTGATTTGACACTCAGCACATTGAGCGATGGAGGCGAGCGCTTCAAATGCGTCCGGCTGATGGACGATGACTATGTCGCCGTGTTCGACGCGCAGCATCCGGCGGTTTGCGAAGCGAATTTACCAGCCGAACGCCTTGCCGAGATCCCGCATATTTCCGTGACCGGCGACGAGGACATGAGCTTTGTCGACGCGAGCCTCGCCGAACGTGGCCTGCGCCGAAGGATTGCTACGCGCGTGCCCTTTCTTTCGATCGTTTTGATGCTGGTCGGCTCGAATCGCATCGTTGTCCTGCCGCGCCGCGTCGCAGTCGATCTCGCCCGAATCTGCCCGGTCGTGGTTCGCGATCTGCCTTTTCCGTCTCCACGCATCGCCCTGACGATGATCTGGCACCGTCGCGTGGACAATCTACCTGCGCAACGCTGGCTGCGCGAAACGATACGCCGCAGCATACAAGCCAGCTAGAGCCTTTCCGACGATCTGCTGAAAGTTTGGCGGCGAGCCTGCACACCGGCCCAGCTGGGAGTCCAGCGCAATCGGCGCGGTGCGGCGCCTGCCATTCATGCTGTGCATAACCGCATGCTGACGACACGTCTGGCGCGATGCAAAAGGCGTGTCGATATCCCTCCTCGTCTGGAAGGAGGAACCACGTTTTGGCCCAGAGCCTTGCGG
>JBKQHN010000167.1:0-5626 GCA_052148755.1 Beijerinckiaceae bacterium | reverse complement strand
CTCCCCAAAAGCAGCCTTGAATCTGATTCGCCCCTGAAAGGGAATCCCAAGAGTCCACACAACCTAGGGCATTGTGACAATTTCGTCGCGGCCACGACGAACTTGTCACGATGATGTAGCCTGCGCGAAATGAATGAGTTCTAAATTGAAAAGTTGGGGGCCTCAGCGAGGCGATGCCGGACTGATCCGCTATCCGAAACGCCGCAGGGGTCGCACCAAATTTCCCGAGCATCCGCCTCGATTGTCGGAACCGCGGCCGGTTCACACCTTCTGCACCTGCCGGTTCTTTCTGCTGCGATGCACGCAAAATGATCGCGCCAAGGTGCGTCGCAACAAAAGAATCCAGAAGTTTCGGGTACTGGTTCCTCGACCGGAAATGCGGCAAAACAAAGCAACGGAGATCCTCGCATCGTCGGATGGGTCAGGGTCGGCGGCAGAGCCGACGCGCGCCTATGGACTCGCTTCGCGATCGCCGATCGGGAATAGTCGATTCCGGAACAGCTCCTTGTTTCGGATCATTCGTATATCGGGTCATTTATCTAAAGGCGGGTAAAGGAATGGGCAGAAAGAGACCGCTGGTTGTCGTCACGCGCAAATTGCCCGACGTCGTAGAAACGCGAATGTGCGAGCTGTTTGATACGCGTCTCAATGTCGATGACAAGCCACTGTCGAACGCCGAACTCGCCGAGGCGGTGCGCATCGCCGATGTGATCGTTCCGACGGTGACGGACCGGATCGATGCCGCACTGATCGAGCAGGCGGGCACGCAACTCAAACTGATCGCCAATTTCGGCAATGGCGTCGACAATATCGATGTTACCGCCGCGATTGCACGCGGCATGACGGTGACCAATACGCCAGGCGTGCTCACCGAGGATACGGCTGACATGACCATGGCGCTGATCCTGGCAGTGGCGCGCCGCGTCGTCGAAGGAGCAAAGATTATTCCCGCCGGCGAATGGGGCGGCTGGTCGCCCACCTGGATGCTGGGCAGCCGGATTACCGGAAAAAGGCTCGGGATTCTCGGCATGGGGCGCATTGGCCAAGCTGTTGCGCGGCGCGCCAAGGCTTTCGGCTTGCAGATTCATTACCACAATCGCCGCCGCGTCTCGTCAGCCACTGAGGAGGCGCTCGAGGCCACTTATTGGGACTCGCTCGACCAGATGCTCGCACGGATGGACATAGTCACGGTCAACTGCCCGCACACCCCCGCCACTTATCACCTGCTTTCGGCACGCCGCCTCAAATATCTTCGGCCGCACGCAATCATCGTGAATACAGCGCGTGGTGAAGTCATAGACGAAATGGCGCTAACGCGCATGCTGGAGACCGGCGAAATCGCCGGTGCCGGGCTCGATGTGTTCGAGCACGAACCTGCGGTCTCGCCGAAGCTCGTGAAATTAGCCGTTGCCGGCAAAGTGACCCTTCTTCCGCACATGGGATCGGCCACACAGGAGGGCCGTATCGACATGGGCGAGAAGGTCATCATCAATGTTCGGACCTTCATGGACGGTCATCGGCCGCCGGATCGGGTGTTGCCGTCGATGCTGTGAATTCCGGGCTAAACCTTAACCGTAAAGCCGTTGGTCTTGAACGGGGCCGCGGGATCGCCATATCCTGCAAGTGGGACACAAATGCGATGCTAAATCAGGTCGCATTGTCCTGCCGCTTCTTCCGGCTAGGGCGCGGGCGACCGTACCATTCTCCTGAAAAGCGACGCGGTGAGGGATCGATCGCAGCCTGTGCAAAGGTGACGACGATCTCTGAAACGAAGGCCTGAGGGCTTCGCGAATGTCACGAGTGCCACATTTGAATTCGCCTTTTCTGCTCGGTTTCGACGAAATCGAACGGGCGCTCGATAAGGTGACGCGAGCCACGACCGACGGCTATCCGCCCTACAATATCGAACGGATCGCCAAGGCCGGCAATCAGGCGGAAAGGCTCAGAATTACTCTGGCGGTGGCGGGTTTTACGCGCGACCAGCTCGAAGTGACGATCGAGGAAGGACAGCTCGTCATCCGCGGCCGTCAGCAGGACGACGACAAGCAGCGGCAGTTCCTCCACCGCGGGATTGCGGCGCGACAGTTCCAGCGTGTGTTCTTACTGGCTGAGGGCATGCAAGTTGCATGTGCGGATCTGACCAATGGTCTGCTTTCTGTGGAGCTCGTTCGGCCTGAACCAGTCAGGGTAGTGAAGAGGATCGATATAAACTTGCGAGACTGAGAGTTCGCACCGCGGGCGGGGCTGGTGAATACGACCGCGTAAGGAGAAACACTATGTTGAACCAGAACAATAACAGCGTCCCATTGCCCCTCAGCGACGAGCAGTTCGCGCATCTCGGCGGCGGCATGATCGCTTACGTGAAACCGATCCGTTCGGAAGACGTCTCGCGCCTATTCCCGCAAGTGCCGCCGGTGCAGCCGGGTCTGCAGCTGTTTGCCTTGCTTGGGGCCGACGGCTCACCCATCCTTCTGACTGATTCACGCGCTGCAGCGGTCGCCAATGCGCACGAAAACGAGCTCATGACCGTGAGCCTGCACTGAGCTGTTTGCGATGCTGGCCGTCATCGCGACCGCGAGCTTGCCAAACAGGAAGCAATCCAGTCCTTCCGATCCGAATGGATTGCCGGTCCGGTAGAGATCTGACGCGAAATTACCGCGTCACGAAGCTTCTTGGATGTTGGGCTGGCTGAGCTCATCGAATGCAGACGCGATTTTCTGCTGCGGACCTCCCGGTCCGCCGCCTTTGATAGAAGCCTTTCAGAACAGGCCAAAAAACGGTTTGGGATTTTGCGCGGTTGCACCATTGGGAATATCCGCTGGTGGAACGAGGCCGCCATCGCTGCGCCGCACCGGATCGTTACGCGGCGCGGCCTGGCCGATCGTATTGATCGGCAGCGGCGCTTGTGAGGCATTGTTGTTTCGCGCCGCATCGGCGCGCGTCATAGGCAAATGAAAGAGACCGCCTAGAGCATTTGCCACGATTGGCATAGGCGCGGCGGGCTGCCATGTTCCAGCCGGCAGCGCCGCGACCGGCACACCCTGATGTGCGACGTTCATGAAGCGCGACCAGATCTCCACGGGAAGATTGCCGCCCGAGGCTTTCCTGGTCGGCGAATTATCGTCATTGCCGAGCCAAACGCCGACGACGAGATGACTCGTATAGCCGACGAACCAAGCGTCGCGCCAATCTTGGCTCGTACCGGTCTTGCCGGCTGCCTGCCATCCGGTCACTTCGCCTTTGCGCGCGGTGCCGGTGAGCAAGGTCTCCTGCATCATCGTATTCATCATCGCGACATATTGCGGCTCGATGAGCCGGCCGACATTCGTCTCGCGCCGCTGATAGAGCAGTTTTCCGCCCACAGTGCGCACTCTCTCGATCACATGGGTCTGGATTCCTATGCCGCCATTGGCGAAGGGCACATAGGCTGCTACGAGTTCGAGCGGTGTCACCTCCGACGTGCCGAGCGCGATCGACGCATTGGCCTGGAGATCTGAGGTCACGCCGAGCCTGCGCGCCGTCTTGACGACATTGGCCGCCCCGACTTCGAGGCCGAGGCGCACCGCCACCGTATTGAGCGACAAGGCCAAAGCCTTCGTCAAAGTGACCGGGCCGAAATATTCACGCGAATAGTTCTCCGGCTGCCAGCCTTTGACATTGATCGGCGCGTCTTCGCGTATCGTATCCGGCGTGAGGCCGCGTTCGAGCGCCGTGAGATAGACGAAAGGCTTGAAGGCCGATCCGGGTTGGCGCTTAGCGGCAACGGCCCGGTTGAACTGGCTTTCGGCATAGTTGCGACCGCCGACCAGAATCTTGATCGCACCATTCGGGTCGAGTGCGACAAGTGCGCCTTGGCCAACTCCGAACTTGCCGCCTTTGCGATCGAGTTCCTCGGTCAGCGCTTTTTCGGCAGCAGTTTGCAGCGATGCATTGAGCGTCGTCTGCACGGCGATGTCTTCGTCGATCGCGCCCAACGTGTCGTTGAGCACGTCCATCACGTAATCGGCGGCATAGTTGATCGAGCCGGCGCCCTTATCGTGCAGCGCTTGCGCAGGCCGCACAAGCGCCAGTTTCGCCATGGCGTCGGTGACAAATCCTTCTTGCGCCATGGCGGCGATGACTTGCGCGGCACGTTCCGTGGACCCGTCGCGATTGCGGTTTGGCGCAAGCCGCGTCGGTGCTTTCATCAATCCGGCGAGCACGGCCGCTTCGGCCAGGCTCACGTTGCGCGCGCTGTGGCCGAAATATTTTTGGGCGGCGGCTTCGACCCCGTAGGCGCCGGAGCCGAAATAGACCCGGTTCAAGTAAAGTTCGAGGATCTGGTTTTTGCTGTATTTGTGCTCGAGCCAGACGGCTAGAATCGCCTCCTGAATCTTGCGCGAAAGGGTTCTTTCTTGAGTGAGGAAGAGATTCTTGGCGAGCTGCTGAGTGAGTGTCGATCCCCCTTGCATGGCGCCGCGGCCCGTCACATTGCGAGCGAGCGCCCGCATTATGCCAAGCGGGTCGATGCCCCAATGCGAGTAGAACCTGCGGTCCTCGATCGCGACGAAGGCTTTCGGCAGGTAAGAAGGCAGTTCGGCCAAGTGGACGGTAGCGCCTCCCGTATCGCCGCGGTTGGCGAGCAGCGTACCGTCTTCTGCTAAAATCGCGATGTTTGGCGGCCGCTTCGGCACGGTGAGCTGATCGATCGGCGGCAATTGCGCGGCATAATAGGCAAATAGGCCGCCAAGACCGAGCAGGACCCAAACGCCGAGGGTCAACGGCCAATAGACGACGAGGCGGAAGAAGGATTTTTTTCTGCGGCGCTTGTGCGCCGCCGCCTTGGGCAGTCTTTTGCTGTCCTCGGCGCCGAGATCATGCTCGTGCGAAGGGCCGAAGCTCGGTTCGCGGCGCTCGCCGTTCCAGCCTTTGCTCATCCCCGGCTCGCCGCTCGCTCGTCCTCGTCGCGTGAAGCTTCGTCTTGATCGGATCGACTCGCTCGATCAAGAGTATATTCAAAATCAAAAGCTTGGAGCATGTCCTCGCGAACGTTGCGGATGCGCCCGCCGTCTCGGACATCTGAAAGAGCCAAGCCATTCATCCGGGACATGGTCCCGATTCGAGGCGCGGCGATGCGGGATATTCGGCTCCCGCCCGAGCGCCCCAGCCCCGCAAGCTAGATCGTGTGGATTAAAGGCGGGTAAAGCGGCATTCGGCGTCGACCAGAATTCTCCCTCCCAACCAAACCCGAGGAGGAAACCTGGGTCGACGCCATAGCGTCCTGCGGAAAACTGCAGCCGGCGTCTTCGTCATGCTTGCGATTCTTCATAAGCCGAGCCAAAGTCGCTGCCCCCACGTCCTGCGATGCCGGCGAATGGGTCGCCATCCGCCGGCATCGCAGGACACGCTCTCCGCTCCAAGGCTGATCCGCCTCAGCGCCCTTTTCGGGACATGTTCTGGCAGCGACCGGACGCCCGCCGCCAAAAAACGAGTTGGAACCGCACAATGCAAGTCACTCTCGAACGCGCCGCTCTCTTGAAGGCCCTGGGCCACGTCCACCGCGTCGTCGAGCGGCGCACGACGATCCCGATTTTGTCGAATGTCCTCGTGCGTGCCGAGCCGGGTTCACTGCTGCTCAAGGCGACCG
>JBKQHN010000166.1:0-4610 GCA_052148755.1 Beijerinckiaceae bacterium | reverse complement strand
CTCGCTTCCGAAGCTGGCCGAAAGGGCGGCCACGCGTCACACGGCGGCCCGAAACCCCCCACGAGCTAGGCGCCAAACCCTTACGCTTGAGATCGCCAAGCGTGAGAACAGGTCGGCCCACCAAGCCTGAGAATTATACCAGATCTCTCTGACATGAGCGGGGATCTATAAGGCTTGGGACGAGTGCTCTGATCGAACTCACGGATTGGCACCTTCCGCGGGCGCAATGGGCAATCAGAACCCGGCGCTGCCGCCGTCAGAGCGCGGGTCATGCGCGGCCTCGATCCGCCCACTTGCGTGCCGAATGAGACTGCCGGCATGACCGAAACGGCTGGAATAGGGCTCCGACGCAAGTTCGATGTCATGCCCGACCGCTCGGAGCCGGCTAATCAGCCCATCATCGAAGCGCGGCTCGAGTTTGAGGGTTTCTGATTCGGCACCCCATAATTTGCCGAAGAGGAAGCGTGGCGCGTCGATCGCCGCGGCCAGCGAATTTCCGAGTAGATAGCGGGTAAAGACTTGCGCCTGGAATTGCGGCTGCCCATCGCCGCCCATCGAGCCATGCGCCATAATCCGGCCGTCGTCGAACGTCGTCAAAGCCGGGTTGAGCGTATGCGGCGGCCGGCGACCGGGCATCAGCGGATTGCGCGATTTCGGATCGAGCGAAAATGCGCAGCCGCGATTTTGCAGCAGGATGCCGGTTTGCGGCAGAACGCAGCCCGACCCGTACTCCCAATAGACCGATTGGATGAAGGAGACCGCACGGCCTGCCGCATCGATTGCGCCCATCCAGACGGTATCGCCTTCGGTCTCTGCGAGAGGATAGGGGGCGGCGCGATCGAAGCGGATCGCGGCGGCCTCGCGGGCGAGAAAGGCCGGCGTCAGGAATTCCGTCGGATCATGGGTGAGATATTCGAAAGCTGTGCAGACGCGATCGCGCAGCGCGAGGGCGCGCTTCGAGGCTTCGACAAGGCCGTGAATATGTTCGAAGCTTTCCGCTTTGTTGATGCCGAGCCGCGCGAACAGCCCCAAAATATAAAGCGATGCGAGGCCTTGGGTGGGCGGCGGTGCATTGAAATGTGTGCGGCCTTCTAGAGAAAGCGACAGCGGTTCGCGCATCACCGCACGAAAGCGCACGAGATCCTCGCGGGTCGAGGGTGCACCGATGCGTTCCATGTCGGCGGCGATTTCGCGGCCGATATCGCCGCGATAAAAATCCTCCAATCCGGCGCGACTCAAGTGGTGGAGCGTCTCGGCTAGCTTGGGGTTCCGCCGCAAAGTGCCGGCAGAAGGGATTTTGCCGTCGACGAGGAAACTTTCGGCAAAGCCCGGGGCCGCTTGCAGGGCAGCAAATTCCAGCGGCGCGGCCCTGGCTTCCCCCTGAGATTGGGGATAGCCGGTCTTGGCGAAGTCCATAGCATCGCGCAAAAGATCAGTGAGGGGGAGACGCCCCCCGGCGGCTTTGGCCAATTGATGTGCCAAAATGAAACCGCCGACGGTTCCGGGGATGGTCAGAGCGGCAAGCGGGCCGCGCCGCGGAACGATGCTATGGCCCAAGTCGCGATAGCGCTCGAGGCTCGCACCCGCGCCGGCATAGCCGCAGGCCTCGATGTAGAAGATCCTGCCCGCGGGCTCGCGAATGAGCCAGAAACCATCGCCGCCGAGGCTATTCATATGGGGATAGACGACGGCGATAGTCGCTGCCATCGCCAGCATGGCCTCGATCGCATTGCCGCCCTCGGAGAGGATTTTTTTGCCGCTTTCCACTGCGAGATGATGCGGCGCGGCAACTGCGGCTTTGGCGAAGACCTCAGTTTGGATCATGAAAGGGTCCTGAAGGGAGCAACGAAGGTTCGAGACAATGCGCCTTTGCGCCGCACGCCTGCCGAATGAATTCGGACATTTGCTTGCGCAGTTTCCCGCCTTAGTATAGGGCGGTTCCGCAAAAGCCACTTTGCCGCCGCCGGCGACCTGCCCGCACCGTCAAGCTCAGAAACACCGAGAAAAACTTGGCCCAAAGCAAAAAGCTCAACTGGCTCCATCTGTCGACCCTGATCGCGGTCGCCATCCTGGTAGGCACCGAGATGGTCGGCGCGTCCTGGGCGGCCGGCTGGGCGCTCGGCGGTCTGTTGCAGCTCGATCCCCTGATCAGTCATGCGCTCGAAGGCGTTTTTGCGCTTTGCGGCGTCGTTCTGCTGTTTTATTTTATGCGCACTGCCCTGCGCAATGAACCAATTCGTGAATAGTTTCCGCCACTCCTACCCCCTCTGATCGCACCCTCATGACCGGCTCGAACCGTAGAACGCTGCTCCAGACCGCAGCCGCGGCCGCAGCGCTCGGCCTTGCCAATGCAGGCCCACGCAAGGCCCTGGCCGCCGAAAATGGCGGGTCAGGCTTGAAATTTGCGGCGCCCGAAGCTTTTTCATTCGATCTTCTGAAGAAGACGGCGGCACGCATGGCGCACGAGCCCTATGTCGGGCCGGCGCGGCCGTCGCCCGATATCGTCGCCAAAATCGATTACGAAGCCTGGGGCAAGATCAAATTCGAGATAAATCACGCGCTTTTCGCGAACGGGCCCGGCCGTTTTCCAGTCAGTTTCTTCCATCTCGGCATGTTCTTTCAAAAGGCCGTCGAGATGCATGTCGTCAGCGCCGGCCGGTCGCGCCAGATCATCTACGATCCCAACATGTTCGAAATGCCGGAGGATTCGCCGGCAAGGCAATTGCCGAAAGGGGCCGGTTTCGCCGGCCTGCGGGTTCAGGAGGCGCGCGACGCAGAACTCGACTGGCACAAGAACGACTGGGTTGCCTTTCTCGGCGCCGATTATTTCCGCGCCATCGGCGAATTGCATCAATATGGGCTGTCCTCGCGCGCCATAGCGCTCGACGTGGCGGTTGCCGGCAAGGCAGAAGAATTTCCGGATTTCACCAAATTCTATATCGATGAGCCGGAAGCCGGCGACAGCCTCACGGTCTATGCCCTGCTCGAAGGTCCTTCGATCGTCGGGGCCAGCAAATTCATCATGACGCGCGGCAAAGGCGTCGTGATGGACATCGACCAGGCTCTGTTCCTGCGCGCCGCGATCTCGCGCTTCGGCATCGCGCCCTTGACCTCGATGTATTGGTTTTCCGAAACGAAGAAACAGACGGCGATAGACTGGCGTCCGGAAATCCATGATTCCGATGGGCTCGCCATGTGGAGCGGCAAGGGCGAACGGCTGTGGCGGCCGCTCAACAATCCGCCGCGCACCATGGCCTCGTCCTTTCTCGACGACAACCCGCGCGGCTTCGGCCTTCTGCAACGCGACCGCGTCTTCGATCATTACCTCGATGGGGTCTTCTACGACCGCCGCCCGAGCCTCTGGGTCGAACCGAAGAGCGCGTGGGGTAAAGGCAGCGTCCAACTCGTCGAAATCCCCACCGACGACGAAATCCACGACAATATCGTCGCCATGTGGGTGCCGGAAAAGCCCGTCGAGGCGGGCAGTTCCGTCGATATTTCCTATCGCTTGCATTGGCTCGCCGATGAGCCGACGCCGACCGAACTCGCACGCTGCGTCGCGACGCGGCTCGGCAATGGCGGCCAGCCCGGCAAGCCGCGCCCGCATGGCGTGCGCAAATTCGTGGTGGAATTTTTGGGTAGCCCGCTGGCGGCACTGCCGTTCGGCGTCAAGCCGGAGCCGGTGCTCTGGGCTTCGCGCGGCACGTTCTCATATATTTTTACCGAAGCCGTGCCCGACGATGTGCCCGGCCATTGGCGGGCGCAATTCGACTTGACGGTCACCGGATCGGACCCCGTCGAAATGCGGCTGTTCTTGAAGGCGGACGACAAGACTTTGAGCGAGACCTGGCTGTTTCAATATCATCCGTTTTGAGGTTGGGGGCCGCGGCGATGCCCCGGAACAAGTCCGGCCATGACGGCCGCGGGGGCTAGCGTAAACGGGCGCACTTAATCTCGCGTGTCGCCTCGCCGGCAATCTGCGCCTTTCGCACCTCAATAAGCATTCATGTAGGATTTCTTCGAGGCGAGCGTGAGCCACAGGATCTTGATGTCGAGCCAAAGCGACCAATTATCGATGTAATAGAGGTCGCATTCGACGCGCGCCCGCATCAACTCCTCGCTGAAACCGCCGCGAAAGCCATTGACCTGGGCCCAACCCGTGATGCCCGGTTTGACGTTGTGGCGGCGGGCATAAAGCGAAATGCTGCGCTCGAACACTTGATCATGCACGAGCGCGTGCGGCCGCGGCCCGACGAGCGACATATCGCCGAGGAGGACATTGATGAGCTGCGGCAGCTCGTCGAGGTTGTGACGCCGCATGAAATTGCCGAAACGCGTTATGCGTTCATCGCCTTCCACAACCTGCCTGAGCTTGGCATTGTCTTCGAGCGTCCGCATCGAACGGAATTTGTAGATGCGGAACGGACATCGATTGAAGCCATAACGGCGCTGCCGGAATACAACCGGTCCCGGACTGTCGAACTTGATCGCTAGAGCGGCCATGGCGAAGAGCGGCGCCAGAAGCACGAGACCGAGGCTCGCCAGCATGATGTCCATCGTGCGTTTGATGGCAATTTCGAGCGGCGACAAGGGCCGGCGCACCAGATTGA
>JBKQHN010000165.1:0-5668 GCA_052148755.1 Beijerinckiaceae bacterium | reverse complement strand
CCGGATGGGGTGAAGGCCTTCTTATCTCCAGACCCCACCCGGCCGCTGCGCGGCCACCCTCCCCTTTGAAAAGGCGATTATGCCGAACTTGACGGATATTGTTGCAGCAGCTATGGTTACAAACTCCAGGTGTCATCATGCGCCTGAGAATTGGGCCAAACATGTCTACCCCTGAGGCACCAATACCTAAAAAGTTCTGGGCAATGGTCGGATGGACAGTCCAGAATCATCCGTGGATTTTCTTCCTTGTAGCTATAGAAAGAATGGCCGAGCACGACTTTCGGTTAGCTGCGGTGTTCGCCGCGATATTTGTAGCGAATTTATTTGTAGCCTCTAGATGGGATGAATTTGGCGGTTATCTACAAAGGCGAAAAAGAATGTTGCCATATCTCGCTATAGGGGCAATAGGTCTATTGCTGGTAGGGATTGCGGTCGGTGCTCTTTGGAATGACGGTATTTCATCAGGAAATTTAGGAAGGGCTAACACCGGACGATTGATCTGGAATTTTGATGATCCGGCAAAGCTTAACACCGACTTTTTTTTGATTATGGCTAGCATGACTTCGAATATGGCTGGCGCGACTTCGAATGATATCCGAGTTGGTGGCGTTCAAGCAATTGGTAAAAATACTTCGGGCGATCCGGTTTCCCAATTTAAAGGATTCGTGAGAGTTGATCGGACCAACAAAACAGAAATCTTCTATTTAATTGCTGGAGAAGCTGACTCTTCGAAAATGCGAACTCCATTCGATTTGAATATTCCGACTCTTCCCGAAGAAACCTATGGAATTCCAGGTCTCGCTAACTTCAAAATCCAGACTTTCGAAAAGATTGCTTTTGAACCAGGGAAAGACGGCGTTCCGGTCGCACAATTCTTGAAAGACTTTGTGCCATTCACATTGGTTCTTGAGTACGACGGCCTAAAGATAGAGCGACATTTCTCCAAACAAATGATTGAAGACGAATTGGTCAGATTTGAACGCTTTAGCAATCCTGCAAATAGCGCATTAATACCTCGTATTGTTCGCAAACCTAACGCATCGCCGCCTAAAGTGCCGCATGATTTCCCACCACTATTTCAGCAACCGGATCAGGTGAAGGGACCGCCGAATGGCAATTCCAATTGAGTCTGTTCTGGCTTGCTGGCGTCGGTCTCTTGAAGCTGAGACAGGCGCCAGTGTTTGTGCCTCAGCAAGCTGCTATTGCCGCCTCGAAGATATCTGGATTGTCGCGATTATTGTAGCGCCAAGTGAACTCGGCAACATACAGCGGCAGGTACTTCCGGCTGATTTTATGATAGCTGCCCATGATGCCGCGCTTCAAGAGCGACCAAAAACCATCGATCGTTTGGGTATGCACCGCTCCGTTGACGTATTCGCCCCTGCCATGCCGGACGAACTCATGCGCGAACAGATCACCGAGCTTCCGATAACCGGAGTGCTCGTCGGTCGCGAGCAAACTGACTTTCTCGGAAACCGCTTCGCGGACAAATCCGTCCAAGGTCGCGGTATCCGTGTTCTCGATGACGCGAGCGACGACATTGCCTTTGCGGCTTGCGGCGCCGATGACAATGAGTTTGCCAGTCGTCCCGCGTGCATCCTTGATCTTCTTGTCGGCATGCCGGTTTTTATTTTTGCCGCCGATATAGGTCTCATCAACTTCGACAATGCCCATGAGTTTGCGGAACTCGGGATCGACAAGCGCGGCGCGAACGCGGTGGCACATATACCAGGCCGTGCGATACGAACCAAAGCCCATCATGCGCTGAATTTGAAGGGCGGAAATACCCTTCTTACTCGTCAACATCAGATGAATGACACGGAACCATTGCCGAAGATCGACCTTGGTATTTTCAAAGATTGTGCCGGTAATATCGGAAAAGCGATATGCGCCGCCTTGGCGGCAATCTGGGCATTCCCAATGCCACTTGCGGGTTTGAAGCGAATAGACCCGATCCGAATTGCAGCGCGGGCAACGGGTGCCTTGAGGCCAGCGGTGCGCGACCAAATAGGCATCGCAAGCATCTTCGTCAGGAAATGCCTTTTCCCATTGAGAAAAGGTCATTTGCTGGATTGGCTTTGGCTGTCTGGCGCTGGCCATGGCGGCTCTCCATTTGATGAAAAGAGCCTAGCATGAAAAATCCTATCCGTCAAGTTCAGCATAATCGCCTTTGAAAAAGGGGAGGGATTCGCGGCTGCGGGATGGAGCGTTTGTTTCGGCGCGTCGCCTAAGCGCAGAGAACATCGGCCAAGGCGCCGACGATCATGCAGGCCGAGGACTATTGATCGCGGCGGAGGCCGCGCCGCCGAGCGGCCTCTTTGCCTTTTCAGGGCGGCCACGCGCGCGGCAGCGGAAACCGCGCTAAGGGCGCGGTTGCTCATGGTTCTTGCCGCTTGCGCGGCGCCGCGATTTACCAGAATGGGGCTTATACGGTCCACCTCGGACATGTAGGATAAAGGCCCTGTCAGGAGGGCGTACCATGATTGGATGGCTCAAGAAGAGTTTCGCCGGTGAACAGTCGAAGACTGTTAACGACGTGATGTTGGCGTACGGTGAACTTCTCGAAAAATATCCGAGTTCGATCCTGGATATTTCAATGTTGCCTATCCCAAAAGCCAAAATGAAAGTTCTATTGAAAGGCATGTATGCGAGGGCACGCAATGTAGAACAGCAAAATCTTTGTGAGGCAGGATTTATGTTCCTGAGCAATTTTCAGGACGGCGTAGGCGCCAAACCTATAGATGGCAGGCTGCTGCAAGGGGACGCAAAGGCAAATTTAGAAGCGAACATGGCTATTATGGACAAGTGGATGCCATGGAATGAGCTGTCGATGGCAGAAATGAAAATCCTGCTCGCCGAATGGAAGCGTTTTAAGGAAGGGGAACCGATTTAGTCATTGTGTGCAAATATCAGACTTCTGCATAACCAATCCAACCCTTGAAAACCAACGGCTTAGCTTATGCAAAAGATACTTGCATAATAAGGCCTGATTCCGCTATCATGGCGCATGACAATTTACGGTTATGCGCGCCTATCGACGGACGGGCAGACCCTCGACAGCCAGGTCGAGGCGCTGAAGGCCGCTGGCGTCGAGAAAATCTTCAAAGAAAAGGTGACCGGCGCGCATGCGGATCGCCCGCAGTTCGCCAAACTGCTGGCGACGATCGCCGGCAACGACGTTCTCATCGTCACCCGCCTCGATCGCCTTGCGCGCTCGACGCGCGATCTTCTCAACATCATCGAGGTCTTGAAGGAACAAGGCGCGGCCTTCCGCTCTCTTGGCGATCAATGGGCTGATACGACCACGCCTCAAGGTCGCCTGATGCTGACGGTGTTAGGCGGTCTCGCGGAGTTCGAGCGCGACTTGCTCCGCGCCCGTACGAGCGAAGGCAGGGCGCATGCCAAGGCGCGCGGCCAGCATTTGGGACGCCGGCCCACCCTCAATGCCGACCAGCAGCGGATGGCTTCGAAAGCCCTCGTCGATGGAGCGGCGACGCAGGCCGATCTCGCGCGGCGGTTCAATGTCAGCCAAAGCACCATTTCACGCCTGGCCGCCAAAAAAATCGCGCAGCGTGTCCCGGTGCTCGACAAACAGACCGAGCATGCGGCGCGCGTGTTCATGCGTCGGCTTGAAGGCAAATATCCGGTGATCGAGGGGCTAGTGTTCGGCAGCCGCGCCCGTGGCGATCACAAGCCGGACAGTGACGCCGACATTGCCGTTATTCTCAAAGGCGAGCGCGGCGAGCGCTATAAAGTCTCCGGCGATATGGCGGGCATTGCCTTTGACGTGCTGATGGAAACGGGAATCCTCGTTCAAGCCGTGCCCCTTTGGGAAGACGAGTTGAAGCAGCCCGAACGGTTTAGCAATCCCGCCTTGATCGCGAACATCAAGCGCGATGGATTACGGCTATGAGCAGCTCTGTCGTCATCGTCGCCGGGTACATGCGGAAGGCCGAGCGGGCTTTGGACGAGGCGCATTTGCTCTTGAGTCGACAGGCGACCGAAGGCGCTTGCAGCCGCGCCTATTATGCGATGCACGGCGCAGCACACGCCGCCTTGCTCGCGACCGGCTATGAGACGCCCGATACGATCATCAAGACGCATCACAGCTTGATCGCCGAGTTTGGCAAAACGCTTGTGCTGGGCGGTCAGATCGACGCGACGCATGGCCGAGCGTTCAACAAGGTGCAGGATATGCGACTGCTTGCGGATTATAGCGCTGAACCGCCGTCGCTCGCCGAGGCGCAAGAAGCGGTTGAGCAGGCGGAGGCTTTTGTCGTGGCTGTCCGCAGCTTGATTGCCCGGCTTACGCCATGAGCGCGGTGCATCCTACCCGCCCTTCTTTGGCGCCGGAGGATTATCTGTTCGCGGCCTTGCTGAACATGGTGCTGGAGCATTGCAGCGTTCCGGGCGGCAAGATCGACAGCTTTATCGGATATCCTGCGCACGTGACAGCGATGCGGCTGTTGGCAGAAGCCGGGTTCATCGAAATCGAGAGCGAGGACGAGTCGGCGGAACGCGTGGTGGCGCATGTCTTGCCCGCCGCGCAGGAATTGGCGGCGCGCGTGGAGGCGGTGCACCTCAAAGAGCGCATTCGCAGGAGTAAAATTCGCGCGTAAGCCGAAACTCACCGGGTCTCGACTTACGGCCAGCGGCGTGCGCGCTGATCTCGCGCTGTTGCGCCGCGTCGTCGGCGAGCTTGCGAAAAGACGGCGTGCTCGTGCTCACGCGCCCTGACCGGCTCGCGCGCAGAGAACGTCGGCCAAGGCGCCGAGGTCTGGAGCCGCAATGTCGACGGGAACGTTCGGCTGGCTCTCGCCGCGGCCCGGACCATGTTCGTTCGGCCGCGCCACATGGCCCGTCTTGAAGCCGAGGGCGCTGGCCGCGGCAAGGTCGGAACTATGGGCGGCGATCAGCATGCAGGATTGGCTGGGCAGGTCAAAAGCCTCGGCCGCGGCGAGATAGACGCGCGGCTTCGGCTTGTAGTCGCCGGCGACTTCAGCACCGAGAATCGCATCGAAGGGGAATCCGTTGCGGCGTGCCAGATCGACGAGCAGCGAAATATTGCCGTTCGAAAGCGGCGCCAGAAGAAAATGCGGCCTCAGCCGCGTGAGGGCGGCTGGCGCGTCGGGCCAGGCATCGAGTCTGTGCCAGGCGCGGTTGAGCTCCTGCAAAATCGGCTCCGGAAGCTTGGAAAGTTCGAAGCGCGGAAGAATCCGGTCGAGATTGCGGCGGTGAATGACGTCAAGTTTCGAAAACGGGAAACGCCCCGATCGAATCTCTTCCATGCCAGCCTGATATTCGCCGCGCCAGGCATCGGCGAATGCCGGCCAATCGCGTTTGAAGCCGAGCGGCGCGAGAAGCCGTTCGGCCTCGCAGGCGACGCCGCTGCGCCAATCGACGAGCGTGCCGAACACATCGAAGAACAAAGCTTTCAGGGGAGGCGAAGAGGGCATGATTGAGGCTCGCAAAAGCATTCTTGGCGCGAACAGGGCATGTGTGTTTCGCGCAGGGCGACCCGCACTATCTCGAGCATCGAGCTCGAGAAGTGTCGCTGCTTCGTTGCCTCACACCCGGTTATAGACGTCCTCGTAGCGGACAATATCGTCTTCACCGAGATAAGAGCCGGTCTGCACTTCGATCAGTTCGAGGTCGATCTTGCCCGGGT
>JBKQHN010000164.1:0-32318 GCA_052148755.1 Beijerinckiaceae bacterium | reverse complement strand
TTTGCAGCAATGACATCGACGCCCTGGTCATCACCCACCTGCATGGCGATCATTTCGGCGGCCTGCCGACGCTGCTGTTGCAATGCCAGTTCGTGGCTTTTCGCAGCAAGCCTTTGGCGATTTACGGGCCGCCGGGCCTCGAGGCGCGGCTGCGCGCCATTCAGGAAATTATGTTCCCAGGGATGGCCACGATCGTCTGGACTTTCGCATGGCAGATTCATGAGCTTTCGCCTGGCATGAAATGCGAGGTTGCGGGACTCTCGCTCCAGACATTCGAAGTCGAACACGCGAGCGGCGGCATCGCCACGGGTATCAGACTCACGGGCTCGGACGGCGTTTTCGCCTATTCGGGCGATACGGCCTGGACGGATGCTTTGTTCGATATTGGCGCGGAAGCAGATCTCTTCATCGTAGAGTGTTTTGCCGGCAGAGATTCCGTCCCCAGTCATATGAACTGGCCGCAGCTTCGCAGCGCACTCCCGCACTTCACCGCCAAACGCATCGTTCTGACTCATTTGGGGGCAACCGCCTTGCCGCTGATCGCCGAAATGGAAGCGGCCGGGGTTGCCGTTGCGCATGACGGACTCATCTTCGAGCTCTGATCCAACGGCCGCAAAGCTTGCAGCTTTGGTGAGCAAAATCAGGGCCTGCCGCCTGTGCCGCGATGACGTTCCGGCCGATCCGCTGCCGCACGAGCCGCGTCCGGTCCTGAGAGTTTCGCCGACTGCGCGTCTTCTTGTTGCAAGCCAAGCACCGGGAACACGGGTCCACGCGACAGGGCTTCCCTTCAACGATCCTTCGGGTGATCGCTTGCGCAGCTGGATGGATGTGTCGCGGGAGGTATTTTATGACGAGACGCAGATCGCCATAATTCCCATGGGCTTTTGCTTTCCGGGCCACAGCAAGACGAAGGGCGACTTGCCGCCGCGGCGCGAATGTCGCGTGACCTGGCACGACCAGCTCTTCGCGCTCTTGCCGAACATTTCGACGATCCTGGCGATCGGCGCCTATGCGCAGGATTATCACTTCGCGCGGCTTGGCCGGCCTCCGCGCAATGGGACGAAGCGCGATGAATTGATCGCCGGCTGGCGTGAATTTGAGAAAATGCGACCGCGCCTCATCGCCTTGCCGCATCCGTCCTGGCGCAACAACGGCTGGCTGAAGCGCAATCCCTGGTTTGCTGCCGATGTTTTGCCGATGCTCCGCGCCGCAGTGGCGCGGGCGACAGGCTAGCGCATAATCCTGGCTTCAGGTGAAATGGCCCTGTTGACCCAAAGTACCACTTGTCAAAATCGAGACAGCCGGCTGTGGCTTCAACCGAAACAGAACTGCTGTCCGGCTTTTTCAGAGAAGAGGTGATCGGGGAGAATTCTACAGTCTCGCTTTGCCGCAATAAGCGCCTCGTCGAGTGTGATTTTCCCGTTGCCCCCGGGAACGGTGCCGCCTTTGGTCCAATACTCAGGATAGAAGTACTTAAAAATAATTAGGGCAAAAGCCCCTGGCGTCAAAACTCGGCGAACTGGCCAACGGTTTTCCAAGTGATGGCCAAGGTGAAAGTGCGAACACGGGTGCGTCAGATCTTCCTTATATTGATCTGCCGCATTCTCATATCGAACAAGCGGAGGATGTTGCGTATGCCGAATTTCTGAGACGCTGTGAAGGAACTCATCCATGTCGATGATTCCTTCGTCTACAAAGGACCTAAGGGTTGTTAATTCCGAAACCGCACTCTGCGATGCGCCTAAAAATGGATTGGGATAGTAGGCGTACCGAAGCGAATTCTCGTCGTTGCCACCGAATTGCAAGTAGGCATAATCCGCGAGGAGGATATTGTACTGTCCCCCGGACAATCCATACAGATAAACCTCTTCGTAGGTGGCAGCAGTGCTCAGGGCGATTTCTTTGAATTCATCCGAGGCTTTTAGCGACCTTGGATCGGAGAAAACTTGATCAATGCCTACCGCGCTGGCGTATTGCCATGCCCTCCGAATTCCTTGAACAACATTGGCCTCAGTGACCATTGATCACCTGCTGGAACTCCTCCTCGATCTCTTCATCTGAAAAACCAGCCGCCTTCAATTTTTTGACGTATTGCTCTCTTGCAGCACGGGCCGCTGCTTGCTTTTTGCTAAAACCCCTCTGGATGGTCTCAATCTCCCGAAGGTCCGGCATGATAAACTTCATTTCAGGGGCATAGTCAGATGCGATCTTCACTTCTGCCAAGATGTCCGCTGCCGACCGCCCTATGCCGCTGACACGGAGCCAAGCCTTAGAACGCGTGAACGCAGTGAATATCTTGTTGCGACCACTTCGGCTTTTCGTTTCTACCGCATCAATTCCGGCTGCGAACACTGCTGCCGCTTCGTTACCTTTTGCCCTATACACCGTTGATAGAGAAACTTTTCCAGCAAGCGTGAATGGCGGCTCGTTATAGGGATCAGCAATCACGTTGTTAGAGGCGATTCCAAGAAGAGAAAGCTTTTCAGCGATCTTGGAAAGGTACGACTTTGCGTTCCGATCATCTAGCGAAATGACCAGTATTTCCTCCGGAGCAAGCCCCGCTGCGATGAAGTTCTTGATGCTAGTAGTTATCCAATCGACTTCACCGTCGAAGTCTCTGGCCGACTCCCATTGCAACAGAGGAAAGCCATCAACCACGGGTACGTGGATAGGGCTATTCTTGTCGGGTCGGAGAATGTGCACTGGCTGGCCGGTTTTCAGTGGACCGCTCAATACCTCATAGCCGACATCCTCCCAATGCTCAGCACTCTCCAGCATCTGCACGATTGTACCGTATACTCCGAAGCCCATTGCATGCGCGGAAACTAGGATATCTCGCTGATTCCGATAGGCTTTGCTCAGGACAGCGTCGTTAGTTGAGCCTGGGGGGAGGTGCACTGAGGAACGGTCGAGATCGACGTGGGGGTTCCCGAAGTCATCGCGTCCAAATAGTTCATCAGGCTGTCTGATTTTGACATTCATGATGTCTTGGAGCTCATCGTAAGCCCATACAATGCTCTTCTTGTCTCTTTCCCCCTTTGCGAGATTCAAACAGAGACGATAGAAGCCGTCGGGAAAGTCTTGCCCCTCATCTATTAGAACGTGATCGTAATATGCCGCCACTTTCTCAGTCTCATTCAGCTGATTGCACGCGGCTCCAAAGGGTGGTTCACCGCGGCCAGCTAACCGACTCGCTTCCGAGAGGTTAAGTGGTGCACGATTTAAGCGACGGCACGCATCGGAATACACACCAGGTACGCTTGACCCACCCCAGCCATGTCGAATGTGCAGTCGCTTCCAATCAGGGTCCGTTTCCGAATAGTGTCGATAAAACTTTGTAATCATACTCTTGATAGTCGCACGCAGACTTTTCGTATAAAATGTGAAGAGTATTAGAGCCTCGGGGTTATTGAGGTGTAGATGAGCGGCTTTCATAGCAAGGATGACGGTCTTGCCGGAACCGGCAAGACCCCGAATTCGCGCTGGGCCACCCACATCTACGAGCGCGATGTGTCTCTGCTTTTCGTCAAAGTTAGCGATTTCCCCCTCTAGGGTACTCATCGCTACAGCGAGGGGCTTTCCAACTAGGTCTTCTATCGTTCTTTTCTGCGGTCGGGAAAGCGCCTTCGCACCTTCCACAACAGAACGGACCTCAGCAACAATTTCATCGGGCAGTGGATCTCGAGCTTTTGAGAGCAAATATTGCGCAACCGCCTCAAGGCTCCTGCAAACCTCGCTTTCTATTTTGTCATCGTCCAAGCGGGAGTTGTTGTTAGAAATCGGCGCAAAGATCACTGGAAAGATGTCAATTTTGGTTTGGGTGCGAGTGAGACGAAGCTCACGACTCCTGAGCAGACGTGAGTATAGATTACTGGTGAAGTCGCCCAAAGCTAGATCAATATCTGAAGCTGACTCACCAGATCGCTTGAATAGTGTATTCTCGAAATATCGAATAGCAAAGAAACCGTGCTTTGGTGAGAACACTAGAATATCAGGTCGAATTAGAACTGTTTCATAATCTGCATACGCCGGAAAGTCATAGTAAATAGTTGCCTCTGTTAGGTCCAGCTCGGCCTGGTGATCTCGCAGATATTCTACTAAGGAGCGCGAAGCTGGATCATTTTTCCAGCGACCGGTGGTTATTACTATTTCCATTGACATCGCTCGTAAAACTCCCTCGGCTCTCTCATGTTAGCGGAATGAATGGGAGTCCGAAACAGGGTTGCAATATCAATCATGGCTCCTTTGGCTCTTACTGCTTTGGCAGCTACTTCGATCCATGTTCAGTTACCCATAAGCTGCGAAGACTGCCAACCTTGAATCGGGATGGCCAATGTCCGCCCCTAGCTCTGGGCAGACTCCCGCATATGCTCTACGTCGTACGTGATAGGGGGGACAAAGCGTCAGATTTTGTCCACTTGCGCGCTTTGGACATGCTCTACCTTTTCGGTTTCGCGCGAGATCGAAGCAGGAGGGCGACAGCCAAGACAAATATCGCGCCGGCGAGCCCGCAGAGGACTTCGAAATTCATCGCCACAAAAGCACCCGCCTTGCCCGTCGGCATATCAGCCAGAAGATTTGCAATGTAAGGTTCGTTGCCGATGAGCTGACCGCCGATGAAGCCGAGCAGAGCCGCTCCGGCCCAAACGAGAATCGGGTAGCGAACAAACAAATTAATCAGCAGCGTCGATCCGAATATGATCAGCGGCACGGTGAGCAGAGTGCCGAAGGCGACGAGCAGGAGCGAGCCTTTGGCAGCTGCGGCGACCGCAACGACATTATCGAGGGACATCAGAGCGTCCGCCACAACGATTGTGCGGACTGCGGCCCAGATCGATTTGGCCGGCGCGAGCTTTTCTTCGCCCTCGCCTTCCACCGCAAGCTTGATCGCAATCCACAGGAGGAGCAGACCACCGGCCAATCTGACGAAGGGCAGAGCCAGGATTTTGACGAAGATGAAGGTGAAGATGATGCGCAAAGCGACGGCAGCACCGGAACCAAAGACAATGCCGCGCGTGCGCTGCTGCGCCGGGAGAGCCCGGCAGGCGAGCGCGATGACAATGGCATTATCGCCCGACAAGATGAGATCGATCCATATGATCTCCAGGAACGCAACGACAAAACTCACCTGTTCGGGAGTCATTCAGTTGATCCTCATGCGCTTTCTTTGTTCGTCCAGTCCGCATTTTTCGCGAGATTGACGCTGTTGCTTGGGCAAAATCGGCTATTTTCGTGGACAGGCATCAGGAGAGAGTCTCGCACATCGCATTTAGCTGCGCGGCGGCGCGGTAGGTTCGCGGACTTTGCCGGTTTCGCCGCGCCGCCCTGGCCGCGATAAGAATAATGACTTCCGCAGCGTGCTGCAGCCTTGCCATCGTCAGATTTTGCCGGTTTCTCTTGCCATATCGGGGTCGATTGGGTGGTCGCAGACGCGGCACATGAACAAAGCCGACATGGGCTGCGTGCGGGGTTGCGAGCGAGCGATAGAACGCCGCGTTGCAGACATAGTCGCCGGCGTCGTTTGACAGCGCGCAGGCGAATCCCGCCTGGCGAAGTGCGGCGACAATCTCGGCGGTTGGAACACTTGCTTTGGCGAAGAATTTGCCGCCGCGAAGGATCGAGGCCTGTTCCGCCTGCCGCCCGGCGGCATCGCAACGGATCTGATTCACGCGATTGCGCGCAAGCGCCTCGATCGAAATGCAACTCCGCCTTGCAGCAAGGCCGAAGTGCAGGATGATGTCGGGGAAAAATGCATCGACAAGTTTTGCCATGGCCGGTTCTATGGCCGAATAGACAGCGGGCAAGAGCCGCAGCTCAAGCCGGATTCCGCACCGGGCGAAATAGGCTTTCCGCCCCCGCAGAGTTGCGACAAGCACCTCGGTCGGGTTGGAATGTGCGCCCGGAAACGCCGAAAAGCCGGTCAGAAGAACTCTCAAAGCAGCATTTTCGCCGATATTGCCCGACACAAGTGGCGTCTCCAATGTGGCACGTCACCAGGCCCCAATATCGCAGAACTATTTCTCAATGGCTAGCATGCCGCGCGGCGGGCTCGCGATCAGTCGCACATGCACGGTTCCCGCACGGCATAGGGCGGGACGTTGTAATAGGGCTGCTGCTGCGGCACATAATAGATTCGGACCGGAACCGGTGCATAAGTGGTGACCGGAACATAGGCCGTAGCATTTCTATAGGCGACGACCGGCAAGGCATAGTCGAGGGCTGCGGCCGGCGGGTAGCCATGCGGCCGGAATGCGTGACGCACCGGCCCATAGGTGTCGGGATAATAGCCCCTGACGATGGTCGGCCGTGGCGCATGCGATGCGCCGCCGCGCGCCCAGTGGGGATGTGCACCGAACCGGCCTGGCTCATAGGTTTGCGCGCCGCCGGCCAAGGCAGGCACATTGGCCAGCGCCCAAACCGAAACGGCACAAATGAGTGTCTTTTTGATCACGTCAGTCCCCGTCGCACGTGTGGTGCTGCACATGCTGCAGAGACTGTGCCTCGAGAAGCACCGCCGCTGAGTTATTCTGCGCTTATAGTTAGCGCGCAGAGAGCGTCGGCGAACCGGTCTCTCCTTCGCCGGAAAGGGCTAAGGCTCGAATCCTTCGAAGATCATTTGATCGGCAAAGCGGGCCGCGAGGTCGGCTTGCGTCGCGTCGCGCACTGTCCATGTGAGCAGCGGCAAGCCCATGCCGGTCCGCCAGAGCATGGCGACGGCGTGTGGTAGATCGGCAAGGTTCCAGGCGAGAAAATCCGGCCGCGCCAGCGCGTAATCGCTGAAAGTCATGAGCGCTTGGCGGGTTGCGTCGGAAAGGCCGGGCCATTGCGCTTCGGCATAATCTGCTTGCGCGATGAAGCCGAGTGGGCGGGCCGTCGCGGAATTATGCAAATGAACGAGTATAGCCGGGTCGAAACTTTGCAGCGCAAGCGGACCAGAATAATCCGCGATGAGGGACGCGACGTGCGCCGCCAAGCGCATGTCGCCGTCGAACCGACTTTTGATCTCGACGAGCAACGGGACACGGCCTGCGACCGCAGAGAGGAAGTCGGTCAAGAGTGGAATCGTGCCTTCGCCATCGCAATAGCTGATCTGCGTGATTTCCGCCGCGTTGAGATCACACAGACGCGCATGTGCCGACGTGAGACGATCCAGCGTTTCATCATGAAAGACGGCCGCTTCGCCGTCCCTCGTCATTTGCACATCGCACTCGATCGCGTAGGTCTTGGCGATCGCGGCCGCTGCCGCCGCAAGCGAATTTTCGACGAGACCGTGGCTCTTCGCGTGAAGCCCGCGATGTGCGATCGGCCGTGCCACGAGCCAATGTCTCGCGCTAGCGTCGAGGCTCAAGGGGCGATCTCGAACAAAGCTTCGACTTCCACGGCGGAGTCGAGCGGAAGTTCGGCGACCCCGATGGTCGAGCGCGCGTGGCGCCCTTTGTCGCCGAATATTTCGACGATGAGATCGGAGGCTCCGTTCATCACAAGTGCGACGCCGGAAAAGCCGGGCGCGACATTGATGAAGCCGCCGAGCCTGACGCAACGGCCGATCCGATCGAGATCGCCAAGCGCTGCTTTGGCCTGTGCCAAGAGATTGATGGCGCAGCGGCGCGCCGCAGCTTGGCCGGCTTCGATCGAAACCGAGCGTCCCACTTTGCCGATGTGCGCGGGATCGAGCTTGCCGTCCGCACCAAGCGCAAGCTGGCCGGAAATGACGAGCCAAGAAGCCGAGATGACATAGGGCACATAATTGGCGACGGGTACGGTCGGAACCGGCAGTTCCAGGCCTAAAGTTTTTAGGCGGTCTTCGATGAGGCTCATGGTAAAGCTCCAGATTAAGCCCAGCCAATGTGCCGATCCGGGCTACAGATGCAAGCTGATCGCAAAATAAAGGCAGGTCTTCGGGCCCGATGCGCCAAACTTGGCGCGCATTCGAACCCCACCCCGATTTTGCCGAGTACCTTTTCGCGGTTTTTCGCGCCTTTTCGCGCCGTTCGGCGAAAAGTGAGCCACTTTTCCGCCAAGGACGTGCTCTAACTTGAGGACTTGCCGCAAGCCTTCGGAGGGGCTGATTTTTTCCGCTGCGAATGTGCGCGTGTTGCCTTCCATCGCCCGGCATCCTAGGGTCGCATCAGGCCGGCTGCCAACGCGAACCGGCATAGGAATGGTAGGAGGAACGAAGAATTGATGTTTTCCGCTCAACTCCGGCGCCGCAGCGTCTTGCAAGCTGCGCCGTTTTGTGTTGCCGTGTTCGGTCTTTTCTTTTCCTCGGCGCAGGCGGCCAATGCACCCGCGCCGCTCACTCAGGCTTCGTCAGCGAGCACCTTTTCCAATGCCGTGCCGCTTGCGGCGCATCGCGCCGTCTATGACCTCACCTTGTTGAAGGCAGTGGGATCGAAAAGCCCGACGGGCGCGCGCGGTCGCATCGCATTCGATTTCACGGGCTCGGCGTGCGACGGCTATGTCCAGAATTTTCGGCAGTTGACCGAACTGCAGCCGGCCGAAGGCCCGACGCGGATGTCCGACTTACGGTCCATGACGTTTGAGGACGGCGAGGGCCGCAGCTTCACATTCAAAACGCAGACCAAGGTCGACAACGAACAGACCGACGAAGTCGACGGCCACGCCCAGCGCCCTGCGAAAGGGCCTGTTTCAGTCGATCTGGTGAAACCCCGGCCGGCGAAGCTCGATTTCGAGCCCGACGTTTTGTTCCCGACCGAGCACATCAGATATATTTTGGCCGCCGCGAAGGCTGGAAAAAGCATTCTCGAGGTCAAGGTCTACGACGGTTCGGACAGCGGCGATAAGATCTTTTCCACGACGACCATTGTCGGCCAGCCGATCGATACGCCTGCTATCGAAAAGGCGGCGCATATTCCGGCTCTCACGAGCATGCGGCGATGGCCGGTGACGATCAGCTATTTCGACGAAGGCGGGAAGGACGAAGCCCCCAACTACACACTTGCCTTCGACCTCTACGAGAATGGGATCTCACGTGCTTTGCGGTTGGACTACGGCGATTTCGTCCTTGCCGGCGAAATGACGAGCCTCGAACTCCTGCCGCAATCGGCGTCTTGCACCAAATAGGTGCGGTCGGCCAGAACGGCATCCTCAATGCCCGTTACGGAAGGTGATTCCTTTGACGACGGCAGTCGGACCGAATTTCGCGCGCAACTTGTCTATCGCGGTCTCTGCGGCCTTTTCGCGGGCGACGCCCGCATCGACGAGGTCGCCGTGGTCGGCCTCCGCGGCTGGGCAAAGCTCGCCGGCAGCCAAACCGATCAGGCGGAACTTTGTCCCATCGAGTTCCGGCAATAGGAGATCGCGGGCAGATGCAAAAAGGCGGCCGGACAATTGCGTCGCGGCCAGACCCGTGCGGCTGCGCGTGCGAATTCTGAAATTTGCGGTCTTCAGCTTCAATGTGATGGCGCGGCTGGAGAGTTGGGCGCGCTTGAGGCGGGCTGCAACTTTTTCGCTCAGCCGGTAGAGGATCGGGATGAGCTCTTCGGCCGTGCTGAGATCGCATTCGAAGGTTGTTTCGGCAGAGAGGCTTTTTGCGGCATGCTCGGGTTCGACGCGGCGTTCGTCCTGGCCCTGCGCGAGGCGCCAGAGCCGCCGGCCTTCTTGTCCGTAGAGGCGGACGAGTTCGCTCTCTTTGCGGACCTGAAGATCGCCGATCAGGCGGAAGCCGTCGCGCGCCAGTCTTTCCTGTGCGATGCGGCCAACACCCCAGATCAGGCCGGTCGGCTTTGAAGCGAGGAAAGCTTTGGCTTCGTTCCGTCCGATCACGGCAAAACCACGCGGCTTGTCGAGATCGGAGGCAATCTTTGCCAAAAACTTGCAATAGCTGAGCCCGATAGAAACGGTGATGCCTATTTCGGTTTCGATCTGACGGGCGAAGCGGGCCAGAGTCAGGGCCGGGCTCATGCCGTGCAAGGCCTCGGTGCCGGAAAGATCAAGAAAGGCCTCGTCGATCGACAGAGGCTCCACGAGCGGCGTCAACTGCGTCATGAGCTTGCGGATCTGTCGCCCGACGGCTGCATACTTGGTCAGGTCCGGTGGCAGAACGACCGCCTGCGGGCACGCAGCCAAGGCCTTGAACATCGGCATCGCGGAACGAATGCCATAGGTGCGGGCCACATAGCAGCAGGTCGCCACGACGCCGCGCTTGCCGCCGCCGACAATCAATGGCTTGTCGCGCAAGGCGGGATTGTCGCGTTTTTCTACGGCCGCATAGAAGGCGTCGCAATCGAGGTGGGCAATGGCGAGATGCGGCAGCTCGGCATGGGCTAGGAGGCGGGGCGAACCGCATGCGGCGCAGCGGTCGCCGGGACGCCGCGGCAAGTCGGCGAAACAATCGCGACAAAAGCCCGGATTGTCGTTCATCCAGCCTCCGGCGGATTGGCAAGGATTGCCCAAGCGCGCTCAACTTCGGCCGGATCGAGGCCGTAATTGGCGGCAAAGGCCAGAAGGAGGGTCTCGTCGCCGGCAAGGTGATCGAGCACGCCGGCCAAGAAGCCCGGAGCGGCGCCCGTTTCACGAAGGTTGACCAAGGAAAGCCCGTGCAGAGAAACGAATCGGTCCAAACGTGCTGGATCGGCGGTCAAAAAAGTCAGAGCTGCGAGCGCCAGCGCCTCCGCCGCCTCGCGATCCCGCGAAGAGAGCTTTTTCAACAGTTTTCCGACAGACCTGCCTTTCTTCAAACCGATTTCCCTTTCGTAAATTTCTATCTGGTAACCCTTTGCCGCTATCCATCGCATTGGGTAGGGCCGAGTCTTATCGGCGCGAACCGCGCGTGGATCTAAGCGATTGAGAAAAACAGGAGATTACAGCTTCCAGTGAGTCGGTGCGCTACCCAATGCAAATCTGTGAAATTTAACACAGGTCCATCCGAATTCTGAAGTTCCGTCGATCAGTTCGCCCTGACAGGGTCGCCAGGGCAAAACCGACCAGAAGCTCTATTTGGGGGGGCCGAGTGGAAAGGCCACAAACGGCAGTTCACGGGCGACCGGGACGCCGCCGGCAAGCGACACGAAGTCGACCGATGATCTTGTCGGTGCGTGCTGCTGGTGCACAGATCTACTATAGAATCCCGTTTGGCCTCCCGGCACTCGAGCGGCCACACCAATCACCGCCGGACGAAATAGGCTCAGCAGATGCAAAAGAGCGTTCTGATTGTCGAAGACAACGAACTGAACATGAAGCTGTTCAACGATCTTCTCGAGGCGCACGGATACAAGACGGTGCAGACGCGAAGCGGCGTGGAAGCAGTCGAACTTGCGCGAACACATAGGCCGAACCTGATTTTGATGGATATTCAACTGCCGGAAGTCTCCGGTCTGCAAGTCACTCAATGGATCAAGGACGACGAGGACTTGCGTCATATTCCGGTGATAGCGATCACGGCGTTTGCTATGAAAGGCGACGAGGAAAAAATTCGCCGGGGCGGCTGCGAGGCCTACCTTTCGAAGCCGATCTCCGTCATCAAATTCCTCGAGACGGTGCGCAATTACATTGCCGATCAATGAAGATTTGTTGTCAACGCGAGGGATAGTCGAAATATGACCGCGCGCATCTTAGTTGTCGATGACGTTCTTGCCAATTTGAAGCTGCTCGAGGCACGTCTCACGGCCGAGTATTTCGACGTCGTGACGGCGACGAGTGGTAGCGAGACCTTGGCGATTTGCCAACGTGGCGATTGCGACGTCGTCCTTCTCGACGTGATGATGCCGGGCATGGACGGGTTCGAAACTTGCCGCAGATTGAAGCAGGCTCCGAGCACGGCCCACATCCCGGTCGTCATCGTGACGGCGCTTGATCAGCCGAGCGACCGTTTCAAGGGCCTCGATGCGGGCGCCGACGACTTTCTGACAAAGCCCATCGACGAGATCGCCTTGATTGCGCGCGTGCGCTCTCTCGCAAGGTTGAAAGCGGCGCTCGACGAATTGCGGACCAGTGCGGCGACTTCGGTGAGCCTGGGCATGCCGGACCCGCTGGCGCATGCGCTTGCCGAGGACGGCATGGGCGGCCGGATTCTGCTCGTCGAAGATCGGGTCTCTTCGGCTGAGCAGACGATGGCCGCACTGCGCGGGTTGCATGATGTGGAGGTCGAGGCGGATCCGCAGGAAGCGCTCTTCAAGAGCGTTAACGGCAGCTATGATTTGTTCGTCATAAGTCTCGGCATCAGGGGCTATGACGCACTTCGACTCTGCAGTCAGATCCGCTCGCTCGAGCGCACGCGCCAATTACCTATTTTGTGCATGGCCGACTTGGAAGACAGGCCGCGCATCCTGCGCGGGCTCGATCTCGGCGTAAACGATTTTCTCGTCCGCCCGATCGACCGCAACGAACTGGTCGCCAGGGTCCGCTCACAACTGCGCCGCAAGCGTTATGCGGACAAACTGCGTGACAATCTGCAAGCCTCGATCGATCTCGCCGTCGTCGATTCTTTGACCGGACTGAACAACCGCCGCTATTTCGAGACCCACTTTGCGACGCTCGTCGAAACTGCGGCAGACCGCGGTCGACCCTTGTCGGTGATGATTCTCGACATCGACCTTTTCAAGGCCGTCAACGACACCTATGGCCATGACTCAGGTGACAAAGTCCTCAAGGCATTCGCGGCGCGGGTGCGGCGAGTGATCCGCAACGCCGATGTTCTCTGTCGGCTCGGCGGCGAGGAATTCGTGGTCGTCATGCCGGATACAACCATCGAGGTCGCAAAAAAGATCGCCGAGCGGGTGCGCGTTGCAGTGGAAAAGGATCGCTTTCCGACTGTTGAAGAGGGGCGGACCATCGTCGTCACCGTATCGATCGGTCTCGCCGAGCGCGGCCATGACGCCGCGCCCGACGGGCTTTTTCGCCGCGCCGACCGAGCGCTCTATAGAGCGAAAGCAAACGGCCGCAATCGCGTATCCGCCGAGGCAGCTTAGGTCTACCACGTCGTAACCACCCCTTTCCCAAACGCATGAAGCCATCGGGTCCGGCCATTCACGCACATCGCGTATACCCGATGTGCCAAAAAGTGGCCGGCCCGACGATAAACTCCGCGGTATGCGATGGGGGGCTGGCGAATCTTGTACGCCGCAGGCGCTCGTCTCGATCGCCCCGAAGATTGCCGCCTATGTGCTGAGCTTCCTGGCGATTGGCGAGTTCTGGTACGCGCATCATTTGCGCTTTCGCTTCATCCGCCGCTATGATCAACGTTTGATCTGGCTCAATCTCCTGGTCCTCGTGGCGATCGGCTTCGTGCCATTCGCCAGCGCGGTGTTGAGCGAACATGCGGCATAACTGAAACAATCATCGGGAGGACCGCGCATGCCGAATGCCAATCTGCCGGTCGCAGTCATCTGCGCAGGGCGCTGGCGACGTGCGATCGCATCGATCATTGCGTTGGTCGCCGCGGTGACGTTTCTTTTGGCAAATGCCGTGGCGCCGGCGCGGGCGGTCGAGCCTGTGTCGGAACAGGAGGCCTATGAGATCGGCGTCGACGCCTATCTCTATCTCTACCCGCTCGTCGTCATGGAAATCACACGCGCCCAGATGACGAACGGTGATGCTCCGGGCAAGCCGTCGACGAACGTGTTCGGGCATCTGCGGACGTTTCCGCCGGCCAGTTTCAAGGCGGTGGTCCGACCGAATTTCGACACGCTCTACTCGGCGGCCTGGCTCGATCTCTCGAAAGAACCGATGATCGTTTCGGCACCGGATACTGCGGGACGATTCTACTTGCTGCCGATGCTGGACATGTGGACCGACGTCTTCGCCGTAGTCGGCAAGCGCACGACCGGCACGGCCGCAGGCGATTACGCCGTGGTTGCGCCGGGATGGCAGGGCAGCCTGCCCGCCGGCGTCACGCGGATCGAGGCGCCGACGCCCGCCGTCTGGATCATCGGGCGGACGCAGACCAACGGCCCGAAAGATTATTCCGCGGTTCGCGCGGTGCAGGAGGGGTACAAGGTGACGCCGCTGTCGCAATGGGGAGGTGAGACCCGCCTGTCGGCACCGGTGTTCGATCCCTCCGTCGATATGAAAACTCCGCCGCCGCGCCAGGTCGGCGCAATGCCCGCGGCGCGATTCTTCGTGCTCGCTGCGGAGCTTCTGCACCGCCACGGTCCGCACGTCACCGACCAGCCGATCCTCGCACGCCTGAAGCGGATCGGATTCGGTTCCGCGTTCGATTTCAACGCCGCCGATCCTGCAATCCAACGCGGGCTGGAACGCGCCGCGACCGACGCGCTGAAACTCACAGCCGATATGGCGCCGAGCATTGGCCGGCAGCGCAATGGCTGGCAGATCAACACAGACACGGTGGGTGTCTATGGGACGAGTTATCTCAAACGTGCGATCGTCGCGCGCGCCTTGTTGGGCGCCAATCTGCCGGAGGATGCGGTCTATCCTGCAACCTCGGTCGACAGCGACGGCAAGCCCCTCGACGGCGCCAATAATTACCTGATCCGCTTCGGGAAAGGCCAGCTGCCGCCGGTCAGCGCGTTCTGGTCGATCACGCTCTATGACGGCGATGGCTATGCCGTGCAGAATGCGCTCGATCGTTTCGCAATCGGCGATCGCGACAGTCTCGTGCGGAACGCGGATGGTTCGCTCGACATCATCATCTCCGCCGCCGATCCCGGCCCGGACAAACAATCCAACTGGCTGCCCGCCCCGCGCGCGCCGTTCAATCTCACCATGCGACTCTACGGCCCGCAGCGCAGCGTGCTCGACGGGGCCTGGCTGCCGCCTCCTGTCCTGCGCTTGCCCTGATTGCGCGGCGCCGGCGGCGCGATGGGATTGGTGGTCTGTAGCCGACTCAATTCACTGTGCCCTCATTGCTGCGGACCTGGAGGTCCGCGCTCCTTTGGCGAACTTATCGAGTCCCGCAGGCACTTCCAGCTGGTCTCGACCCTCAAAGCCTTGCCGCCGCGGCCTCGGCGCCGGCCCAGCGCTGTGGCAGGAGTTTCGCCATGCGGCTCTCGACCAGGGCCAACACGTCCGGCGGGGCCGTCTCCGGTCGGCCGGCATCGAACGGCGGCGCCGGCGCATATTCGAGGTTGAGCTGCAGGGCCTGGGCGAAGGTCTCGCCCGCCAGTTCGGCCGCCATCACCAGGGCGAAGTCGATGCCGGCCGTCACCCCGCCGCCGGTGATGATGTTGCCGTCGCGCGCCACGCGCGACGCATCGGGCTCGGCGCCGAACAAGGGCAGCATGTGCCGCCAAGCCCAGTGGCAAGCCGCCCGCCGGCCGTTCAGCAGCCCCGCGGCGCCGAGCACCAGCGAGCCGGTGCAAACCGAGGTCAAGTAGCGCGCGCCTTCCGCCAAGCGCTTGAACTCCTTCATGAAGGCCAGATCATTGATGACATCGGTGGCCGCCATTCCGCCCGGCACGAAGAGCAAGTCGCAGCGCGCGATTTCGGCGAGCCGGGCCGTCCCGGCGAAAGTGAGCCCGCCCTCGGACTCGATCATCCCGCCGGGCTCGGAGGCGACGATCGCCAGCGTGTTCGGAAGTCTGCTGAAGATCGTGTGCGGCCCGGTGAAGTCGAGCTGGGTCATGCCGGGATAAATCGCTTCGACGATGATGAAGGGCTGATCGGCCATGGGTCGCTCCAGTCGTTTGACACACTACCCTGCCCCACCTAAGTTCTGGCGGAAATGACAAAGAACCCTCTAAATCTGCCATGAACTCTGCCATGAAACCTGCTGAGCCCGCCTCCATCGGCTTTCTGATCTTCCCCGGCTTTCAAGTGCTCGACGCGGCAGGCCCGCTCGCCGCCTTCGAGATCGCCGGACGCTATAGCGAGCATGCCTATGCCCTGTCGGTGCTGGCTGTGCGGCAAGGTGCAGTTGAAAGCTCGTCCGGGGCGACGATGAACGCTATTTCGATCCAAGACTATTGCCAAGAATTGCTGCGGTTCGACACCCTGATTGTGGCCGGCGGCGACGGGTCGCGGCGGGCGGCGAAGGATGCGAGCCTGCTCGCCTTCGTCAAAGCAGCGGCCGCGCAGGCCCGACGGATCGCCAGCGTCTGTTCGGGAACCTATATTTTGGCCGAAGCGGGCCTGCTGGACGGCAAACGCGCGACCACCCATTGGAGCCGCAGCGCCGACTTCGCCAAGCGCTATCCGCAAGTACGTCTGGAGCCGGATCGCATCTTCATCTGCGATGGGTCGGTGTGGAGTTCAGCCGGGATTACCGCCGGCATCGACCTCGCTTTGGCGCTGATCGCCGAAGACCTCGGCGAAACCATCGCCCGGCGCACGGCGCAGCAATTGGTCGTCTATCGCCGCCGGCCGGGCGGGCAATCGCAGTTCTCCGCCCTATTGGAAATGGAGCGGCCGGACGGGCGCTTTGGTCCACTGCTTGTCTGGGCGCGTGAACGGTTGATCGAGCCCTTGAGCGTCGAACAACTCGCCGAACACTGCGCGATGAGCCCGCGCAATTTCGCCCGCCGCTTCACTGAGGAGACCGGCCTGACGCCGGCCCGCGCGGTCGAGCGCCTGCGTGTCGAAACCGCGCGCGAATGGGTCGAAGCCGGCCAAGAGCCGATAGACGGAATTGCGCAGAACGCCGGCTTCGGCGATCCGGAGCGTATGCGGCGCGCCTTCGTCCGCGCCTTCGGCCAACCGCCGCAGGCCTTGCGGCGCGCGGCGCGGGGCTTAACGCCGCCAGTTCCGAGTCACCGCTTGATAGACCCTACCGGCTAGCGCATTCTGCCCTGCGGAACGACTCATGCTAGAGAGATAAATGAAATCGAATGACGCCGTTCGTTGGCTTCGAATTAGCTATTGGGCCGGAGCGATTCTCGATGCGCTGGCGACTCTCTCAATGCTCTCCCCGGAGCTGTTTGCGGCGACCAACGGCCTGCCTGACTTTCACCCTGGCGTCGCGTATCGCTATGCGATGGGGATGGGAGCTTCTTTAATGCTGGGCTGGACGGTGCTGCTTTTGTGGGCCGATCGAAAGCCGCTTGAACGAAAGGGAGTCCTGCTGATCACATTGTTGCCGGTCGTGCTTGGATTGGTGGTGAATGAGGTCATTGCGGTTCGCGCCGGCTTTCTGTCGGTCTTGATGACGGTCCCGGTCTGGATCGTGCAAGCGCTCATCACGGGCCTGTTCGTCTTTAGTTACCTGAACGCGCGGAAGCTCTAAATTATCGCAGCGATTCTTTGTTCCTCCGAGCCGCTGCTTGCCGCAAGAGTTCTTTCGCGGCGGTCTGCCGAGCCAGGCCAAGAACTAGCGCCTCGGCCGCGCCCCCACTGCATGGGTCGAAAACCGGCACGCGCCGCAAAAGCGCCCGGGAAGCGCCGCCCGTGCCCCGTATCCCGCTCGTTCGCCGCCCTTTTTGTGCCTATATCGCCACGAAACACCGCCGGCCTGTTTTGATCCGATGGACTCGTTTCGGCGCTACGGCTAGGCTTGGAGCAATGAAAACATGTCCCGGTAAGACAACGGATATTTCTCATGTCTAAAAGATCGGAGAAGCGGGCCGCTTTTCTGAGGCATGTTTGGAGGCGAGGGGCGCCGCGCTTGCCATAGGGAGGGTCTCGAAGCCAGACTTTGCCCTCTGCCCATCGCAAGGACTAAGGATCATGAATATTTTGCGGCTCGCGCTATTGAGCCTCGCCGCCGTGATCGCCCTCTCCTTGGGCATCCATTGGCTCGTCGAGGCGAGCCGGATGGAGGAAGGCGCCCCGGCGCCTGCGACCCTTGTCGATGCAAAACATCACCTCACCGATGAGGCAACGGCAGAGTTGCGCCGGGAGGTCGAGGCCAAACTCACCGAATCACCTGACTACGCGCGGTTTTTCGACCGTTTGAAGCTCGTCCTGCCGAGCGAGTATGAAGCTTTGATCGACGAATTCATGAAACGGGCGCAAGCTGGCGCCGTGGTGACGAATATCGATTTTCTCATGTCCGAAGCGGTGCGTTCGCTGCGGCTTTCACGCGGCATGATGGCCGCCAAAGCGAGCGCTCCCGCGCTGGTGCATATATTCGAAGTGCAATCCTCGGTTCTGCATGCGCTCGCTGCGAAAGAACCACGGCTCTGCGTTGATTTCCTCTATGGTGGGGCGAGTGACGCCTTTTTTTCCTTTTCCTCCGAACATCGGCCGCTGGTGGCGGACATGGCCATCGCCGGCCTCGAGGCGATCGAGGACGGCCAGACGCAGAAGATCGAGCGGCCGCCGCCAAACGACGCGGATTTCGAGTTGCTCGAAAATGCTCTCAAAATCCGCAAGTTGAACGAAACCGAAATCGAAGCCCTTCTCGACGGCAAGAGCCCCTATCCGCCGATCCCGGACACGCGCATGTGCGACGTTGGCCAAATTTATCTCGAAACCTTGGCAACCCTGCCCGAGCCCGTGAAGCTGCGGATTTACGGCCTCGCCGTGGAGCTGATGGCCCGGTCTTAGTGGGCTTGAGCTTGACTGCTCTATTCCCAAGCGTGTTGAAATCCCGCCGCCAAAAGTCTTTTCCCATAAAACCGATAGACATTTATGATGGGCTTTTTTAGGGTCCGTATGGTTTTCCGAGATTCGACATAGGCAATGCTCACAAAAAAAGGAAAATATGGCCTCAAAGCCATGTTGCATCTCGCCGAACGCGCGCCGGGAGAACCTTCGCTCGTGAGCGAGATCGCCAATTCGAACAACATCCCGAAGAAGTTTCTCGACACGATTCTCGGCGAATTGCGAAATGCCGGTTTCGTCAATTCGAAGAAAGGTAAAGGCGGCGGCTATACGCTCGCGCGTCCGGCGCAAGACATCCGCATCGGCCATGTCATTCGCGTGCTGGACGGGCCGTTGGCGCCAATCCAATGCGCCAGCAGAACGGCTTACCGGCGTTGCGACGATTGCGCCGATGAAAAACGTTGCGGAGTCCGACTGATCATGCTCGAGGCACGGGAAGCGATTTCAGCCGTGCTCGACAATCGCACCCTCGCCGATATGCGCCGCCTCGCGCTCGCAAATGAAACGCAGGTCATGTATTACATCTGAATGGCGTGTGTCATTCTCGCCGCGATGGGTAGTGACGAATAAGGCGCGTGATCCAGTTGTGCGCGGTAATACGGGCTCGGCTCCATTGAGCGCATACGCGCTGAATGATTACTCCGAGCTTCGACCTTGCGAAGACCGTCGTCTCGGACCGCGAGGCACCCGCTTTCCAAATTGTCTGGCGGCCCTCTTCGGGCCTTCGAATATCACAGGGCCAGCTGAGGAGCAGCACGATGCCGTCCCAAGATACGCTAGAACGGTTCATCGCGAGAGTTGAACAGAACGCGCACGCTGACGCTATCCAAGAGTTCTACACCGAGGAAGCGTCGATGCAGGAGAACAATGCCGCCCCACGTGTCGGCCGCAATTTGCTCGTCGAGCATGAGCGCCAAGTTCTGGCGAGAGCAAAGTCGGTGCAGTCGACATGCGTGCGGCCGGTGTTGGTGAACGGAGATATTGTCGTAGTCCGATGGATTTTCCAGTTCGAGTGGAAAGATAGAAGCACGACCCGCATGGAGGAGCTTGCCTATCAGCGCTGGGAAGGAGAACGGATCGCCGAAGAGCAGTTCTTCTATGATCCCGCACAGCGGGTCGCAATTAAAGGGGCCGGCTGAAGCAAAAAAGTGATCCCGAAGCCATAGGGCAGATGCGAATGGGTGTGCGTTCGACGAGTTTCGCTGCCTCCGTCCGGGGTGTCTATCCGATCGGCAATATGGTGTATCAACGGCGTGAGGAATATTGTTGCGGCAAAACTCGAGCGCCGCCCCAAGCCCATCGACCCGGACTGCTCAGATCGAGGAGAGCCCTTTGCTGTTTTATGAACCTGACGCGCGCGACAAGACCATCCTTCCGCATGATCCGTTCAAAGCGTTGATCGCGCCGCGCCCCATCGGATGGGTGACGACGAAAAGCAAGAGCGGCGCACTCAATCTCGCGCCCTATTCGTATTTCAACGCCGTGTGCGATCGCCCGCCGATCATCATGTTTTCCTCTGTCGGGCGGAAGGATTCGGTGGCTTTCGCCGAAGAGACACGTGAATTCGTCTGGAACATGCCGACTTATGATTTACGCGATGCGATGAACGCCACATCGGCTTCGCTGCCGCGCGGCACGAGCGAATTCGATCATGCGGGCCTGGAAACTGCCCCTTCCAAGCTCGTTGCGCCGCCACGCGTCGCCAAGAGCCCTGCCGCACTCGAATGCAAAGTCATCGAGATCAGAGCCGTTCTCGACCTCGACGGCAGGCCGACCGATAACATTCTCGTCTTCGGCCAGGTCGTCGGCGTCCATATCGACGAGCACTTCATCAAGAATGGGATCGTCGATACCGCCGCAATGCAGCCGATCGCGCGCTGCGGCTATATGGACTATGCCGTCGTCGATAAATTGTTCGCGCTCGCCCGGCCGAAATAGAGCTCTAACCCTGAGAAGGTGCGCGCGCTAAAATGCGCTGCGCCCAGGTGAGATGCGGCCGATCGATCATCTTGCCGTCGAGGCTCACGACCCCCGCCTCCGGTTCGGCTGCGAATGCCGCCACGATCGCACGCGCTTTGGCCAGGACGTCCGGACTCGGCGTGAAGATTTTATTGATCACGTCGACTTGGCTCGGATGGATGGCCATTTTGGCCGTGAAGCCGTCGCGCTTTGCCGCTTCGCATTCGGCCTCGAGCCCGGTGGAATCGCGAAAATTCGCATAGATCGTGTCGATAGCCTGAACCTCCGCTGCGTTGGCGGCAAACAGCGTCAAGGCGCGAGCCAATGCATAAGGGGATGCGTAACTCCCGTCCGGCAGCCGGTTGGTTTCGGCGCCGAGTGCCGCGGCGAGATCTTCAGCACCCCATGTGAGGCCCACGAGCCGCCGGCTGGCCCCGACATAGGTCCCCATGTGAAAGATCGAGTCCGCCGTTTCGGTCGCAATCGCTATTATTTTGGTGGCGCCATCGGCATAACCGCACTCCGCCTCGGCAACCGCGAGCTTGGCCCCCAGATGCTGGACATCTGCGCCGCTTCTCGCCTTCGGCAGGAGAATGCCGTCCGGCGCGCCCTTCATGATGACGTCGACGTCGTCATCGACGAGGCCGCTGTCAAACGCGTTGACACGAACATAGAGAAGCGGCGGGCTTGGTCGTTTCCGCGCTTCTTGCAGGAAGGCGAGCGCACCTGAGCGGGCGCGCGGCTTGGCTGCGCGCGCCACCGAATCTTCAAGATCGATCAGCAGGCAGTCGGCTCCGGCAGCCAAGGATTTTTCCAGCTTTTTTTCGCTGTCGGCCGGCACGAAGAGCTGCGAACGCATGTGTGAGGTCTTTCTTCAACGGAAACCAAAGCGGTTCGAAACGCGACCTAACCTACCGGGCGCTTCTTCATGAAGGCCTGCCGCTTGCACTCGGCGACGAGCACGCCGTCCTGCTTATAGGTCCTGTGCCAGAATTCCACGATTCCGGCATCCGGCCGCGACCGCGACGAGCGCTTGCCGAGAACCTGCGTCGTCACTTTCACCGTATCGCCCTCGAACAGCGGCGCCGGAAACTTCACCTCGCTCATGCCGAGATTGCCGATCGTCGTTCCCATCGTCGTGTCGTTTACGGAAATGCCGATCATCAGCCCGAGCGTGAAAAGGGAGTTGAGGATCGGTCTTCCCCATTCCGTCTCCTCTGCACAAAAGTGCGCATCTATGTGGAGCGGCTGCGGATTATGGGTGAGGCTCGAGAACAAGATGTTGTCCATCTGCGTCACCGTCCGCGTAATGCCATGTTCGAAGATCGTACCTTCGATGAAATCTTCGAAGTAGAGACCGCCGCGCGGATGACGGGGCGGATTGGCTGGATCAGGCATGAATGTCCTCCTGGAAGAGCTTTTAAGGCTACGTTTACCATGATGGAAGATGCTGCAGCGAGGCGGGCCGGTTTTGCCACATGGGCTTTTCGTCGACTTGCCAAGGGCAGACCCATGATGATCATTCGTCGTTTTTTGCAATGGGCCAAGACCGCCTCGCCGGGTCAGCGGGCGGAGGGCGCGAGCGCGCTTGCGCGCGCCTATCTTTACTCCGATCTCAGCGCGAGCGAGCGCGAAGAGGCCGAACACGCCCTGACAGGGCTGCTCGACGATCCCTCCCCACTGGTACGTCGGGCGCTCGCCGAGAGCTTCGCCGGTGCCGCTGAAGCCCCCCACCACATCCTCCTCGCCTTGGCCGATGACCAATCCGACATCGCCGCGATCGTCCTTGCCCGCTCCCTTGCACTTTCCGAGTCGGAACTCATCGATTGTGCCGCGATCGGCGATGCGATCGCCCAATCGGCCATCGCAATTCGCCCCCGGCTCACGCCGCCGCTCGCCGCGGCGCTCGCCGAAATCGGTGCACGCGAAGCTTTGATCTCGCTGGCCGTCAATCCGAGCGCCGAGATTCCGGAGTTTTCCTTGCGGCGCATGATCGAGCGCTTCGGCGCCGACGGCGAGTTGCGTGAAGCCCTCCTCTCACGCCCTAACCTGCCCCCGGCATTGCGCGCCGAACTCGTCGCGGTGACGGCCGAAGCCCTTTCGGCCTTTATCACGGCGCGCGACTGGATCTCGCCCGAACGCGCGACGCGCGTCACGCGGGAGGCGCGTGAACTGGCGCACGTCATCATCGCCGCGACGAGCCAGGACGAACCCGACGGGCCGCGCCAGCTCGTAGCGCATCTGCGCAGCTGCGGCCAACTCACCGCAGGTCTTCTGCTGCGCGCGCTGCTCAGCGGCAATGAAGCTTTGTTCGAAGCAAGTCTCATCGAACTCTCCGATTTGCCTGCCTCGCGCGTCCGAGGCCTCATGCACGATTGGTGCAGCGTCGGCTTCGCAGCGCTCTACCGCAAAGCCAAACTTCCCGAAGCGCTGCTGCCGTCCTTCCGCGCTGCGCTCGAAGCCCTATATACCATCGAGACGGTGGACAATTCCGGCGCCCGCCTCTCGCGCCAGAGGATCGAGCGCGTTTTGACATCCTGCGCGGCCGTCAACCGCGGCGAACTCGACAAATTGCTGGCCGTTCTCCGCCGTCTCGACGCCGAAGCAGCGCGCGAAGAGGCGCGCGACTTCTCCGCAGCCTTGCCAGTGGATGACGAGCCCCGGCCGAGGATCGATGCGGCGCAGCCGCTCATCCCGGACGAGCCCCTGCTGTTGACCGATCTCGATTGGGAGGCAGCGCCCCCGCGTCGAGCCGAAGCATTGACGCGGCGCATCGAGCCGCGCCTCATCATGGTCGACCTTGCAGCGCTCGAGGCCGAGCTCGCCGCCGCATGACGCTGCGCGGCAGACGTTAGCGAGCCGCAGACATTTCCATCAACCCGGTCCTCTTGGCGTAGTTCAAGAGAAGGATGGTCTTGGCATCGATGATCTCGCCGCTGTCGATCATGGCCAGCGCTTCGTCCAATCCCGTCTCGAAAACTTCTATGTCTTCACCCTCGTGAGCAAGACCGCCGCCGGCAGAAATCCGGTCCTTTTCGGAGTAAGGGGCGGCGAAAAAACTCATCCGTTCGCAATATGAACCCGGACTCAAGAAGGCGGCGAAAAGGAAACGCGGCGCCCCGATGGCAAGGCCGGTTTCTTCTTTCACCTCCTCGACGATCCGCGCCGCGGCATCGAGACCCTGCAGCCTGCCGGCGCAAACTTCGATCAACAGGTCGCGGCCGGTGGCGAGAAAAGCCGGCAGGCGAAATTGCCGGATCAGCAGCACGCGAGCCCGCTGCGGATCATAGAGAAAGATCGAAGCGGAATCGCCGACGTCGTAGATTTCGCGTTCGAGATCCTGCTCGGTCGAATCGAACCGGCGGCGGCGCAACTTGATACGCTCGAGACGCCCGAAGTCGCTCGACACGAGATTGCGGGCGAGAATTTTGACGCGCTCTTCCATGCTAATATCCAAATTGCTCGCGCAAGATCCGTTCGTCGAGCGAATGCCCGGGATCATGCAAGAGGACGAGGCCCGTAGCATGATCCATGGCAACCGCCACTTGTGCGATGTTACGGAATTCGAAATGATCTGCGACGGCCGCCACGGGTCTTTTGTCGGCTTCGAGGATATCGAGCCTCACATGCGCCGTATCGGGAATGAGAGCGCCACGCCAGCGCCGCGGCCGAAAGGCGGAGATCGGCGTCAGCGCCATTAACGGCGCTTCGAGCGGCAAAATCGGCCCTCCGACGGAAAGATTATAAGCCGTGGAGCCCGCCGGCGTCGCGACGAGAACACCGTCGGCGACGAGTTCGGAAAGCCGCTCCTTACCGTCGATCGAAATGGCGATCTTCGCCGTCTGATAGGTCTGCCGAAAAACATAGACTTCATTGATGGCGCGCGCTTCGGCGACCGTGCCTTGCGTATCGGTGGCGGTCATTGCGAGCGGATGAATGATCGAGGCCTTGGCTTCGGCCAGACGCTGATGCAGATCGGCTTCGCGAAACTCGTTCATCAGGAAGCCGACCGAGCCGCGGTTCATGCCATAGATCGGCTTCTTCGAGCCCATGAAGCGGTGCAAAACCTGCAGCATAGCGCCATCGCCGCCGAGCGCCACGACGACGTCGGCCGATTCAGGATCGCAATTGCCGTAAATGTGAATGAGGCGAATGCGCGCCGCCTCCGCCTCCGGCATGCCGGAGGAGAGAAAGGCTATGCGGTTCAAGTCTCTGGCCACTTTTACCGGCGTCCCGTCAGCTGCCATCGCCGCGCATCCTCAAGCCCCTCGAGCCGACCAAGGCCGATCCCCACAACAAGCAAGCCTGGGCATATACCGCAAAATCGAAATGATTGCAGGAATGGCTTTGCAGCTCGGTAATTCTCATTATGACCGCAGGCCAGTCCGGGCGGCGCCTCGATCACCGAATTCTCGGCCGGGAGGCAAACAAATGTCAGATCCCCGCCCCGTCGGCTTCGATGAGAATGGCACGAAAATCGTTCACATTTGTCAAAGTCGGCCCGGTGATCACGCTGTCGCCCAAAGCTTGGAAAAAGCCGTGGGCGTCGTTTGCGGCGAGACTCTCATGCGCAAAAAGACCCAAAGCCCGCGACCGCGCGAGCGTGTCAGGCGCGACGATCGCCCCGGCAATGTCTTCGAGACCATCGACCCCATCGGTGTCGCCAGCCAAAGCGTGAATGCCCGCATGCCCCTCGAGGGCGAGGGCCAGCGACAGAAGAAACTCGACATTGCGGCCGCCGCGCCCCTTGCCGCGCACCGTCACCGTCGTCTCGCCGCCTGAAAGGAGCACGCAAGGCGGCGCAAAGGGTTCGCTGTGACACGCAACGTGACGGGCAAGAGCCGCCAGGACTTTGCCGACGTCGCGCGCCTCGCCTTCGATACGATCGCTCAAGATATGCGCCGCGACACCTTGTTTGCGGGCCAACGCGGCGGCGGTTTCGAGCGCCATGAGCGGCGTCGCGATCAGCCGCACTTCGGCTCGCGCGAGGCGCGGATCGCCGCGCTTGATCGACTCATTGGCACCACTCCTGAGAATGGCGCCGATCCTGTCCGGGATCGCCAGGCCATAGCGGCCAAATATCGCCAGGGCATCGGCCGAACTCGTCGGATCGGCGACTGTCGGTCCCGAACCGATGTCGACGGGATCGTCGCCCGGCACATCGGAAATCACCAAGCTGACGACGTGCGCCGGATGGCAGGCACAGGCGAGCCTGCCACCTTTGATGCCGGACACATGCCTTCGCACGCAATTCATTTCGGCAATGCTCGCACCGCTCTTGAGCAAGGCGCGATTGACGTCGACTTCATCCTGCAGCGAAAGCCCGGCGAGCGGCAGAGGCAGCAGCGCCGAAGCACCGCCGGAGAGAAGGCAGATGACGAGATCCTCTGCACGCAGGTTCTCGACCACGGCCAAGATGCGCCGGCTCGCTTCGAGCCCGGCGGCATCGGGCACCGGATGGCCGGCTTCGATCACTTCGATCGTTCGCGTCGGGATTCTGTGGCCATAGCGCGTGACGACGAGGCCGCTGAAACTGCCCTGCCAGGCTGTTTCGAACGCGGCGGCCATGGACGTGGCCGCCTTGCCGGCGCCGACGACGATCGTGCGGCCGCGCGGCGGCGGCGGCAAATAGGGGGCCAACACGTGAGCTGGATCGGCCGCGGCAATGGCGGCGTCGAACAAAGACCGCAAGAAGGCGCGAGGCTCGATCGTCATCGCAACTGCTCTCCTTCTCATTCCATGATTGGAAAAGACGTAACGGTACGGCGCGAAGCTTCTCCCGCAAAGGGCGTCGCAAGTGACGGGTTATGCGGGAGAAGCAGTGTGGCCAACCATTTCGTTGCTTCTTGCGTGTCGCCTTATAGCCGTTCCCCAGTATTGCGGCGCCTATCGGGGCTTTTCTTGGCGACGCCGAGAAATGGCTCGAGCCGCTCGGGAGCTACGAGCAGAGCCGCGCTTTGATCGGCAAGCTCGATCCGACCGCGTTCGAGCACGATTGCATGATCGGTGAGGCCAAGAATCTTATGGGCATGCTGTTCGACGACGAGGCCGGCCATGCCTTCTTGGCGAAAAATCTTCTCGAGCGCCTTCAATAATTCATCGACGATGATCGGCGCAAGGCCTTCGGTGGGTTCATCGAGAAGCAGGACTTTCGGATTGAGCACCAGAGCCCGGCCGATCGCGAGCATCTGCTGCTCGCCGCCAGACAAGGCATTGCCCATATTGTGACGGCGTTCCCCGAGCCGCGGAAAGAGACCATAGACGCGGGCGACGTCGAATGGCCCTTTGCGGGCGACGGCGGTGAGATTTTCTTCGACTGTCAGCGAACGGAAAATATTGCGCTCTTGCGGCACCCAGCCGATACCGGCCGCGGCGCGCCGCTCGGGCGCCGCGCGGGTCAGGTCTTCGCCGGCGAGGATAACCTGGCCGCCGCGACGGCGCGTGACGCCGATGATTGTATCGAGCAAGGTCGTCTTGCCGGCACCATTGCGGCCGAGAACGGCGCAAGACTGCCCCTCGTCGAGGCGGAACTCGATACCGGTCAAGATGATCGCCTCGCCGTAACCGGCCGACAGATCGGTGAGCCGCAAGACCTCAGCCATGGCTGTCGCCCTCCCCGAGATAGACGGCGCGCACGCGCGGATCGGCGGCGATGGCCTCGACCGTGCCGTCGGCAAACAGTCCGCCTTCGACAAGCACCGTGATGCGTTCGGCAAAGGAGAACACGAGATCCATGTCGTGCTCGATCAAGAGCACCGCCACATCGCCCGGCAGATCGGCGAGCACCGCGAGAATGTCGTGCCGTTCGGATTGCGGAACGCCAGCTGCCGGCTCGTCGAGCAAGAGTACGCGCGGCTTGCAGGCCAGAGCCAAAGCGATTTCGAGCAGCCTCTGCTTGCCATAGGCGAGCTTGCCGGCCGCTGTGTCGAGATCGTCGAGAAGCCGGAAGCTTTCCGCATGGGCGAGGATCTCGTCGATGATTTCGCCGCGCGAACCCGTCGGTCGCCAGAAATCGCGGCCATGCCCCATCCGCTCGGACACGGCAAGACCGATCGACTCGAGCGGCGTCATTGCGGCGAACAATTGATTGATCTGGAACGTGCGGGCGAGGCCCCGCCGCACGCGCGCATCAGGCGACAGGCTCGTCACGTCGCGAGCTTCGAGCAGGATTTGGCCCGAGGTCGGCGCCAGGACGCCGGTGAGAAGATTGACAAAGGTCGTCTTGCCGGCGCCGTTCGGCCCGATCAGGGCGTGTCTCGCACCGCGTTCGAGCGCGAAGGTGATATCGCGCGTGACGTGAATGCCGCCGAAATGTTTGACGAGATTCTTCGTCTCCAGAATGGGGCCCATTGCGGCTTCGCTCATTGCGGTTTTTCCTGCGCCGCCACGGCCGACCGCCACAGCCGACGGCGTGTGGCAGCGACGAGGGCCCGCGGCCAGGCGTTGAGACGATCTCGACCTATGAGGACCAGAGCAACGAGGATCACGCCGACGAAGAAGTGCCAATATTGCGGCGTCAGATTTGACAGGACATCCTGCATGGCCTTGAAGAAGACCGCACCGATCAAGCCGCCATAGAGATAGCCGGTGCCGCCGATGACGAGGACCAGCAGCACATCGGCCGAGCGATGAAAGTCGAGAACATCAAGCGATACGAATTGGCTCGTCTGCGCCAAAAGTCCGCCGGCGACCCCGGCATAGGCGGCGGCGAGCGTATAGATCGCGATCAGCCGGCGCTCGACCGGAATACCGATCGCCCGCGCCCGCAAAGGATTGTCGCGGATCGCCCGCAGCGACAGACCGAAGGGCGAATGAACGACGCGCCGCGCGCCGAAAACGAGAAGAAAGGTGACGACGAGCACGTAGACATAGCCCGTCGTGCCGAAGAGATCGAAATCGAAGCGGCCGAGCACCGGTCCCATGACGATGCCCTGTAAACCATCGGCGCCGCCGGTGAGCCAGCTCGCCTTATTGGCGATCTCGCCCAAGACGAGAGCGACACCGAGCGTCACCATCAGGCGGGTCAGATCGCTGCCGCGCAGAACGAGAAAACTCGTCACGAAGCCGAGCACGGCCGCAGCCAGCGCCGCGGCGCAGAGCCCCAAAGTTGGATCGGCATAATTATTGAGCGCGCAAAGACCCGCGACATAGGCGCCAAGACCGAAAAAAGCAGCGTGGCCGAGAGAGACGATGCCGGAATAGCCGAGGATGAGATCGAGCGAGAGCGCAAAGAGGCCGAGAATGCCGACTTCCGCCAAAGTCTGATGGCGCGACGGAAACAGCCAGATCGCGGCGACCGCGAAGAGCCAAAACACGACTTCGAGGAAGTTGATGCGGCCCCGCCGCTTCAACAGAGCCACAACTTGCTGCGCCTTGCTCGTCATTTGCATTCCTCAGCGGCTCTTTGCGAACAGCCCTTGCGGACGCAAAATCAAGGCGATGATCATCAATGTGTAGATAATGAAGGAACCGACCAGGGGCAAATGATATTTGCCCATCACATCGGCGATCCCGAGGATGATCGCGGCAAGGAAAGGACCGGTGAGCGACGTGGTGCCGCCGACTGTCACGACGATCAAGAAATAGATCATGTATTTCAGCGGAAAGGCCGGATCGAGGCCGAGGATTTCGCTGCCGAGCGCGCCGCCGAGCCCGGCCAGCCCCGAGCCGACTGCAAATGTCGCCGTGAAAATCAACGGCACGCGAATGCCAAGCCCGCGGGCGACGCGCGCATCGTCGACGGCGGCACGCAATTGGCTGCCGAACCTCGTGCCCTGCACGATAGATTGCAGCACGATCACGATGACGATGCAGATCGCGATGACGAAGGCCCGGTAGCGGCCGATCGAACCGCCGAGAATGTCGATACGGCCTTCAAGCCAAGCCGGCAGCGTCATAACCTTCGTCTCCGAGCCCATGATGTAATCGGCCGCGGCGATCGCGATGAAGACGAGCCCGATCGAGAACAGAACTTGGTCGAGCTGGCTGCGGCCATAGACCCGCGCATAAAGCAGTCGTTCGAGAACGAGGCCGAGCAGCGCCGCCGCTAGGAACGCGAGCGGCAAAGTAGCGACGAAGGGCACGCCGTAACGCTGCATCAAGACGACGGTCACGTAGCCGCCGAACATGGCGAAGGCGCCATGCGCGAGATTGACGAAATGCATCAGGCCGAGCGTCACCGACAGGCCGCTGGCGAGGATGAACAGCAGCATGCCATAGGCGATGCCGTCGAAGAGGAGCGTCATGGCATTGGCGCCCGCGGCGGTGCCGTAAGATGCAGCATCGTGTTTCCTCCCTGATTTCTTAAGCGACGAGTAGGTCCCGCTGCCCGTCCGGTCAAGCGCCAGCGGCGCTACACAACGCCGCCATGGGTCGCGCATGCCGTGCCAGTTGCACCGCCGGAGACGTAGGTTCGAAATATGCACGAATGTGCGTGCTTCGAACGCCCGCAGAGATTAGGCGGCTTTCGGAATAGGGCAAAGCCGTCATTCGGAAGGAAAGGCGGGTATTTCGACGAGGGTCTTGTGAGTCTGGAGGGATTTGGGAGACACAGAACAATAAGTCAGTCATGTAGCAACGAGCTTGGCGGGCCTTGCCCAATCGCTGCCACGCCGAAGTGGCGCGCTTTGCTGAGGAGCACGGCGATATTATCTTTGTCAGGAAAGCTTGAGACGAACGAAATGGTGAAAGTTTCACGAGAGGCAAGGCACACGCTTCGGGCGGCGATGACAGCTTTTCTGCTTCTTGCTGGAGACCGGGGCCTCGCCGTGGAGGACATGCGAGCTGCCCTGGGTGTGCCCGGCGACGAAACGGTGCTGACGCTGCACGCCAGCGGAGTGCAGATTTATGAATGCCGCGCGAACGCCAGCGGAGCGCTCGAATGGGCTTTCAAGGCGCCGCAAGCCGACCTCTTCCTTGCGGGCGAGCAGGTCGGTCGCCATTATGCCGGTCCAACTTGGGAATATCGCGATGGCAGTCGCATTACTGGGACAGTCCTGATCAAGGTTGATCCCGCCGATTCTCGGAACATTCCCTGGCTCAGGCTCGCGGTTGCGAGTCATGCCGGCGATGGCGCGTTCAGCACCGTTGGTTTCGTTCTCCGGATCGACACCCAAGGTGGTGCCCCCGAAGGCAGTTGCCGCGAGGTCGGCGCAACAATGAACGCACCTTACCAAGCGAACTATGTGTTCGTCCGACGGCCGTAACCGTCTTGGCCAACCGCATAAACGACGCCAAAACCGAGTAGGTGCCTCTGACTCTGGTGCAGCTTGCACATACAAGCAAATCGGTGATTGCGATGTCGGCTATGGCGCGAGTCTCAAAATCGTCGAGTGGCTCACATTGTAAGAGCGGCCAATCTCGGCAAGCGTCGCATCTCCCGCATCGCGGTGTTTGATCGTCTCGCGCTTCTGGCACGCGGCTGCCTTCGTCGGCTTGCATCCCATCTTCGCGCCGCGCTCCTTGACGCGCTCGCAGCCTTCGTTTGCGCGGGGGCGGATCAGTCCGCGTTCGAACTCCGCGAAGCCAGCTAAGACGGTGGGCAAGAGCCGCCGTCGATACCCCGCGCATAGCCGCAGATCACGGGCTAATTCCGCGCCAGATTTACGCGACAGAAGAACCCGGTTCGCTCAAAGCTCCAATCTTGCCGAGAGAAAGTCGATTTCCCCACGTCATCATCTATTGCTGCCTCTGATTGTGCTTTCGCGCACAAGCAAAAAGGACGGGACTCCCTAGGTTGCAACGCTCACGCGAGCCGTGAACGTGACCCACGTAACAGATCAAGGAGGACATCCCATGCAAAAATACGCATTTGTCATCGCCGCCATGGCAGCGGCTTTTATCGTTCTACCCGCTTCGGCCTATGCTCAATCTGGACGCTGTGAGGAGTTGCGCCTCGCCTGCGAACACAAAGGCGCATTGGGCGAGCAAGGCGCCGGAAATTGCAAAGAATACCGCGCAACATGCCAAAGACAGCCATCATTGGCACAAATATGTCGGCAATTGCGCCACCAGTGCCTGCACAAGGACGAATTGGGCTTGCAAGGCGCAGGAACCTGCGAAAGATACCGCGAGACTTGCCGCGGGTAATGGCAGGGCCATCTTGGAGACAGGCGCGGCACGAAGACTACCGCGCCTGTTGCAAAAACCCTCGAATCCTCGGCACGAGTCGATCGTGTTCCCGCTCAACTTTCGGAACTGCGCCTCAAAACCGCGTGACGAGGTCTCCGAGATCGGGCCTCGCGCGGTCTTCGCGCGGCCCCGGCGCCATGCCGATGTGGACGAATCCGGCGATTTTTTCCGATTCGCCGAGACCCAGGCCTGCCAGGACGCCACGGTCATAGGCATACCATTCCGTCAGCCACACGGTCGCAAAGCCCATCGCGTTGGCGGCGATCGTCAGGTTCATGCAGACGGCGCCGGCCGAGAGGACCTGTTCCCATTCGGGAATCTTCACATGCGGGGCGGCGCGCGAGACGACGGCGACGACGAGCGGCGCCAAGGCCAGCCTTTTGCGCTCCGCCTCGAGCCGCGCCGAATCGGCGCCCGGATTGGCCTTGGCATAGACATCCGCAATGATCGCGCCGGCACGTTCCCGCCCCTCCCCTTCGAAAAGGATGAAGCGCCAAGGCGCAAGCTTGCCATGATCGGGCACGCGGGTGGCAAGAGTGAGCAGCGTTTCGAGTTCCTGCGCCGTCGGCCCCGGCGGCGCGAGCAGATTTGCCGGCGCCGAACGCCGCGTTGCGAGAAGTTCAAGCGTCGTGTTCATTCTGGGTTCACCGGCCGGATGAAATTTTAGGCTGGCTGCTTAGCGCTTATTTCGGCCGGATGGAATGATCCGATCGATAAGATTGTGCGCCCGGTCGATGAGTTGGCGCATGCCCCTGATGAGACATCCGATA
>JBKQHN010000163.1:0-2789 GCA_052148755.1 Beijerinckiaceae bacterium | reverse complement strand
TGCGCGATGGCACTGTAAGGCTTGCCGTAGCGTATGGGCGGGCCGTCGGGTCGCTGTGGCGCGATCATCAAGACAGCGGTTTCGTCATTCGGCTTGACGAGACGTTCGTAGGCACGGTTCGAGGCGTCGCCATGCATGAAAATTCGTGTGGCCTGCTCCCATCCTGCACCTTTCAAGAGGTCATAGACGGCATGGGCGAGATCGAGCCGGCTGGCGAAACTGCCGACGCCGGTCAGGGTGACAGCACGAAAAGTCGCCTCGCCGTGCGGATCTATTTCGAAGGAGATATCGAGCCGATCCGCCTCGAGGAAGGCGCCGGCTCGTTCGGGCCATTCGACGAGAACGAGCGCCCCTTCCGCGGCTTCGTCCCAGCCGAGTTCGGCGAGTTCGCGAGGCTGCTCGATCCGGTAGAGATCCGCGTGGACGATCGGATACTCGGCCCCCTCATAGATTTGCATCAGCGTGAAGGTCGGGCTCGGCACTTCGAGTTCGACCTCGTCTGTGAGTGCGCGAATGAGCGCGCGGGCGAAAGTCGTTTTGCCGGCGCCGAGATCACCGGACAAAGTGACGAGATCGCCGGGCTTGACCAAATGTGCCACATCTTTGGCGAGCGCGATCGTCGCGGCTTCGTCGGGCAGATCGAGGCGCCAAGTCGTTTGCAAGAAAGTCGTTTGCAAGGATGGGTCTTGCGGCGGAGGAGCCGCCATCGCCTTCGTCCTATTCTATACCGCGGTTCCGAAGCAACGCGCGGTGCCACTCTTGCAAAGCGCCTTCTTGAGCGGCGATTTGCAGGAAAGGAACTCGGGCTTCCTACGGAAGCAGAGTATGCATGTTGAATAAGCCATGCCGGCGTCTCAAGCCGTTTGGACATTCAACAACTTCGCACCACGGGCTGGAAAGATGCAAGTAACCGTTGTTCCTGCACCGGGCGCCGAATCGATCAGCACGTGGCCGCCATGCAATTCGACAAAGGAGCGCACGATCGAAAGACCGATGCCGAGGCTGCGGTGGCGCGCTTCGGCGTCATCGCGGCTGACGCGATCGAAGACCTGGTTGAGGACCTCGGCAGGAATCCCGGGGCCTTGATCTGTCACCTTGAAGACAATTTCTTCGTCTCGCCGCAGAGCCGCGAGTGTGACCGTTTGGCTGGGATTCGAATGATCGATGGCATTCGTGAGAAGATTGAAGAGGATTTGCCGTATCCGCTTGCCATCGGCCACGAAGGTTCCGAGTGCATCCATTGCGACGACCTGCAAATCGATCGCCGATTCGGCGAGGCGATCCCGAACGGCCTCCGCACAGAGCTGGATCGTTTCTTTTATGTCGACGTCTTCAAGCACCAGTCCGAGCGCATCGGCATCGATCGAGGCGAGATTAAGAATGTCGTTGATGATCGCAAGCAGTGCGCGCGACGATCGCATGACGAGATCGGCATATTCTTGCTGCTTTTTGTTGAGCGGACCGGCCGAGCCGTCGCTCAGCATTTCGGCAAAGCCGATAACCGTGGTCAGTGGCGAGCGCAATTCGTAAGAGACGTGGTGGACGAAATCGTTGCGCAGCTTTTCGGTTTCTGTGAGTGCTTGGTTGCGTTCGGTCAGGGCACGCTCGACATTGACCGTGGCAGTCGTGTCGGTGAAGGTCAAAAGGGTCGCCCCGTCGGGCAGAGGTTGCGCCGTACAATCTAGGACGCCGCCATCCCGGCAGCTGAGCCGCGTTTCGAAGCCGGTTCTTTGATCGGTAAGGCCGACGACGATGGCGCGGACTTCGTCGAAGGCGGTTGCCTCCTCGCAGCGTGCTGTGCACAGGCTCGCGACCCGGTCAATATGCGGCCGGTCATTGAGCAGGCCGGCGTCGATCTTCCACAACGAAGCAAACGCGGGATTGAAGAACTTGAGGCGGCCATCGGTCCCGAATACGGTCACGCCTTCCTTCAACGTGTCGAGCGTTTCGCTTTGCACATAGGTGAGCGCATTGAATTTCGATTCGAGATGGAAGCGTTCGGTCACATCATCAAACAGATAAGTGACGCCGCCTTGCGGGTTGGGATTGATGACGACACGTAAGGTCCGCCCATCGGGCAGGTACCAAACCTGCTCGATCGTCTCGAGGCAATGATAGGAGGCGAGGAGACTTTCCTTCCAACTTCTGAAGTCGGCCTGCTCCGGCAGGAGAGAAGCGGCCCTCAGCCTGTCGAGGATTTCCGAGTCGCTGGGATGCTGATCCACGAAGGCTTGATCGAGCGACCAGAGCTGGCGGTAGGCGGCATTGTGGAAGACAAGCCGCTTCGAATGATCGAATATCGCCACGGCCGTCGACAATTGATCGAGCGTACGCGCATGCCCCTGCATCTGGCGTTCGAGGTCGGCACGGATGGTTTCGAGCTCGGAGACGTCACGGGCCATGCCGATCGAGCCAAATTCGACCGGCACGTCGACAATATCGAGCATTCGGCGGCTGCCGGCAAAGACGGCGGGGGCCCGCCCGCGCCACACAGCATTGCTGTCGCGCTTGAGGGCGCAGGCCTCGCGCGTCGTCCGTTCCAGCAATTCGCTGCCGCGGCTGACCGCAGTTGCGGCGTCGCCCACCTCGACGGCCCGCGCATAGGCAGCATTCACCCAGACGAGCTTGCCGTCCTTGTCGCGCATCCAAGTCGGGTCCGCGATGGCATCGAGCACGGTCCGAAACGCATCAAGCTCGCTCACGCGCTGCGCCAGCAATTCGCGCAGACGAACAGCTTCGAGGCGGTCGCCCGAGACGTCCCTGATCCGCATGACGGCGCGGCCGCTGAC
>JBKQHN010000162.1:0-12372 GCA_052148755.1 Beijerinckiaceae bacterium | reverse complement strand
GCTTCGGCCTATGGCATAGCGGTGACCGGCACGATGGTGGTCACGACGGCGCTCGCCTTCGTCGTCGTCTGGAAGAGCTGGAAATGGCCGGTTTGGGCGGCGGCCACTTTCGTGGCGGCGTTCCTGTTGATAGACATGGCCTTTCTGGCAGCGAATCTGTTCAAGGTCGTGGACGGCGGCTATGTGCCGCTCATGCTCGCCGGCTGTACCATGGTCGTCATGGGGACTTGGGTCCGCGGCACGGCGCTTCTGGGAAAGAAGACGCACCGCGACTCGATTCCGCTGCGAGACCTCCTTCGGATGCTCGAAAAATCAAAGCCGACACGGGTTCCCGGCACGGCGATTTTCCTCACCAGCCAGCCCGACGTCGCCCCCTCGGCGCTCATGCATAATTTGAAACATAACAAGGTTCTGCACGAACAGGTCTGGATCATGTCGGTCGACACGCAGGATACGCCGCGCGTCGCGATCGCCAACCGCTATAAAGTCGAACGGCTCTCCCCCGATTTCATGCGGGTCACCTTGCATTACGGCTACATGGAAAGTCCGAGAGTGCCGGCCGCGCTCGCGCTGCTGCGCAAATCCGGCTACAAATTCGATATCATGACGACATCCTTTTTTCTCGGCAAACGAACGATCAAGGCCTCGCCCACCTCAGGCATGCCGGCATGGCAAGACCATCTCTTCATCGTTTTGTCGAAACAGGCGACCAATGCGACCGACTTTTTCGCCATCCCTTCGGATCGCGTCGTCGAACTCGGCGCACAAGTTACGGTGTGATCGAACGAGTCCGTGCAGCCCTCTCGCACTTGGCGGCAATTTTCATTTCAGCCATGACGCGCAATCGATTCGCTTTTTCTCACGAGTCGCCTCGGCGTGCGTGTCGGGCGCCGCTCGCTCTCGACTGAGCCGATGCCGGCCCACCTCAAAGAGGCAGGCCCGATCACCGCTTCATGTAAGTAGCGGTCTGGCTCGCCTTGACGACGGCGAACGCCAAGCGGTTGCCGATCAGCGCGGGCGCTGTGGAATCGGTGCCCGCGGGTTGCCGCGCTTCGCCGACGAAAGATTCAGCCTCCTCGATCTCGGCGAGAGATTCGAGCTGGACGCGCTCGATCTCTTGGATGAGCTCGCGCTTGCGTTTAATATTTTCGCGCCTCTTGACACAATCGTCCAATGTCTGGCGTGCTTCCATCTCTGTGGCCTTGACCTGCTCGTCGGCGGCGTCGAGCTGGTCGCGAATAATGCGATTGGCATTTCTCAAAATACTAAGGGTGCTAGCCATTGAAACTACTCCATCTCAAACCGAATCAGTCGATCGCGGTGACGCTGAGGCATCTGGTGAGCAAACGGATTTCGTCATAAAATTCATCCGGCCTTTGCAGCGATTTTGATGTTATCCACGGCGGACGAATTGATGAGCCCGCGAAGCTTACGCGAAACTGGAACCCGCCCTTTGTCGGTCACCCCTCCCGCTCTTTCCGACGTCCGCCGCCGCATCGCCCAAGCGGCGGAAGATTGCGGCCGCGACCCAAAAGATGTGACCCTCGTCTGCGTCTCCAAGACCTTTGACGCCGCCGCCATCCATCCGGTGCTCGCGGCGGGTGAGCGGGTCTTCGGCGAGAACCGCGTTCAAGAAGCGCTGGAAAAATGGCCGGTGCTGAAACAGGCCTTCCCTGCTGTCGAACTGCATCTGATCGGCCCTTTGCAATCAAACAAAGCCCGCGAAGCGGTACAGTTCTTCGACGTTATCGAAACCGTCGACAGGGCGAAGATCGCCGAGACGATAGCGAGGGAAATCGCTCGCCTCGGCCGGGCGCCGCGGCTCTATGTCCAAGTGAATACAGGCTGCGAACCGCAGAAGGCCGGCGTCCTGCCGCAGGAGGCCGACGGTTTCATCGCGAGTTGCGGCAAGGATTATGGTTTGCCGATCGAAGGCCTGATGTGTATCCCGCCGGCCGATGATCAAGCCTCGCCACATTTTGCTTTGCTGAACAAGATCGCCGCTCGCAACGGACTCCGCGTCCTGTCGATGGGCATGAGTGGTGACTTCGAATTGGCGATCCAGCTCGGCGCCACGCATGTCCGCGTCGGCAGTGCGATTTTCGGGAAAAGATGACAGACGCGGCGGCACAATCGAAAAGGGCCGTGATCATGGACACCGACCGGCGAACCCATTGGGACAAAGTCTACGCTACCAAGGCTGAGACGGAAGTGAGCTGGTTTCAGGAGAACCCGGCCCCTTCACTAGACCTGATCCGTTCCATGGGCGCAACAGCCAAGACATCCATCATTGACGTCGGGGGCGGCGCGTCGCGCTTGGTCGATGTGCTTTTGGACGAAGGATTTGGAGCCGTCACCGTGCTCGACCTTTCGGAAAATGCGCTCGCAGCGGCGAAGGCGCGACTCGGTCCGAGATCAAACAAAGTGCGATGGCTCGCCGCGGATGTGACGACATGGGAACCAGCCGAAACTTATGATCTCTGGCACGATCGCGCGGCCTTTCATTTTCTGACCGAGGCGGCAGACCACGCCGCCTATGCGCAGCGTGTCGCAAGAGCCGTGCGGCCTGGTGGACATGTCATTATCGGGACCTTCGCGCCTGACGGGCCGGAACGCTGCAGCGGCCTGCCGGTCCTTCGTCACGATGCAGGCTCGATCTCTGCCGTTCTTGGCGGCGGCTTTGAACTCATCGACACGCGCCGTCACGATCATCTGACGCCGGGCGGTACAGTCCAACGGTTTCAATTCAGCAGCTTCCGGCGTACAGCCTGATAGGCAAAGCTGCTTCGGCCGAGATAGAAGCGCATCACTTACCGCACCACCAGGACCGTCTTCCTCGACAGGCGTGGCAGGAGACGCCGCCAATCGGCCGGCGAGAGAGCGACGCAGCCTGCCGTTGGCGTGAAGTCGGGCCGCGCGCAGTGGAGAAAGATCGCGCTGCCGCGATTTTTTGCTCTCCGGCTGAAATTGTAGTCGAGAACAATGACGAGGTCGTAGAGACCGTCTTCTCGCCACATGTCCTCGTGGCTGAAGCGCGAGGGGAGCCGGAGCGGGCGGTTATAGGCCGGCGCCTGCGGATCGTCGCACCAGCCTAGGTCGCGCTTGATGGCCCGCAAAGGCAAGAGCGTTCGCGGCCGCGGCACTCTTTGCGAATTGAAAAAACCACCGAGGCAGGCGAACCGGCCAGCCGGCGTCGCGCCATCCCCTTCGCGCTTCACATGTCGGATGCCTGCCCCGCCTATAGCGCAGACGATCGTGCAAACGCCGGCGCGCAAACGTCCGCGCGGCGCGGCCTCTCGATCGGTGCGTGCGACTCCGGTGACGACCAAGCGGGTCAGGAGCAATCGGCCAATGTCGGGTTTGCCGCAGGACGGCTCGTTCCCTCTGATTGCGCCTCGACGTAAGGTGCGTTCGCGCGTGTCGAACGCGTGCGACAGCGTCTTGCCGCTGCGGCCCAGCTTGTGGCGCCCAATATTAACCATCGATACTTTTTCGCCTTGCGCCGCAACCTTATCGATTCGATTGCACAAGGCTGGGCAATTTAACATTGTGGAAGGTCTTGATTTAGCCGAAAATCGGCGTGTATTTCCGTAGGGAGTTGCCAAAGGTCTCGTCTGCAGAGCAGTTGGTCGAGCCGGATCTTCTCAGATGCGGCGACGAAGTATGTGGGCCAAGTTTTTTGGTCAAGTTTTTTGGTCAAGTTTCATGGGACCGATTATGAATCGGATGCGCAAGATTCTCATAGCGGACGATGACGAAGATCTTCGCACCGCGCTGGACGAGCAATTCGCTCTCCATTCGGAATTTGCGGCGATACACGCAGAAACCGGGGGCGTAGCTCTGTCACTTGCACGCCAGCAGGCGCCGGACCTTGTGATTATGGACGTCGGCTTGCCGGACATGGATGGCCGCGATGCCGTGACGATCCTTCGTAAGGAAGGTTTCAAAAATCCGATCATTATGTTGACCGGGCACGATTCGGATTCAGACACGATTCAAGGTCTCGAATCAGGCGCCAATGATTATGTCGCGAAACCATTTCGATTCGCTATTCTCCTCGCCCGCATCCGCGTCCATTTGCGCCAGCATGATGCGGGCGGGGACGCGATGCTCCAGATCGGCCCCTTCACCTTCCAGCCGGGCTCCAAACATCTGATCAACGAGCGCGGCAGCAAGCTGCGTCTGACGGAGAAGGAGACCGCAATTCTGCGGTTTCTCTATCGGGCCGGCCAGTCCGTGGTGACACGCGACGTTCTGCTGAAAGAGGTCTGGGGCTATAACTCGAACGTCAGCACGCATACGCTCGAGACCCATATCTATCGGTTGCGCCAGAAGATCGAGCGAGATCCGGCGAAATCGCAGCTTCTCATCACCGAAGCCGGCGGCTACAAGCTCATTCCTTGATCAAGTTCATTGCTTTTGCTGCGGAGGCATCGGTTGGCTCTCGAAGATGGCATTCAAGCGCTTGCAAGACATCCGACTTTAGCCGCGCTCGAACCGGAGGCCCTGCGGCAGCTGGTTTCTTCAGCCGAGAGCCGAACCTTGCGCGCGGGCGAGGTTCTGTTCCGCCGCAATGATCCTTCCGACAGCGGTTTCCTCATTCTGTCGGGCGCAATTGCGATCGACCCGGCGGTCGGCGGGCAAGCAACGCAAATCCTGCACCGGGGAACGCTGCTCGGAGACATGGCCTTGATCACCAAGACGAGGCGCCCTGTGACGGCAACGGCATATGAACCTTCGAGCGTCTTGAAGATCACGCGCGTATTGTTTCACCGTATCCTCAATGAACACCCGCGCAGCGCGCAACGGCTGCACCGGGCGATTGCGGAGCGCTTGCAGAGTTTCACGCAAGAACTCGACGATGTCCGTCAACGGGCTTTCGAAGGAGAGGATTAGGCAATTCACGGCGACGTCACCTCGTGCTCCGTGGCTGCAGTTGCGTTGCCGTATCAGAACTCGAAATGCACGATCGCCGGGACGTGATCGGAAGGGCGATCCCAGCCGCGGCTCTCGCGCAGGATCTTAATGCCGCCGAGGTTGGGTTTCAGCTTCTGACTGACCCAGATATGGTCGAGACGGCGCCCTTTGTCCGCTTTAGCCCAGTCCGGCGCTCGATAACTCCACCACGTGTAGAGCTTTTCACTCGCCGGCACGTAATGGCGCAGCGCGTCTTCCCAGGGCCCGGCGTCAAGCACGCGGTTGAGCTTCTCGACTTCGATTGGCGTATGACTGACGACCTTGAGGAGAGCTTTGTGGCTCCAGACGTCGGATTCGAGCGGCGCAATGTTGAGATCGCCGACCATGATCGCGTCGCCCGCAGCAATGGCGTCGGCGGCGATCCAATCTGCCATTTCATCGAGGAAAGCGAGTTTGTGAGCGAATTTCGGGTTGATTTGCGGGTCCGGCTCGTCGCCACCGGCCGGCACATAAAAATTATGCAGGTCGAGACTCCGCGAACCGGTCGGCTGAAGCTTCACTGAAATATGGCGCGCGTCGCCCTTGGCGCAGAACTCGCGCCGGCTGATCGACGTTACCGGGATCTTCGAAACAATCGCGACGCCGTGGTAGCCTTTCTGGCCATTGATCGCGAAATGATCATAGCCGAGCTTGCGAAATTCGCCGAGTGGGAACTCGCTGTCGCGGCACTTTGTTTCCTGCAGGCACAAGACGTCCGGCGCATGTTCAATGAGAAATTTGGCGACGAGGTCGATCCGCAAACGAACCGAATTTATGTTCCATGTTGCCAGCGAAAAACGCACGGTGACGCCTCGGAATGATGAGCGCATGCGGATCTTGGACCCGCCCCGAGCCCATAAGAGATAGACTTGAAAGGCCAGCGTTCCAGTCTGGACTGCGCTGCGAGGTCGTTTCTATCCGACCTATGATCATAGAGATCGATCCGCCGCAAGCGCACCACGGCTGTGGCCCACAGATATTGCGGCGGCGAGACTCGTTTGAGCCTCCGCTGAGGCGTGCCAGGCGCATCGAACTGGAACTGCTGTTCGGCCGATTGCGTTGATGGTTATCAATAGTAGCCGCCGCGAAAGGTTGTGATCAAGCCTGACGCTCCCGCTAAACCAGTTGTTTCAAGGACGCAAGACCATGAACAAACAAGCCCCACTGGCAGCCGCCGGCAGGCCGGCCCCCGCCGCTCTCGACACACCGACCGATCTTGACCGGCACGGCATCGCCGCCGTGTGCCAGGACTTGAACCTTATCGTTGCGGATTCCTTCGCGCTTTTCTTGAAGACCAAGAATTTCCACTGGCACGTGAGCGGTCCGCATTTCCGCGACTACCATTTGCTCTTGGATGAGCAGGCGAGCGAGATCCTCGCCTCTATCGATCCTCTCGCCGAGCGGGTCCGCAAACTCGGCGGCGACACTTTGCGTTCGATCGCTCACATCGGCCGCATCCAGAGCATTAAAGATAATAATGAGAATTACGTCGCGCCGGCCCTTATGTTGCGCGAACTGATGGCCGACAACCAACACGTCGTGGCCAAACTGCGTGAGTGCCACGAACTCTGCGACAAATGCGCCGATTCGGCGACAGCGAGTCTCCTCGAAAATGTGATTGACGAGGCCGAAAAGCGGATCTGGTTTTTGTTCGAAGCAAGCCGCACGCCTGATCGCGCCGGACACTGAATTCCCTTTGCGGAAAAAAGCGACGCTCACGCTGGCGACAGCAAGGGGCGGGAAGCGCGCAAAGCTGGGCTAATTGTCTGCGCGCCCTGCGGCAGGTGGCGCGCTGCCGCAGGGCGAAGGTTCGCCGGAAATCGCCGCCTTGAAGCGCATTGACGTGCGGGTGGCTTCAATATTATAAGCACGGCTCTTCACGCAGCCGGGTCGTTTTGGCGAGATGGAATTACCCATCCGTTCCGGTGGGCATTATCCAGGACACCCAGGACACAAAGAATGGCGAATACCCCTTCGGCTAAAAAGGCCGCCCGCAAGATTGTTCGGCGTACGGCGGTCAATCGGTCCCGCCGCACCAAGATGCGGACTTATATTAGAAAAGTCGAAGAAGCCGTGGCCGCGGGCGATTCTGCAGCGGCGCTTGCAGCCCTGCACGCCGCCGAGCCGGTCGTGATGCGGGCCGCGCAAAACGGCATCGTTCATAAGAATACCGCGTCGCGCAAAGTTTCCCGCCTGAGCAAACGCGTGCAGGCCATGGCGCGCTGATCTGCTGCGAGCGAATGATTATTTTGCACCAAAAGCCCGGCATAGTCCGGGCTTTTTCATTGATCCTGACAAGGCGCTGGGCAGCAGATGCGGGATTGCGCACGAATACGGGCGCGACCGCTCACATTTGAAGTGCGATAGATACCTCCTCCAGCGTGAGCGCTCCGAGCTGGTGCATGTTGCCGAAAAGCGGCCCCGGCTTCCCAGTTTTTTACATCCGATATTGCCGATGTCTCATAAACGGAGATGCCGCAACTTCTCGAAGTGGAGTATTTTTGTTGATCGGCTGCATTCGTCTGATCGGAATGAGTCATTGCCTTCTGGCTTTCCCTAAGCGTCCCGGCCGTGACGTCGACGTTAGCGCCCTCATTATGAGAATTGCTGGATCGGGATATGCGCCGGTGAAATCGTCCGGCGGAGATGCTATAGTTCCTAAAAGCTGCGTCCTGTTCGGGATTGACGTGACGCTACAGGTTACGACCGCATCACGAAATTCGAAAACAATTCGTATTGCATTGCCGCGTGAAAACGATACGGACGGCCGCAGTGCGGCACGTCAGCGAGTTCTGGTTTTTCGGTCGGGAAATCAAAGAAACATTGCGACGAAAAGGTGACGGTAGAGAATTTTCCGCAGCGGCCAAAGCCGCACATCCATTTTCCCTTTGATTCAATATTTTAGAACCAAAGCTCTCTTTCCTGGGCGGAACTAAAGGCTTGACAAGAGAGTTCTACCGGACGTTTCGACGCATCTCGATTCAGTCATTCATAAAAAAAATTCACGTCGGCGCCAAAAAACTCGAACGTGGACTAGCGCGAAATCAGCTGTTTACGTGAGTCAGGTGGAGTCGCGGATCAAGCGACTCGACGCGAAGTTGACGTAACGTGAAAATTAGATGACGGCGACGTGTTGTCGGATGCAGTTCGTATGCTAAGCTCTTTGGGCAGTCGGTGATGACGGCAGCGCGAGAGTTTCTAGCGAAGCCTCGAACGTGATTTCCCAGTATTGACGACGCTTGCGCGCATTTTAACGCGGGGCGGAGCTTTGCCAAGAAAGACGTGAGAATGTTTGCGAGTTTCTTTTCGTGCGCCGGGAGGGTCTTTTAACGTTATCCGGCTGACTTGCGTCTATACGTGGATCGATGTTTTGACTTCGAAAGCGCGGCTTTTCGAAGAAGGGGGGACTATGACTCGAGCTCATCGCTGTTCTTCTCCACTAGCGTGTTCGGCTTTGTCGTGTGGTTTCTCCTGTAGCGCCTGCTGTCACGCCACGCGTCATCGACAACGTTTGCGCGGCTGAGCGCGTTTCGCATCCCACTCATTATCATTGTTGCAAGTCCTGGCGTCGACTTCGGCGCGAGGAGGCAGGTCGCTTTTTTTTGAGAAGAAAATCGATGTTGAATGCACGCCCAAACCCGAACAAAAAGCATCATACGGAAACCAACGAAGGTACCGAACCTCATCACCCTCGCGACGAAGCCTGGTCTAACATCTCCAGGCGGTTGCGCGCAGAACTCGGCGAAGCCAGATTCACCTCCTGGTTCGCGCGCCTGGAGATCGACGACCTTCGCGATGGCACAGCCTATCTCTCCGTGCCGACTCGATTTTTGAAGAGCTGGATCCAGGCTCACTTCGTCGATCGCCTGTTGGCAGCGGTGTCTTGCGAACTCCCGGAGGTCAAGCACATCAGCATCGATGTGCGCTCGTCGTCGCGGCCGCTGAATGCGCGCGGCCCTCGTTCAAGCGACAATGCGGCGAGCATCGCAGCTGACACCAGTCCTCGCACATATGAAACTCCAGGTGCGAAGCCGACCATTGGCCTCGAGGAAAGCCGGCATGGCGGCACGGGGGCAAGTTCCGACAAGCTGCAGAAAGGCGCATCGCGTGATGCGCTGGACGCCGATCCGCTTGCCGGATCGCCATTGGACAAGCGGCTGAGTTTTTCAACTTTTCTTGTCGGCCGGTCGAACCAGCTCGCCTATGCCGCGGCGCAGACGGTGGCCGGCGCCATGCCAAGCGAGCCCTTGCATTATAATCCGCTCTACATTCATTCCGCGGTTGGGCTCGGCAAGACCCATTTGTTGCAGGCCATCGCCCATGCGGCTTTGGCTGCGAAACGGCGGGTCACCTACCTCACGGCCGAGAAATTCATGTACGTCTTCGTGTCTGCGCTCAAAACACAGAGCACGATCGCTTTCAAGGAGAAGCTGCGGGCGATCGACGTCCTCATCATCGACGATGTGCAGTTCCTGCAGGGCAAAACAATCCAGCAGGAGTTCTGTCATACGCTGAATGCCTTGATCGATGCGCGTAAGCAGATCGTAATCGCGGCGGACCGGCCTCCCGGCGATCTCGAAAGCCTCGAGGAGCGGGTGCGGTCACGGCTGGCGGGCGGCCTTTGCGTCGAAATGGGCATGCTCGACGAGGCGCTTCGCGTCAAGATTCTCGAGACGAAGATTGCGGCGGCCAAGACGATGCATCCGCATTTCGAAGCAGCGCCCGCCGTGGTGACCTATGTGGCAAATGCCATTCAGACCAACGGCCGCGATCTCGACGGTGCGGTCAATCGATTAATCGCCCATGCTTCGTTGAGCGGCGCCGTCTTGTGCGTGGAAACTGCGGAAGCCGCGATCCGCGACCTCATACGAACGCGCGATCCGAAAAGGGTCAAGATCGAAGAGATCCAAAAACTCGTCGCGACCCATTACAACGTGACGCGGGCCGACATTTTGTCGGCGCGGCGGACCGCGAATGTGGTTCGGCCACGCCAGATCGCCATGTATCTCTCTAAAGTTCTCACACCGCGTTCGCTGCCGGAAATCGGCCGGCGTTTCGGAGGCAGAGATCATACGACCGTGTTGCACGCGGTGCGCAAGATCGAGGCTCTCGCGGGTGCCGATGGGCGGCTTTCGGAGGAAATTGATCTATTGAAGCGCATGCTCGTCGAATAAAATAGACGGGTTGCGGCGGCTCGACCCGCCGAAACACGTGGTGCGAAAAGCGGCGCAAGGATGTAGTCTGCCTCGCATGGAGACCGTCGCGATTCGCATCCTCGGCATCGACCCCGGCCTGCGCAGCATGGGCTGGGGCATCGTCGACATATTGGGCTCTCGGCTCGCCTATGTCGCGAGCGGGGCGGTGCGCTCAAGCGATAAAGATGGCCTGGCAGTAAGGTTGCGATGTCTGCATGAAGGCCTCGCGCAGGTCATCGCGCAATATGTGCCGCACGAGGTGGCGGTCGAGGAGACTTTCGTCAATCGCGATCCGCAATCGGCTCTCAAGCTTGGCCAGGCGCGCGGCGTTGCCCTCGTGGTGCCGGCGCTTGCGGGCCTTGCTGTCGCCGAATATGCGGCGAATCTCATCAAGAAGACGGTGGTGGGCACGGGGCATGCCGAAAAGGCGCAAATCGCCATGATGGTCCGGGTGCTGCTGCCGAAGTGCGAGGCTGCGCAGGCGGGGGGGCTCGCTGCCGATGCGGCCGATGCGCTCGCAGTCGCGATCACCCATTCGCAGCATCGTAGCAGCCGTATGGTGCCGCGCGCATGATCGGCAAGCTTAGAGGGTCCGTCGATAGCCTCGGGGAGGATCACGTGATCCTCGACGTGCACGGCGTCGGCTTCGTCGTGCAATGTTCGAGCCGGACGCTGCAGACTCTGCCGCGCCCCGGCGAGGCTGCGGCGCTCGCCATCGAGACGCAAGTCCGCGAGGATTCGATCAGGCTCTACGGCTTTACTTCTGAGGCCGAGCGCGATTGGTTTCGGCTTCTGCAAATGGTGCAGGGGGTGGGCGCCAAGGTCGCCCTGGCGATCTTGGGGGTGCTCGGCGAAGCCGAACTCGCTGCGGCGATCGCGCGGCAGGATAAAATAGCGGTGGCGCGGGCGCCGGGCGTCGGACCTAAACTTGCCGTGCGAATCGTAACGGAATTGAAGGATAAAGGACCGGCGGCCGCGACCCAATTCGCGATCGCGATCTCCCTCGCCTCCACCGAGGTTCCCTCGGCTGTGCAGGATGCCATTTCGGCCTTGGTCAATCTCGGCTATGGCCGGCCGCAGGCTGCGGCAGCCATTGCTGCGGCACGATCGACGCTGGGCGAGGACGCGGCGGCGGCGGCGCTGATCAGGCGCGGCCTGAAGGAATTGGCGCAATGAACGTAGCCAGGCAGCGTGGGGCACTAGACGAAGGGGAGCTTGATCCTTGACCACGCCGCCCCGCCGTCTCGTTTCCCCGGAAAAGCGTGAAGACGACCGCGAAAGCTCCAATTCTGAGAGCTCCAAGGCGGAGAGCTCGAGGTCGCAAGCCTCGTTACGGCCGCTCTTGCTTGCCGATTTCATTGGTCAGGAGGCGGTGCGCAAAAACCTCAAAATCTTCATCGAGGCGGCCAAGGCGCGCCAAGACGTGCTCGATCACGTGCTTTTCGTGGGGCCGCCGGGACTCGGCAAAACCACTTTGGCGCAGATCATGGCGCGCGAACTCGGCGTCAATTTTCGCTCGACCTCGGGACCGGTCATCGCCAAGGCGGGCGATCTGGCGGCCCAGCTCACCAATCTCGAGCCGCGCGACGTCCTGTTCATCGACGAGATTCACCGCCTCAATCCGGCAGTCGAAGAGATCCTTTATCCGGCCATGGAGGATTTCCAGCTCGACCTCATGATCGGCGCCGGGCCCGCGGCGCGCTCGGTGAAGATCGACCTCGCCAGGTTCACCCTCATCGGCGCGACGACCCGCGCCGGGCTCCTCACCACCCCCTTGCGCGACCGTTTCGGCATTCCGATCCGGCTCAATTTTTATACGACTGGGGAACTGCAGGGCATCGTCGCGCGCAGCGCCAGGGTGATCGGCCTCGCGCTCGCCGAAGATGGCGCGAACGAGATCGCCAAGCGTTCGCGCGGCACGCCGCGGATCGCCAGGCGCCTGCTCAGGCGCGTGCGCGACTTCGCGGTGGTGGAAGGCGCAGGCGTGGTCACCCGCGCGCTCGCCGACGGCGCGCTCAAGTTGCTCGATGTCGACGCGATCGGCCTCGATCAGATGGATCGGCGCTATCTCGACGCGATTGCGATCAAGTTCACCGGCGGTCCAGTCGGCGTCGAAACGATTGCCGCCGCGCTCTCCGAGCCCCGCGACGCGATCGAGGACATCATCGAGCCCTATCTCATCCAGCTCGGTTTCGTGCAGCGCACGCCGCGCGGCAGGCTG
>JBKQHN010000161.1:0-6195 GCA_052148755.1 Beijerinckiaceae bacterium | reverse complement strand
TTAGTCAACCCCGGGGTTCAGCGGATGAAGCTTTTGCAATACGTCGGGTTCAAAGGCGATCCTGGGACGCGGCGCGTCGACGGCAGGCTGCCGGGAGCCCTGAGTCTTCTCACCTGCGCTGCGATCTTGTCGGCCTGCTCGGTCGGGCCGAATTACAGCCAACCTTCAGCGCCGGTGCCGGCCGTGTTCAAGGAGCGGCAGGGTTGGCACATTGTCAAGCCGAGCGATACTTTCGAGCGTGGCGACTGGTGGCGGATTTTCAACGATCCCAAGCTCGATGAGCTCATGCCCCAGGTTGCAATTTCGAACCAAAACGTCGCCGCAGCAGAGGCTGCTTACCGGCAGGCCGTCGCCGTCATCAGGGAAGCTCAGGCGGGCTTCTTTCCCACGGTGACGAATGGCTATACCGCAACCCGTTCGCACTCGGGAGCCGCACTTGCGGCAACCGGATTTTCGACGACAACAACGACCTACAATCCCGTCGCCAACGCCACTTGGGATCTCGACGTGTGGGGACGCATCCGCCGCACGGTCGAAAGCGATGCGGCCGCAGCGCAAGTCAGCGCAGCCGATCTCGCCAATGCGACGCTCTCGGCCCAAGCCGCGCTGGCTACGGCCTATTTCAACATGCGGGCGGCGGAATCCCTGAAAGCTCTGTATGAGAGGACGACGGTCGACTACCAGCGCACTCTGAAGATCACCAAGGATCAGAAAGAGATCGGCTACACCAACATTACGAGAGCCGACGTGGCTTCAGCCCTGGCCCAGCTGTTGAACGTTCAGGCGCAGGCGATCGGCACCGACGTTGCGCGCACCCAATTCGAACACGCGATTGCCATTTTGATCGGGCGCCCCCCCGCCGAGCTCAATCTCGCGCGGGGCAGACTCGCCAGCTCGATCCCGAACGAGCCCGTCATGGTTCCCTCCGCCCTGCTCGAGCGGCGGCCCGACATTGCGGCGGCCGAACGTCAAATGCAGCAAAATAATGCGCTGATCGGTGTTGCCGTCGCCAATTTCTATCCGGACATCAGCTTGAGCGGCAGTTTCGGCTTCATCGGACCGCATGCCTTGCCGATCTCCGTTGCTAACGAAGTCTGGTCGATCGCAGCCAGCGCGACCCAGACCGTGTTCGACGGCGGCTTGCGCAGTGGCGAGCTCGACGCCGCCAAGGCCACCTACGAGCAGAGCGTCGCCAATTATCGGCAGACCGTGCTGACCGCCTTCCAGCAGGTCGAAGACGAGCTTGCGGCGGTGCGCATCTATCCCCAGCAATTGAAGAAAGAAGACCAGGCGGTTAGAGCTGCGCGCGAGGCCGTCGAGGTTTATCTCAACCAATATCAGCAGGGCACCGTGGCTTTCACGACTGTTGCCACCGCCCAAGAGACACAACTTGCCGACGAAGTAACCGCTTTGGCTGTGCGGCAGAACCTGTTCATTGCGGATGTGGCACTCATCGAGGCACTCGGCGGCGGCTGGGACAAGTCGCAGCTGCCGGGCCTTGAAGATCTGTCGAAGCTTCCAACTTTGACGCCGCCGCTCTGACCGGCGCGGCGCGCCGAGCCCGAAGAGCTTGACGAATTCGAAAGTCCGCCGAAAAACTGGCGATCGAGTGACTGAAATGGACCAAAGAGCCGACGAAATGACCCAGCCCATCGTGCACGGCCGTGTGCGGCCCGAGACTCCACCGGAGACGCAGCCGAAGCCCTTGGACGATACGAAGCCGAAGCCGAAACGGCGACGCGCTTGGTGGCTGCTCGCGGTGCTTCTTGTCGTTGCCGCCGGCGTCGGCCTTTATTACCGACTGTCGGCACCGGGGCCAGCTCCGCAGGAAAAACGCCATGGTTCCAATTCGGCCGACGCCGCTCAACCGGTCGGCATCGCCACCGCCGCCAATAGCGACATCCGCGTCATCTTTGACGCCCTGGGCACGGTGACACCGCTCGCCACGGTCACTGTCATGTCGCAGATTTCGGGATATCTGCAAGAGGTCGGCTTCAAGGAAGGCCAAGATGTCAAGAAGGGCGATTTCCTCGCCCAGATCGATCCGCGCCCTTACGAAGTGCTCGAGGCGCAATACGAAGGCCAATTATTGCGCGACCAGGGTTTTCTCGATCAGGCGAAAGCCGACCTGACCCGCTACCAAGCCCTGATGAAGCAGGACTCGATTTCCAGGCAGCAGGCCGAGGATCAGGTCTATGTCGTCGCGCAATACGAAGGCTCGGTCAAATCCGATCAGGCGCAAGTCGATGCGCAAAAGCTCAATCTGATCTATTGCCATATTGTCTCCCCGGTCTCGGGCCGTGTCGGTCTGCGCCTCGTCGATGCCGGCAATTATGTTCAGCCGAACAATACGACAGGGCTCGTCATCGTCACCCAGCTCGATCCGATTTCCGTCATCTTCATCGTGCCGGAGGATGAATTGCCGTCGATCACCGAGGAACTCAATGCCGGCCGCGAACTCGTAGCGCTCGCCTATGACCGCGCCAACCAGCGCCAGCTTGCCACAGGCCACGTGACGGTGCTCGACAATCAGGTCGATACGACGACGGGAACCGTCAAACTGCGGGCCGAATTCCCCAACCCGGACAGGAAGCTTTTCCCCAGCCAGTTCGTCAACGTCCGATTGCTGATCCGCACCCTGAATAACGTCATCACGGTGCCGAACGCTGCGATCCAGCGTGGCGCTCCGGGAACTTATGTCTATCTCGTCAGCGATGACAAAGTCACCGCGAGAACCGTGAAAATCGGAGTCGTCGACGGCGACAAGGTGCAGATCGAGTCCGGCCTTGCAGTGGGTGACCAGGTCGTCATCGACGGGTCCGACCGGTTGCGCGAGGGCGCGCGGATCACGATTCCGACTGCCGCCGATGCGAAACCGACGGCCGCCGACAATGCCAAATCGACCGAACACAAAGGCCGGCATTCGGCCCAATAGATCACGATGATTTTGGATTGAACCGATCCAAACTCTTAAACTTGATCGACTCTGATAATTTGGAACTGGATGAGGAAAACCGGTTCCCACTTTTCTTCATCCCGCGCTCGATGCTGTGTGGTTATGGTCGTCTTGCGGACAAAACCATTGCGCCTCGTTTCTTCCGCAAGCGCTGAATTCGGAGACCGCGGACCATGAACCCGTCACGGACATTCATCTTGCGCCCGGTCGCGACCACGCTGCTTATGGCGGCGATCTTGTTTGCCGGCGCCTTCGCCTACCGCTTTCTGCCGCTCTCTGCCTTGCCGCAGGTCGACTATCCGACGATTCAAGTCCAGACCTTCTATCCGGGCGCCAGCCCCGAAGTGATGACGTCGTCCGTGACCGCGCCACTCGAAAAACAGCTCGGGCAAATGCCGGGTCTCGCCCAGATGACCTCGGCAAGTTCGGGTGGGGCTTCGGTCATTACATTGCAGTTCATTCTCAGTCTCAGCCTCGATGTTGCCGAGCAGGAGGTGCAGGCCGCAATCAATGCCGCAAACAACATTTTGCCGTCGGATCTACCGGTGCCGCCGGTCTATGCCAAGGTCAACCCGGCCGACGCGCCGATCATGACGATCGCCATCATGTCGAAGACGCTCGCACCGACCGAACTGGAGGACCTCAGCGAGACACGCCTCGCCCAGAAAATATCGCAGCAGCCGGGCGTTGGACTGGTCAGCATCAGTGGCGGCCAGCGCCCGGCTATTCGCGTACAGGTGAACCCGCGCGCGCTCGCCGCCTATGGCCTGAACGTCGACGATCTGCGTACGACACTCGGCAACGCCAACGTCAATACTCCGAAAGGTAATTTTGACGGGCCATCACAAGCGACCAGCATCAATGCCAACGATCAGATCGACAAGGCATCGCAGTTCCGCAATCTCGTCATCGCCTATCGCAACGGCCGCGCCGTGCGACTCTCCGATGTCGGCGAGGTAATCCACGGCCCCGAAAACACCAAGCTCGCCGCTTGGGCGAATATGACGCCCGCCATTATCCTCAATATCCAACGGCAACCCGGCGCCAACGTCATTCAGGTCGTCGAGGGTATCAACAAGCTGCTGCCGCGGATCAGGGCATCGCTTCCGGCGGCCGTCGACATCGAGATCCTGTCGGATCGCACCGTGACGATCCGTGCATCCGTCGCCGACGTGGAATTCGAGATGCTGCTCGCGGTCGTGCTGGTCGTGCTGGTGATCTTCCTCTTCCTGCGCAACCTGCCGGCGACGCTGATTCCGAGCCTTTCGTTGCCCCTGTCGCTGGTCGGCACGCTCGTCATCATGTACCTTTTGAGTTTCAGCCTCGACAACCTATCCTTGATGGCCTTGACCATTTCGACGGGCTTCGTCGTCGACGATGCAATCGTCATGATCGAGAACATCACACGCTATATTGAACAAGGTGAATCTCCACTGCAGGCGGCTCTGCATGGCTCCGAAGAGATCGGCTTCACCATCATTTCATTGACGATCTCGCTCATTGCGGTGTTGATCCCGCTGCTGTTCATGGGCGACGTTGTTGGCCGCCTCTTTCACGAATTTTCCATTACCCTTGCCGTGACAATCATCATTTCCGCGTTCGTTTCGCTGACGCTCGTTCCGATGCTTTGTGCCCGGCTGCTGCGCCACAAGCCCGAAGCGCAGCGCTCGCGCATTGAACTGATGATGGAGCACAGTCTCAACTGGGTCATTCGTCAATATGGCCGTATGCTCGAAGTGGTCCTGCGGCATCAGTTTTTAACGCTCATGGTGGCGCTCGCCACGTTCGGCCTGACGATCTATCTCTACACCGCCATTCCGAAAGGCTTCTTTCCTGTCCAGGATACTGGCATGATCCAGGCCGTTTCTGAGGCACAACAAAGCATATCCTTCTCGGCGATGGCCGAGGTGCAGCGCGAGCTCGCTGCCGCAATCTTGACGGACGAAGACGTCGTGAGCTTGAGTTCCTTCATCGGCGTCGACGGCAGTAACTCGACATTGAACTCCGGCCGCTTCCTCATCAATCTCAAGCCTCATGACGAACGCAGCGCGAGCGTCACCCGGATCATCGCGCGTCTCCAGGACGAAGTCTCGAACGTCGTCGGCGCGCAGCTCCATATGCAGCCGGTCCAGGATCTGACAATCGATGCGAGCCTCAGCCGCGGCCAATATCACTTCGTGATCGAAAGTGCTAACCAGGACGACATGCGGATCTGGGTGCCGAAGTTCATCGACGAACTTCGCAAAGTACCGCAACTCGCCGATGTTTCGAGCGATCTCGAGGCGCGCGGCTCGGCCCTCGACATCGTCATCGACCGCGCAACGGCGGCGCGCTTTGGAATTACGCCGGCAACAGTCGACAATATTCTCTACGACGCATTCGGACAAAGGATCGTCTCGACGATCTACACGCAATCGAACCAATATCGCGTGATCTTGGAGGTCGACCCAAGCCTGCAACATTCGCTCGACAGCCTCTCGAGCTTCTATCTGCCGTCGTCGTCTTCCTTGACCAATGGCCAGGTTCCGCTTTCCGCCATAGTCCACGTGGAGCGCCGGACAGCTCCGTTACAGATCACCCACTACGGCCAATTCCCGGCCAACACGATTTCATTCAATCTCGCACCCGGCGTTTCGCTCGGCGAGGCAGTTACCGCAATTGACGGAGTGCGTGCCTCGATCAACCTGCCGAAAAGCTTCGTCGTCATCATGCAAGGTGCGGCGGCCGCGTTCACCGCCTCGTTGAACAACGAACTCTTCCTGATCATCGCCGCAATTCTCACGATGTATATCGTGCTTGGCGTTCTCTACGAGAGTTTCATTCACCCGATTACCATACTTTCAACCTTGCCGTCGGCAGGGGTCGGCGCTCTGCTGTGTCTCATGGTCGCCGGGGATGATCTCGACGTCATCGCCATCATCGGCATCATTCTCCTGATCGGCATCGTGAAGAAGAACGCGATCATGATGATCGATTTTGCCCTTGACGCCGAGCGCGAAGGTGGGCTTTCACCGCGCGATGCAATCTATCAGGCCTGTCTGCTTCGCTTCCGCCCCATTTTGATGACGACGATGGCGGCGATCCTCGGCGCCCTGCCGCTCATGCTCGGAACCGGGACCGGGAGCGAGCTACGCAGGCCGCTCGGCGTCACGATCGTCGGCGGGCTCCTCATCTCGCAGGTGCTCACGCTCTACACGACGCCGGTCGTCTACCTGTACATGGAGCGGGTCGCGCGTTGG
>JBKQHN010000160.1:0-10110 GCA_052148755.1 Beijerinckiaceae bacterium | reverse complement strand
TCCTTGCGTTCGCGGCGGATCATCTTGCGTTTGCGTGAGGCGAGGTCGGACAGGAAGGCTTCGAAATCGCCATAGGCTTTGTTGACGAAGTGAAATTGCTGGCCGGTTCGCTGCAGGAAGCCGGCCTCGCCCATAGAGTCCCATTCGCTCTGCGTCGGAAAGGTGACGTGAATGGACGAAGCTTTTGTCTGCGCGCGCCAGGCGCGCAGGCCGGCGATCAGCGCTTCTTGCGCGGCCGCGCCGCCTTCGTCGGAGATGAGCAGGCGACGCCCGGTCGCCGGGGTGAAAGGAACCGCGACTTGCAATTTGGGGTAGTAAGCAAGCCCGTTACGCTGATAGGCTTCTGCCCAGCCATAGTCGAAGACATATTCGCCCATGGAATGGGCCTTGATGTAAGTGGGCGCCGCAGCGACGAGGGTGCCGTCCGCGTCTTCGACAAGCACATGGCTCGGGGTCCAGCCTGTTCTCGCACCGACGCAGTGCGAGGTCTCGAGCGCATTCAGGAAAGCATGCGTGACGAAGGGATTGAATCGCTCGCGCTGAAGCGCGCAAACGTCCGGCGCAGCATAGGCTTCCGGATTTGCACAGCGATCCCATTGTGCGGCATCGATCTCGCGTAACGAGGGGGCAATGCGGATCTTATAATGAGATGACATCGCGATCGGGATTCCGGACGCGTGTTGCATCGTCGAGCCGAACTTCGGAAACGACGAGGACACGCGATCGATAAGGAGCGATAAGATCACGATGATTTCGGATTGAATCAATCCAAAATCATGAACGTGATCGATTCTAAGGGTTTAGAGCGGGATGTGCAGATAAGCTTGCGCAATCTGCGTAAACTTGATTGCGCCGGAAAACCGGTGCCCACTTTTCCTCATCCCGCTCCAGCTATTTTAAGAGGCTTTTTGCCATGCAGCAATGAACATGCCGAAGGACGCGGGCCAATTGAGCGAAAAGTCCTTATTCTTCGCTAGGCGGCCGTTTTTCCCAAGTCGCCGCAAGACCGCCGCACGGCCGGGCTGGATGAGGATCAGCGGGTGGCGCCTGCCACGGCCTCCGTTCGGATTGGCTGCAGCGCTCCCCCTGTCCCATTCTCGTCATGTTTACCCGCCATGAAGCGGGCGCATTGCTGATAGTCTATTCATTCGGGCTTCTGCTCAAAGATCTGGACGATTTTGCGGGGTCATAACAAAATGTCGGCTCCATTCTGGGCGGCACAGACATGGCGCGGCTCCCTCCTTGCAACGCTGAGCCTTTTGCTTGCGGGGCTTGTTGCAGGTTGCGCTTCAACCGGATTCGCCGACATGACGGCGAAGGTCGGATCGATCGGGGATGCCTTCGCTTCGACACCCGCAGGCGCGCCGAGCCAGGTCATCATCTTTGTCGCCTCGACGCGCAAAGGTGAAAACAACGCGGCGAAGGAATTGAGCGCCGATGGTGCGCATCGTTCGCTGCAGCTGATTTCGGTGCCGCCGCAGCACAAGCCCGGCGAAATCGAGCGGCCCGCTTTCGGCGGCGAAGATCCGGCCAAGCATTTTGTTGCAAGCCCGCTCCGCAAACTCGACGAAGAGACGTTCGGCAACGAAATCGCGACGCATATTTCCGGCCGAATCGGCTCCAACCGCGATATTCTCCTCTACGTCCATGGCTTCAACACGGGCTATGACGAAGCGCGGTTCCGTCTCGCGCAAATCGTCACCGACGGAAGATTTGGCGGCGTCCCGGTTCTGTTCACCTGGTCGTCCAGCACTAGTCTGCTCGATTATGGCGCGGCGAAGGAATCCGCGACGGCCTCCCGTGACGCTTTGGCCAATCTTATGCGTGATCTCGGCAATGTGCCGGGCGTCGGCCGCGTGCATATCCTCGCCCATTCCATGGGAACTTGGCTGACCATGGAAGCCCTGCGCGAAAGAGCGATCGCCGGCAGCCCCGATCTCAGCGGCAAGCTCGGCGATGTCGTGCTCGCAGCGCCCGACATCGACCTCAATGTCTTCCGCGGCCAGCTCGCGCGGCTCGATGCCTCGCATGTCTCGGTGCTCGTTTCGGCCAATGACAAGGCTTTGTCGCTGTCGCGCTTCCTTGCCGGCGATCGTCAGCGGCTTGGCGCGCTTGATCCGCACAAGCCAGCCGACAAGGCCGCACTGGCCCAGCTCGGCGTCAAGGTTTTCGACCTCTCCGACAAATCCGATGGGTTCATCAATCACGGCATGTATGCCGACGCGCCCGATGTCGTGCGTATGATCGGCGTGCAGATCGGTCAATCGCGCATTCAGGACGCGAATGTGCAGGCCGTGCTCGGAGAAAGGCCGGTGAGCGATGCCGTCGTCACCGAGCCGCCGGCGCCGCTTGCCGCATCGCCACCGCATGCAACCTCCACGACCCCGCCGACAGGAAGAGCGACGACGACGCCCCCGACTCAATAGGGCGGGATGGCAAGGTTCGGCATGCCTGCACAGCCGTCATGTCGCCTGCCAGATGGCTAGAGCGGGATGAGGAAAAGTGGGAACCGGTTTTCCGCCCGCATTCCGCTCTAATTTGTTGAAACCGATGACGTTCATGATTTTGGATTGATTCAATCCAAAATCATCGTGATCTATTGCATCCGCTCGGCTTCGCCCTGCCCGCCGATGATCACGCCGGAATTGCCGAATTCATGGACCTCGCGGCTATCGAGACTGCGTCGCTCGCCCGTACCTTCATTCAGCGCTTTGTTGCCGAAGAAGACCGACTGGCCGATGCCGCCGATGATGACGCCTTTGGGACAGACCATGGTTTGGCCGTTGATGACGCAGCCTTCGGCCGCGGCGCCGCCGGCGCCGAGCGCCAAAATGAGAAAAAGAAAAATGATCCGCATGCGTGCCCTCATTGTCTGCGGAAGACGCGCGTCTCTGAACGCGCGCCGTCGAAATAAGTCAGCCGCACCGATACGGATTTGGCCGCGGCGGGAGCTGGAAGATACACCTTCGCGTCACCGGGAATGGCGTGCGGATCGCGCTCGTCGCACCGCGGAATCGGCAGGTTCACCGAGAGCGGCCCGTCGTCGAATCCCAATTCCGCCTTTGCGACTGCGCAGCGGTAACTCATGAGATGCGTGTAATAGACGAGCCTGCCGTCGGAGCTAAAGCCGATCCAGGAATTCCAAAAACGTTCGAGCGATTCCCGCTGGCCTTCGAGCAAGGCCGCATGCGGATCGAAGGGGATGGGGAATGCAGAGACGCTGCGGCCGGCCGCGTCATCATAGCGAATCCAAAGATTGGTTGCCGGCGTATCGCGATCCAGCTCGAAAGAAGAATTGGGCATAGGCCGGCCGGTGCGCTGATCGATTGCCGACATAAATCCTGAGGAGACGTAGTCGCCGGCGTCGCCGACACGCCATGCCAGTGCAGTGGCAGGCTCCGGCAAGGACAAGGCAACCGACCACCCTGCGTTGGAGTGCATGAATTTCGCCGTTGGCGTCAAAGTCGCTGTTGCCAGATTAGCTTCCAGCACATTGTGCCGACGGCGCGCGCGCTCGAGCCATTCGGCGAGGACTGATTGGTCGAGGAAGAAACGCACAAGCTTGCCTTCTGCATCCGCGGCGAGGAAGCGCCCGAGCGCTTCGGCTTCCTTGCGTCGATCGGCGATCGTCTGAGTGCCGATGCGGTCGTCGGAATATTCGTCGGCGAGGAGCATTTGCGCGGGCGCGTAATCCGCCCGTGCGGCGGCGAAGGCTTCGACACGACGGCGGCGCTCATCGCCCTCAAAGAGAGTGGCGTGGACGAGCGCGGCGGCGCTCGTTCCGGTCGTTTCGCGCAGACGGTCGAAAACCTCGCGCGCTCCAGCACGCCCTTCCTGTGCGCGCAGCAGCGCAGCAAATCGCAGATGCGCGTCCAGCGCCTCGGACCCGAGCTCTGCGAGCGCCAAATAATCGCGGCGAGCGGAGACAGAATCGCCACGCGCCTCGAAGCTGCGCGCGTTGTGGTAGAGCTCCGGCGCAGTATGGGCGTCCTGCACGATGCCACCAGACTTGGCGAGGATCGCATAGGCCTCGGCCGGGCTGGCATCCGGCGGCACGAGCGTTCCGACGAGCGGTGCGGCGCTCTCGCGCCGGTTCTCTTGCCGATCGAGCCACTTCGCCGCAACGAGCGAGAGAGCCGCTGCACCCAAACAGAGACCGACTAATCCCGCAACGAGGCCCGCCAGCATCGGCCAACGCCACTCGTGCGAGCGTACGGCCCGCGGCACGGGCGGCCGGCGCCAAGCGCCCGGAACAGTGCTTTCCATTTCGACCAGGAATGCATGGACCCGCTGCGGGATGTTCTTGACCGCCTGAATGCCGATGTCACGGAAGGGCACGGAAATCTTGTTGGCGACCTGCTCGTAGACACCACGCGACACGCAGATGCCACCAGGTGCTGCGAGGCCTTCCAGGCGGGCGGCAATATTGACGCCGTCGCCGAGAAGATCGCCGGCGCGCTCGACCACGTCGCCGATCGTGATGCCGATGCGAAACAGCATCTGCCGGTTCGACGGATAGGTGAGATTGCGGGTGCGTAGCGATTCCTGAATGTCGATGGCGCACCGCGTCGCCTCGACGGCGCTGGGAAATTCGGCGAGCACGGCGTCGCCCGCCGTGTTGAACACGCGCCCGCCGGCCTTGCCGACGAAATCCTCAAAAACTTCGCGATAGGAGCCAAGACGAGAGAGTGCGTCCTCCTCGTCTTCGGCGACGAGCCGGCTATATTCGGCGATATCGGCCGCCAGAATCGCCGCGATCTTGCGTTTCATTTCACCCTCGGCATAGTCGCTCTCGACCGGGGTTGAGTTCGACAACCTTGACCATCCTGCATCGGCGCAAGCGGCGGCGTGAGGAAACGCACAGGCGGCGCAAAGTTGCGTTACAGATAGCCAAGGTCGCCCCTATCGCGGACCGCGTCTGCCGTCGAAGTTCATGTATATCGCAAGGAAGAAATGCAGGAAGAAGGGACGACAACACATGATCGGGCAGCATCTTGTTCGGCAAACCGCAATATTAACTTTCACTTTTGCGATGATTGCGCAGGCGCACTCGGAGGTATTGGAGTTTGATTGTTCCGACAAGGCTGGCGTTTACTACAATATCTGGGTGGACTTGAACCGGTCGACTGTCGCCATTCACTACGCCAGGCCAGGTTTGCCGCAGGAGCTTCGGACATTTCCCGCCCAGATCACGGACACGTCAATCCATTGGTCGTTTGGTGAAGCCTCCCGAGCTACGCTGAACGCTTCGATCGACAGAACGACTGGCCGGTATTTCCAGGTGTACGGGGGCGTAGCGCAAGGCAGCCTGACCTTTCAATGCGTAAGGGGAACGATGCCGATCCGTGGGAGGTAGTTCTAAAAAGCAAGATCACGCCATGCATATCATGGCCCCGTAATCCCTGCGGTTGATCGCAAACCTGCGGCCAAAGCCCGTCACATCCGCGGCGGAAAGTTCTCGATTTGCCCTGCGTTCGAGTCGATCCATGTGAGACGCGTCGCGATGATCGAAAACGCGACATTTTTCGACGTTCATCCAAGAGTTGGGCCGTCTCGGCATACGTCCCGGGGCCGCGGTGGCGCTTTGGGCTTGTCGAGCGCGCCCGGTCGGGTCGGATTTGGGGCAGGACCAGCAGCTAACTTGGAATGCCGGGTCGGACTTGTTTGTAGACTCTTAACCGTTCTTGCATAATTTGCAGACAAGATTTGTTGAATACCAATTTGCGCAAGCGGATTCAAAGGCATGACGCCGCTTGACGGCGCCGGTTCCGCCCCGGAATGACCTTGCGCGGAGAACTCGCTCCGCAGCATTCCGCTTGCGGTCTCCATAGCGTTCGGTTCGTTAGGCACGTCATGTTGAACCAATCGAAGATCGCATCGAAAATCCTGGCGCCCATTCTCGGCCTGGCTCTATTGCTCATTTTAATTGTTGTTTCTGCGATTTGGCTTCAGTCGCGCGTGGCCGTAATCAATCGAATGGCCGCCGACGCCAGCGCTCAGATGATCGAAGCCAGTGAGGTTCGCGCCCTGAGCCGAGCCATTCAGCGCGACGCATTGAAGCTCTCGATCGATAATTGGAGTTCACGTCAAAAGAGCTTGGACGAGTCGATCAATGCTCGTGCTGCGCTTCTCATCGCCAGAGCGCGGCGGCTCTCTGAAATGGTCAATCCCACTGAAACCGACATGGCGAGCGACTTTGTCGGATTGCAGGAAACCGTCGTGAGCGAGATCGGCGCTGTGAAGGCAAGTGCTTTGTCGGACAAGGCCGCCGACGCGAGAGATCAATTCATAAAACGCTTGGAGCCGGTCGAAAAAGCCGCTTCCAAATTGACCGACCGCTTCATCGAGGCGACTGAAAAGAGAATCCATGAACTCTCAGTAGAAGCGGATCGTGTCCGATACTCAGCCCAATCTGCCATGCTCGTCGCCGGGATCGCGTCGCTTCTTGCGGGGCTTGGCGCGTCCACATTCATCGCGTTCCGCGGAATCATATTTCCGCTGCGCGGCGTTATGTCGGCCATGGCGCGCGTTTCGGCTGGGGATTATAGCAGTTCGATTGAAGGCTCGGAGCGCGGCGATGAAATCGGTCGAATCGCCAAGGCAGTTGCAGCGATCCGAGATGCTGGGCTCGAGAACGCGCGCCTCGAGCGCGACGCTGAGGCGCTGCGCGCGCTGACGGAGAGCGAACGCGGCCGAACTGAGGAGCAGCGTCGTCAAAGTGAGGCCGAACAGGCCGCCGTGGTCGCAGCGATCGCCGAAAACCTCGAGAAAATCGCGAAAGGCGATCTGACCGCTCGCATCGAGGCTGAATTCGATGGCCATTATCACCAAATCCAGACGGACTTCAACGCGGCCATCGCTCGGCTCGAGGAGACGATACAGAGCGTGACCGGCAACGCCGATGCGATCAATTCCGGCGCGCGGGAAATCTCGGCGGCCGCCGTCGAGCTCTCACGCCGCACCGAACACCAAGCGTCGAGCTTGGAGGAGACCGCGGCGGCTCTCGACGAGATCACGACGACGGTCCGCATGACGGCCGAAGGCGCCGCGCAGGCACGTGAAGTCGTCGCGCAAGCGAGAAGCGAAGCGGAGAAGAGTGGCCTGGTTATGCGCCGGGCTGTCGACGCCATGGGCAAGATCGAGAAATCGTCGCAACAGATCAGCCAGATCGTCAGCGTGATCGACGAGATCGCTTTCCAAACCAATCTGCTGGCGCTCAACGCCGGCGTCGAGGCGGCGCGGGCCGGCGATGCAGGGCGCGGGTTCGCCGTCGTCGCCTCCGAGGTGCGCGCGCTGGCGCAGCGTTCGGCGGAAGCCGCCAAGGAGATCAAAGGCCTCATCGCGACGTCGAATGGCGAGGTCGGCGATGGGGTCAAATCAGTGGTGGAGACTGAGCAAGCGCTGGATCGGATCGTGGCCAAAGTGTCGGACATCAACGTCATGGTTGGCGAAATCGCGGCCATGGCGCATGAGCAGTCGACCGGGCTGCTCCAAGTGAACTCCGCCGTAAACCAGATGGATCAGGTGACCCAGCAGAACGCCGCCATGTCGGAGGAAGCGACGGCTGCGAGCCGGTCGCTTTTGCAGGAGGCCGAACGCTTGTCGGGGCTGATCGGTCAATTCCAGGTCGGCCAGGAAAATGGCGCCCGCAAGGCTGCCTAACCTTTCAATGCGCCAGCAGAACGGCGCCGTTTCCAGGGAGGTAGTTCTGATCGGTCGTGATTTGTGGGGACATGATACGCGTCGCATGAACTTCTGCTTCATGCACGATCCGGCGTTGGCGTGTCAGTCCGCGTCAGCGTCGCGGACTTTCCCCGTCCAGAACTTGCCCATCATGTGACGCAGCGCGGCCAACGGCGACAAGTCTTGTTCACAGAGCCGGGCGCTTATGATTGAGACTGCTTACGTCTCGCCAGCCATTCCCCAGCCGCGGTCATCCTTCACCATAGCAAGTCGGCTGTTGCCGACTTGCACATTTCAAAGCCGAACTCGAAAAAGCCCGCCAAACGGCATTCCTTAGGGACAAACTGGCACGCGACGGGCCACCTCATTGCGATAAACGCCTGCCCCGGTCCGCCGCACTCAGCCGTGCATTATCGAGCGAACTATCTTCGGCCTTCAATAAAGCATTGAACGTGAGCAAATTTTGCTCCCACTCTTCCGGACGTCTCTCTGTCAATAGCTTCAGGCTTCGTCTTGCATGCGCGTGATGGCCTGGTCGAGCGCGTCGATATCGAACGCATAGATGTCCCATAGGATTCGCTCGTCGACCATATCGTAACCATGGCGCAAGCGATTGCCTATATTCGCAATATCGATCCAGGCAATTTGCGGCTGCTTTTCCTTCAGCTCCAAAGGGATGTGGCGGCTCGCTTCGCTGATGATTTCGATGAATCGCTCGAGAGCTGCACGCGTAAACGGTTCCGTTCGCAAATTTTCCAGCGATTTGCCGGCGAGCAGTGTCCGAATATTGGCTACCGCTTCAAGAATATGCTGCAACCTTTCTTGAACGCTCGCTGCCATTAGAACACGTCGGTCACATCGGGTGCGATCCGCGCCATGAAGTCGGATCTGACGCTGCGCCGCATGAGTGCGGTGACCGGTGCCTCCACCGCCTTGCCGATGATCCGCTCAACCCCAACAAGATCGATCAAGGAAAATTTCCGCTCCCAAGGCACCTCCAGCAGCACGTCGAGATCGCTGTCTGGACGATGATCGCCCCGCGCGCGCGATCCGAAAATGGCCAGATGCTCGACGCCTCTGGCCTCGAGCGCGTCCCGTTCCGAGCGCAGACGCTTTATGATCTCGGCTTTGTCCATGGAAAAATTATAACACTGCTGTCGCCGAACCGGAAGGGTTCACCCCATCCGTCAGTGTCGCCATAGGCTCGCGCAACGCCCCTACTCCGCCGCGCTTCTCTGCTGATAGCCCAAATGCGCGCTCAGATCGTCGAGCACGCGTTCGGCCGCATCGGGCACCGCCGTGCCGGGCGGAAAGATCGCGGCCGCACCCGCCTCCCGCAAAGGCTGTAAATCTTGCGGCGGAATCACACCGCCGACGACGATCATGATGTCGGGCCGGCCTTGCTGTTCGAGCGCGGTACGGATTTGCGGCACCAGCTGCAGATGGCCGGCGGCGAGCGACGAGATGCCGATGACATGGACATTTTTGTCGATCGCCTGGCGGGCGGCTTCTTGCGGCGTCGCGAAGAGCGGGCCGAGTTCGACATCGAAGCCGAGATCGGCAAAACCAGACGCGATCACCTTCTGGCCGCGGTCATGGCCGTCCTGGCCGACTTTGGCGACCAGAATATGCGGCCTGCGCCCGTCGTTCTCGACGAAAGCCTTGACGAGGCGCTTCACTTTCGCGATGGCCTCGCGATCGTCGCCGCCGGCTTCCCGCGCATAGACGCCGGAGATCACTTTCATCTCCGCCTGATGGCGGCCGAAAACCTTTTCGAGCGCCAAGGAGATCTCGCCGACGGTCGCTTTCGCCCGCGCGGCTTCGATGGCGAGCGCCAGAAGATTGGCATTGCCTTTCGCGGCTTCGGTCAACCGATCGAGGGCGCGCGCCACGCCACCATTGTCGCGCTCCGCTTTCAGCGCCGCGAGTTTTTCGATCTGGCGGGCGCGCACCGCCGCATTGTCGACTTTCAGCACGTCGATGTCGCGCTCTTCTTCGGGTTTGAAGCAATTGACGCCGACGACGGCTTGCGCGCCCGAGTCGATGCGCGCCTGGGTCTTGGCGGCGGCCTCTTCGATCCGCAATTTCGGAATGCCGGCTTCGATCGCCTTCGTCATGCCGCCGAGGCTTTCGATTTCCTCGATATGGGCAAGCGCTTTTGCGGCGAGTTCGGCGGTCAGCTTCTCGACATAATAAGAGCCGCCCCAGGGATCGATGATCCTCGTCGTGCCGCTTTCCTGCTGCAGGAAGAGCTGCGTGTTGCGAGCGATGCGCGCCGAAAAATCCGTCGGCAGCGCCAAGGCCTCGTCGAGCGCGTTCGTATGCAGCGATTGAGTGTGGCCTTGCGTTGCGGCCATCGCCTCGATCTCGGTGCGCACGACATTGTTGAAGACGTCCTGCGCCGTCAAAGACCACCCCGACGTCTGG
>JBKQHN010000159.1:0-12306 GCA_052148755.1 Beijerinckiaceae bacterium | reverse complement strand
CTCTATGCTACTGGCGGCAGAATCCCAAATTCATCACCGCTTCCTACCAGGTCTGGCCGCCTGCAGATGAGTTCTCGCTCATCTGGAACATTATGATGCGCACTCTCGAGGGCCAGGGCCCGAAGGTTCAGTCGATCCTGGTCGACCCGATCAAGTTGAGCTACGCCGATGTCGAGAAGGCGCTGCCGAAAGACTGCAGCATGGACAACGCCGGTTGGCTGGCGGTCGGTACGCAAAAATGGGGCGCCGATCCGGCCTTCCTCAATCACTTCTTCGTCCGTCCGGCGGACCCGGAAGCCTACAAGCCCTGAGCCACTGGCGCTCATCGACGCATTCGCAACAACGGAGCTGCTCCTCAGATGTCTGGCGAGACACCTCCAGGTCTGGATTATGCAAACTCAGCTGCCGTGGGTTCCCCCACGGCAGCGTCCGGCGTTGCCGCGATCAGCGTCGTCGGCCTGAAGAAATTCTTCGGAGTCACGCGTGCGCTCGATGGTTGCAACTTCAGTGCAAATCTCGGCGAAATCCACGCCATTGTCGGCGGCAACGGCAGCGGAAAGAGTACGCTCGCGAAAGTCTTGTCAGGCGTTCTGCCGGCCGACTCCGGCCGCGTTACGGTGCTCGGACGCACCGCGACCAGCCCCTATGAAGCACGCGACATTGGCCTTGCCATGGTGTTTCAGGAAGTGCTTGTCGCCGACGAATGTTCCGTGCTCGACAATCTGTTCATGGGCTCGGACGATCTCTTTTCCCAGTCAATGTCTTCTGCCGCCAAACTCAAGGCCGCTACGGCCCTGATGATGGATTTGACCGGTCATTACGTGGACGTGCAGACTCTCGCCGGCCCCCTGCCGCTTGGGCTGAAACAATGGATCACGATTGGCCGTGCGCTGCTCAGGAAGCCCAGGATTCTCATCCTGGACGAATCCTCGGCCGCGCTCGATCTCGACTCGACCGAGCGCCTGTTCGCCAAGATGCGGCAGCTCCGTGACGAAGGATCAGCCATTCTCATTGTCACTCATCGCATTGCCGAACTGATCAAGATCAGCGATCGCGCAACCGTGCTTCGGGACGGGCGCGACGTGGGCGTCCTCGAAAAGCAGGACATTACCGAAAAGAATCTCCTCGCGCTGATGACGGGCAAGTCGGACTCCACCAATGGAGAGCCCGCGCCGAGCGAAGACGTCTTGCGCGGCGATGTCGTGCTCAAAGCGCATAGTGTTCAGATCTGGCCGGGCAGCAGCCCGTTGGATTTCGAACTCCATAAGGGCGAGATCGTGGGTGTGGCAGGCCTCGACGGCCAGGGCCAGAGCGAGTTCGTCCGTATTCTGGCAGGCGTGCAGTCCGCCCACCATGGCCTGCCGCAGGTGCGATTGCACGATGGCAGTTTCACGCCGATCCGGCGGCTCACCGAGGCAGTCGCGCATGGCGTGTCTTACGTTTCGGGCGATCGCAAGCGCGAAGGGATCTTCGCCAATCTCAGCATTTTCGAGAACATGCTGCTGCCGCTCTATCGGCCGAAATCACACGGCGGCAAGCTCGCAATCATCGACTGGTCGACGCTTGACGGGACGTTCAATTACGAGGCGCAGAATCTGCTTATCCGGATGGGCTCGCGCAACAACAGAATTACGTCGCTCAGCGGCGGCAATCAGCAGAAGGTTCTGATCGGGCGCGGCTTCGCGATGAATCCGGAGATCATGGTTCTCAATGATCCGGCGCGCGGCATCGACATAGGCGCCAAGAGTGAACTTTACCGGCATCTGCGTCATTTCGCGGCGCAGGGCAAATCCGTCGTCTACATGTCGAGCGAACTCGAAGAATTCATCGGGTTTTGCTCGCGCGTCATCGTGTTTCGGGCGGGCACTATTTTCGACGCGTTCAAGGCGAGCGAGCTCGATCCGGCAACGATCTTGGAGGCGATGTTCGGTCAGACACAGGGGCTCGGCGCTCGCCAGGTCGACGATTTGGCGAAAGCACCCGCGCCGACTCCTGCCGTTTCGAAAGCTGCCGAAACTGCACTTGCCGCAATCAACCCGCTGCGCCAGCACGAAACCTCGCCGCGTGCAGCAGCAGCATCGGCCGCGCGGCCCAAACCGCAGACGACACTGCCGTCGTGGCTCGCAAATCAGCGGACTTCTCCCGCTGCGGCCGCCACATCGCAAGGCTCGCACGCCGGCGGAAGTCCCGTTGCCACGCCTTCGAAGCGCAGTGATGCGCCGCGCCCCGCGCCGGCCGCTGTTCCGGCCATCAAGATCATCGAATTCAACGATGAGGACGCGAAGCAGGCTGCAGCATCCGCGTCCCCTGTCGCATCCCGGGCGAAGCCGTTCCGATGAATGCCGTCGTCACGCCCTCCGCGCAACCCGTGCAGATCCGACAGCGCCCGTCATCGAGCAGCCTCTATCTGCTCGTACCTATTCTTCTGTTCTTCCTGCTGCTGCTCGTCGCCGTACTGCGCAGCCCGCGGCTCGTGACAGTCAGCGGCATCGGCAGCGCCATCATCGTCGCAGGACCGCTCATCCTCGCGACCTATGCCCTCATGGCCTCGACGATCGCCGGACGCGGGACAGTCGATCTTTCGATCGGCCCGTTGATTGGCTTCATCAATGTCACGCTGATTCAGATTCATGGCGCGGGCGAATTGGAATCGCCCGCCGCCTTCTTTCTCTACGCCCTGGCAACGGGCATCGCCTATCAGCTCCTGATGGGGCTCATCATTGTCTTCGTCCGCGTGCAGCCTATCATCGTCGCGCTGAGCGGATATTTGGCTCTTTCCGGCATCAATCTGGTGATCCTGCCGCGGCCTGGCGGAACGGTGCCCGATTGGATGCAGTCATGGGGATCGGGAACCCAGATCTTCTCCCCGGTGCTCATCATCCTGCTTCTCGCGACGGCAGGCTGGCTCGCGTTCACGCACACGGCATTCTACGGCCATTTGCGGCTGATGGGTTCGGACGAGCGCGCCGCCTATACGAGCGGCGTGCGCATTTTCATCGTGCGTCTCGGCGCCCATGTCATCTCCGGTATCTTTGCGGCACTATCGGCGATTTGCTTCACCGCGCTCATCAGTTCCGGCGACCCGAACCAGGGGACACGCTACACGCTCGTCGCGGTAACCGCACTCGTGCTGGGCGGCGCGAGCCTAGCGGGCGGACGCGGCGGCGTCATCGGCTCGCTGCTCGGCGCAGTGAACATCTATCTGATTACCTATGTACTCGCGACCTTCAGTTTTGGCGCGGTGCAGAGCTTCGTAACGGATCTTTGCTACGGCACCATCCTCGTTCTGTCGCTGATGATCACAGTCGCCCTGCCCCATCTCCAGTCGCGTTTGCGCTATGTCTCACCGCTCCTCTTTTTCGTAGTGCTCTCAGCCGTCATTCTCGGCGTAATCCTCCACGTCACCTACGATTATGCCGCCCTCTCGGCGGCGCATGGCGCGGCGGCGCTCGCCCCGACTGCATCGCCGCCTTTCGTCCTCGAGGCTGTGCCGCCAGCCGGCATCAGCAGCGTGACCCCAGCCTATGTGAAGTCGATTGTCTTTGCTGCTGTCCTTATCATCGCCATTCCCGTGTTGTTGCGGACCATCGTCTCTCAGTCGGGCCGCAATACACTCACGCCGGTAATTTTCATCCTCGTCACTGCGGTCGTCCTTTTGGGGGTCTACATCGTCCGCCACCCCGATCGCGTCGGAGATCTGCTTGGGCCCGCTGCCGTGATGAGGCCTTCATGACCGCCGATAGCGCAACCTCAAACGAAGCCCTGCGGCCACGTTCGCCATTGATAAAATGGGTCGGCCTCCTCGTCGCCACGGCCATTTCCGCAATTGGCATCGGGCTCGGCATATCGCAGCAGCTTCCGGCGCAAGAGATCATCCTCTTTGGCGCAGCCACATTCGCACTGATCGCCTGGCTATGGCGCTTTTATACCGCGCGTCACGTCGAAGCTCCGGCAGCTTCCGCCCTCATGGGCGCGGGCGCGGCTGCAGTCGAGCCACGATCGGCTGGCGTCGAGTTCCGCACCTTCGTCTCCAGGAACCGCGTACTGATCATCTGCGCCCTGTTGCTGATCCTCGGTTTCGCAATTCTCTCCGCGACGATCGCGACCTTCTTCACATTGGTCAACGTGATCTCCGCCCTTGTTCTCCTCGGACTTCTGATCCTGGCCATGACGGTCAGCAAATTCATGTCCGAGAACCGCAGCGCCTTCATCGGTATCGTCGTGCTCGTCGGCCTTTTCGTCGTCGGTTCGATCCAGATCCAGGGCTTTGCCTCGGCGGTCAACATCAAATCGATGCTGCTTTTTGCCTCCTTCCTGGGATTGGCCTGCGTAGGGCAGACGCTCGTCGCTCTTCTAGGCGGTCTCGACCTCTCGATTCCTTTCCTCATCGGCTCGGCCAATGTCGGCCTGCTCTATCTGATCGGACACGGGGTTCCCTCCCCGCTGGCCGTCATCATCATCCTGCTGGCCGGCACTTTGATCGGAATCGGCAACGGCTTCCTGAGCTTCCGATTGCAGGGGCAGGCGCTGATCCTGACGCTTGGAACCGGCTTCGCCATCTCGGGCGGCACGCAGATCCTGACCAGTATCGGCAGTTCCTTCGCCGGCAATGTTTTCGGCAGCGTGCCATTCTGGCTGAAAAATCTCGCCGCGATGAACGGCACGACCTTCGGTCTGAAGTTCCCGCCGGTGATCATTATCTGGCTGGTTGTCGCTCTGCTTTTGGTCTTGGGGATGCGCCACACTTCCTACGGGCGCTATCTCTACGCTCTGGGCGGCAACCGGACATCGGCTGCCCTCGTGCCGATTTCGGAGCGCAGATACTGGGTCGCTGTCTATGCGATCAGCGGCTGCATGGCGACCATGACCGGCACTCTCCTCCTCGGCTGGAGCGGCGGGGGCTTTATCGGCGTCGGCCAGCCCTATTTGTTTATGACGCTCGCCGCCGTGGTGGTGGGCGGAACCTCTCTGCTGGGCGGCTATGGCGGTTATGGCTTCACGGTGATCGGGGTGTTAGTCCTACAGGTGCTCACTTCGTTTCTCGTCGGCATCGGTCTAAAGTTCGAATGGCAACAATTCATCTTCGGCCTTCTGATCCTGCCGATGGTGGCGCTCTACGCCCGCTCGCCGCATGTGAGGTCGCAGATATGACGGCGATCAGCCATGTGTCGGCTGGGTGGCCCGTCGCGGGTGCCGTTGCCAGCTTTCCTTCACCGGGGGATGGATTGTGACTCTCAACGCTCTGCAAACCACCGATATCGTGGGCGGCACCTATTCCTTGGCGCTGCTCGGCATGATGGCCTGCGCGATTCTTCTGCTTCTGGCGACAGGGTGGGTATCCCGCTCCTGGAAATTGCCGATAGGCCTGTCGGCGATCGTCGCGATTGTCGCAGCAGCCGAGTATTTCGAGGCGCGAGAGGTTTGGCTCGCGGCGAAGCAGGTTCCCATCATCTATCAATATGCGGGATGGATGATTACCATACCGGTCCAGGTTCTGGCGCTCTTCTTCTTCGTCGCAACGGCCGCCGCGCCGAGCTCCGCACTATTCTGGCGTCTCCTCGTCGTGGCGGTGATTGCGGTGCTCGCGCGCTACATGGGCGAAGCCGGCTTCACTCACGCAGCGCTGAGTTTCCTGATCGGTATCGTCGGCTGGCTCTATATCCTTGGCGAATGCTATTTCGGGCGGATGAATGAGATTGTCGTGCAAAGCGACGACGAGGTCTTGCAGCGCGGATATTTCTGGCTTCGTTTGATCGTAACGATTGGTTGGGCGATCTATCCGCTGTGCGATTTCATCGCAAATTTCGGCGGCGGCTCCGACGACGGCGGCCGCGCCATTGCCTACAACCTTGCGGATTTTATCAACCGCATCGCGTTCGCCCTGGCGATCCTTGCCGTCGCAATGAAGGCGTCCGCACCCGACGGCACGGCGGCCGGGTCATCAGAGCGCGGCATATGAAACAGAAGGCTCAACGCCTCACAATGCGGATCTGGGCATATGGCATGGGAGTGGACCGATGAACGGTGGTGACATCATTGCGATTATTGTTTTGGTGGCGATCGTCATCGCGGTGCTCGCCTATCTGCTGCACTGGCTCTACCGGCGCTCGTCGAAAGACGTCTCTTTCGTGCGAACGGGTCTCGGCGGTGAAAAGGTCGTCATGGGCGGCGGTGCCATCGTTTTGCCCATCGTGCATGACGTCACCGACGTCAGCATGAACACGCTGCGGCTCGAGGTTCATCGGACCCGCGAGAAGGCGCTGATCACCAAGGACCGCATGCGCGTGGAGCTTCAGGTCGAATTCTATGTTCGTGTGATGCCGAACCCGGAAGCGGTCGGCGCGGCGGCACGCACGCTCGGCCACCGTACTCTGAACCCTGAAAATCTCCGCGAACTCGTGCAGGGCCGTTTCGTCGATGCGATGGGCGCGGCAGCCGCCTCGATGACGATGGAGCACATCCACGAGAGACGCGCCGATTACATTCGCGCGGTGCGGGCGCAAGTCGCCGATTCGCTGACCCAGAATGGGCTGGAGCTCGAGGCGGTCTCGCTTACCAATCTCGATCAGGCCGACATGAAGCTGTTCAACACGTCAAACGCGTTCGACGCCGAAGGTCTCACCCGTCTGACGGAAGAGATCGAGTCTCGCAAGAAGAAACGTAACGACATCGAGCAGGATACGATGATCGCCATCCGCACGAAGAATCTGCAGGCCGAGAAGCTTGCCCTCGATATTCAGCGCGACAGCGAATATGCGCGTCTCGAGCAGGAGCGTGAAGTTGCGATGCGCCGCGCCCAGCAGCGTGCCGAGATTGCCCGGGAAAAGGCCGAACGCGAGCGGGAAATCGAAGAGGCCGAAATCCACGCCCGCGAGGAAATCGAGCGGGCGCGCCTCGCGCAGGAACGGGCGATCGATGTGGAACGTGTGCGGCGCGAACAGGACCTCGAGCGGCTGGAGATCGAGCGCCAGAAGCAGCGCCAGCTCGAGGAACAGGAAAGCACGATCGCCGTCGCGATCAAATCCAAGGAGCAGTCCGAGGCTGAGGTGGAGGCCGAGGTCGCGCGCGCGCTGATGGTCGAGGCCCAGGAAAGAGTTGCAACGATCCGCGAAACGGAAATGGCCGAGCGGCGCAAACGCATCGCCATCATCGCCGCAACGCAAGAGGCGGAACGCGAAGCCGTGAAATTGCAGGTCTTGGCAGAGGCAGGAAAAATAGCAGCTGCCGACAGAGCGGAAGCGGATGGGATCGAAGTCACGGCGCTGCGGTTTCGCTACGAGGTCGAGGCGGAAGGCAAGCGGCAGCTCAATGAAGCGGAGAACATGCGTTCCGATGCCAACCGGCGCAGCGCCCTCCATGTTCGTCTTGTCGAAAATCTACCGGCCATTATCCGCGAGAGCGTCAAACCAATGGAGAAAATCGACTCGATCAAGATCCTGCAGGTCGACGGCCTTCCCGGTTTCAGCAATGGAGCAAGTGGCGCGGGTCCGGCATCGGCAACGGGGGAAGCATTGCCGCCCGGCGATGGCGCGGGTCGGGCAGCCAACCTGGCCGAAAGCGTCGTCAACTCGGCACTGCGCTATCGCGCCCAGGCGCCCTTCGTCGAAACTCTTCTCAACGAGATCGGGATGTCGGCGCATTCGATCAGTGCCGAAGGTCTGCAAGGCCTGTCAAAGACCGACTATTCCGGAGCAAAACCCGCGCTCGACGCGCTGCCCCCCAAAGGACGTAAATAAGGACAACCCGCCGACGTGCGCGCAAGACGCGCGCGCCGGTGGACCTGGCCAGGAGATCAGGGCGTGATCGACAAAGCCGACCGCGAGGTTAACCTGGAAGCCGACCTGGAGGACAGGTTAGCCGTGCTGACCAACTGGAGCTTCTGGGGCAGTTTCGGCCTCTGCTTTTTGCTGTCCGGCTTTGTACAAAGCCAATATTTCGTCGGGCTCCTCGGCTTCGGCTTGTTCGGCTCCGGCTTCGTCTGTCACCTGATAATCAACCGCGTCTTCGCCACCACGTTCCGCGACGGCGAAGTCACGACCGCCATCGGAGTTTTCGGCGTCGCGGTTCTCGGCTTCATCCTCGTCTGGATCGCCGACCCGGCTTTGGCGCGCCCGCGCGTCTGGTTGGGGCTGACCGGCACAGCCATCGCCGTCGGCGGCTTGTTCGCTTATCTCAGCACGCGCTTCGGCCTCAAGAATTCGTTCTCGATGTTCCATATGAAGAACCGGTTTTGAACCATGCGGGAACAGCTTTCCGTGAACCTGTTGTGGTGGGTGGAGCGGCCTAAAGGTCCCTCCGGAAGGATGGCTGAGCATGTCTGAGCTGACCATCTGGCTCGTGGCAGGGCTCGCTTTCTATGCTACTTTCTGCCTCTACTGGGGCCTCTCGATCGCCAGCCATGCGAGAGACGCGAATAGCTTTTTTCTCGCCGATCGTCGCCTCCCGTCCTGGGTCTTCGTCCTTGCCGCGACGAATGCAAGCTTCTCCGGCTGGGTGTTTCTCGGACATACCGACATTATTTTTCGCGACGGCTTTGCGTTTGCAGAGGTCGCCATGTGCGCCGTAACCATTCCGCTCGCCGGCGTGCTCGTTCTCAAGCGTCAATGGATGCTCGGCAAGCGCTTCGGTTACGTGACGCCGGCGGAAATGCTCGGCGAATATTTCAACAGCGAATTCATCCGTATCCTCGCGCTGGTCATCGCCCTCGTCTTTGCCATCCCGTTTGTCGGGATGCAGATCGGTGCTACCGGCTCGCTCTTGGCCTATCTCTCAAACGGCGCGATCGACCGCGTCGCGGCAATGTGGATCCTGAGCGCAATCGTCTTCGTCTACATCTGCTTCGGCGGCCTGCGGGCCGCTGCTTATGTGGGAACCCTGCAGTGCCTCCTCCTCGGCGCCGGCATCATCGCCATTGGCGTCATAGTCTATTGGCAGGTCGGCGGCTTCGGCGCGTTCAACGCTGCCCTCACGACGCTCGGCACGGATACGGCCAGCGGTCCATCACCCTTCGAGATTCCAGGCGTGATGCTTTTCACCCGCGGCCTCGGCGTCGAAGCTCCGCCAGGCGGTCTTTGGACCGCCGCGATGATCCTGAGCTACTGCATGGCCCTGATGGGGCTGCAACTGACGCCGGCCTTTACGATGCTGGCCTTCGCTTCGCGCAATCCGAAGGGATTCATTGCGCAGCAGACCTGGGCAAGCGCCGCAATCATGGGCGCTATTTTTGTGTTCTTCCTCGTCGCGGCAGGGATCGGCGCGCATGCCCTTCCCGGAGCACAGGCCCAGGCAGGCAACGTCGGCGCCGTCGGCGTCATCATTGCTTCGCTGGGCGAACGTGCGCCCTGGTTCGTCGCGCTGCTTGCCGTCTGCGCGCTCGCCGCAGTGCAAGGTTTGGCAGCGCTTTATCTTTCGGCTACGAGCACAATGCTGGTTCGCGATTTCTGCCGCCGCTACATCAATCCCAACCTCGATATTGACGGTCAACGTTTTTATGCGCGTATCGCCATGGCGCTTGTTTTGGTCGTGACGCTGCTTGTCGCGACTTTTGCGCCAAAAGCGCAAGCAGATCTCGGTGCTCTTGCCCTGGGCTTTGGCTTCCAGCTTCTGCCGGCGCTGATCGGCCTGTGCTGGCTGCCGTGGATCACCCGCGAAGGCGCGATGGTCGGCCTCGCCTTTGGCCTTCTCGCGGTGATCTTTACGGAGCATTTCGGGCTGTCGCTGGCTGAATTCGTCGGCATTCATCTGCCGTGGGGACGCTGGCCTTGGACGATTCATTCAGCCGGCTGGGGGATCGTCTGCAATGTCGCAGCCTGCATCGTCGTCTCTCTGATCAGCCAGAGCCGCCGCGAAAGAGAGCGGCGGACGCCTTACCACGACTTTCTCGGAACCTATGCTGCGCCTGCGGCAGCACACTATTACTTGCGCCCCGTGGCTTGGGCCGGCGCGCTTGCCTGGCTCTTCTTCGCGGTGGGTCCGGGAGCGCTTTATGGCAACTACGCCTTCGGCAATTCGCGCGGCGGGCCGTCCGAATGGTATTTTGGAATGCCGCCGCTATGGATCTGGCAGATTGGCTGCTGGGCGGCGGGCGTCCTGCTCATCTGGTTCCTCGCCAGCCAAATGGGCTTCTCGACCGTTCCCGCTCAAGCGATCGAACCGATGGCGCGCTCGAAGCGGCCGAAGTCGAACCTGGCGGCTTTGCCCGCATCCGACCTTTACCGCTGGTTCTGGACCATCGTGCTCGCAGCCTGTGTGGCCATTTTTGTGAACTGGGCCTTCGGCTGATGCGCGTGTCTGCGCCTGCCGAGGGTCACCCTACCGCAACACGATTTTGATCAGGAAAGGCAATCCAATGCGTATCAAGGCCGCGATGCTACGGGAAATGGGCCTACCGACGCCCTATGCCAAGTCGAAGCCACTCGACATTGTCGAGGTCGATCTCAGCGGGCCGGGCCGCGGCGAAGTGCTGGTCAAGATAAAGGCGGCGGGCCTGTGTCACTCGGACCTCTCCGTCATCGACGGCAGCCGTCCGCGCCCTATGCCGATGGTGATAGGTCACGAAGCAGCCGGAATCATCGAGGACGTGGGCGAAGGCGTAGAGGATCTCGTAGCCGGCGACCATGTCGTCTTGATCTTCATGCCGAGCTGCGGCAGCTGTCTGCCCTGTGCCACCGGCCGACCGGCCCTTTGCGAGCCGGGGGCGAAGGCCAATGGGGCGGGCACTTTGTTGCGCGGCGAGCGCCGCATTTCGTTCCAGTGCGAGCCCGTCAATCATCACATAGGTGTCTCTGCCTTTGCCGAATATGCCGTGGTGTCGCGGGAATCCTGCGTGAAGGTCAATCGCCGCCTGCCTTTCGAGCAGGCAGCTCTGTTCGGCTGCGCGGTGCTGACGGGCGTCGGTGCGGTCGTAAATACGGCGAAAGTGCCGCCGGGCAGTTCTGTGGCCGTCGCAGGTCTCGGCGGCGTCGGCCTCAGCTCCGTCCTCGGCGCGGTCGTGTCCGGTGCTCGCCAGATCATCGCAGTCGATCTTTCCGACGAAAAGCTTGCCTTCGCACGGCAGCTCGGCGCCACCGATTGTGTCAATGCCGCGAGCCCCACCGCCGTGCAGGAGATCAAGAACCTGTCGGGCGGCGGCGTGGATTTCTTTTTCGAGATGGCAGGTGCCGTGCCGGCCCTCGAACTCGCTTATGCTGCGACGGCGCGCGGCGGCACGACGGTGACGGCCGGCCTGCCGCATCCGGACCGCAAGCTCTCCATACAGGCCGTCAGTCTGGTGGCAGAGGAGCGTACGCTGAAAGGTTCTTATATTGGCTCATGCGTGCCGCGCCGTGATTTGCCACACTATGTTTCGCTCTTCGAAGCCGGCAAAATGCCCGTCGATCGTCTGCTGACCCACAGGCTGCGGCTCGAAGAGATCAACGAAGGCTTTGATCGCCTGCACGACGGCACCGGCGTCCGTCAGGTGATTTCCTTCCCCTGAGGGCTGTGGTGCAGACGTCGGAAGGGCGTTGTCATGAGCCAGCCGTAGCGATCGCCTTGCGGGTATGCGGATCGGGCGGTGTTGGTAAATGCTGATTTTTCTGCGCTGGTTGTTGCTGAAATGGCAACGGACCTGCTGAAGGTCGCCAACTGACGAACCACTGACGAGAAATTTGCGGTCATCCAGATGAGGACATAAGTTATTGATTTAATTGGAGAGGGCGCGCATCCCGCAGCAGTATCAGGCTCTGCGCTCGCTCGAATTCGCGAAAAAACTGCTCGCCGACGCGAAAATTGCGGTATCGCCGGGAATCGGTTTCGGTGACTACGGCGACGATCACATACGCATCGCGTTGATCGAGAACGAGCACCGGCTGCGGCAGGCGATCCGCGGCATACGTGACATGTTCAGGGCCGATGGGGTGTCATGAAAATCGTGCAAATCACCGTCGCCTGCGGCGAAGTTGTCGAGCCCGTCTGGCTCGCGCGCGCGGAGACCGTGCATCGGCAATTGCGGCCGCAGTTGCCCGCCGACTATGCGGCGAAAATGCGCAAGGTGTTCGCCGGCGGCGGCGAGATGTGTGTTTGTACCGACGCCGCCGCAGTGCTGGGCGTGGCCGTGTACCGCGCGTTCGAGAACACATTCAGCGGTTACCGCTTCTACGTCGACGACCTGGTCACCGACGAGACGCGCCGTTCGCAGGGCGTGGGCCACATGCTGCTGGAATATCTGGAACAGGAGGCAAATCGGCGTGGGGCAACTTCGCTGGAACTCGAGTCCGGCACCCAGCGCGACCAGGCGCACAAGTTCTATTTTCGCGAGGGTATGAC
>JBKQHN010000158.1:0-12686 GCA_052148755.1 Beijerinckiaceae bacterium | reverse complement strand
GGCCGGCCGGCCCGCCATGAAGCGACGAAGCTTTTTCGTGCCTCAGCGAATGAGCCCGAGGTCGAGGTCGCCGCCCCATTTGATCTCGCCGCTCGAACGCACCCGCCGCACCGCATGATCGGCGTCGTACCAAAACTCTTCGATCTTTGCCGGGTAAGGGCGTGGCGAAGCGCGATAGCGGCTGGGCGGGGGGACTTGCCCGAGCGCTTCATGCGGCCGGTTTTCGTTGAAGTCTTTGCGGAACGCATCGAAGCGGGCCTGCTGTTGCAAGGCGATCGCTTGACGGAGCGGATCGCGCATTTTGAACAAATTTTCTTGCATTTCGTACAAAAACGTACGATCCATTAAGATGAGAGGTGGCCCTTGAATCGCGAGCAACTAATTCGTGCCTTGCGCAAGTTGGCGCGCAAGCAAGGCGTTGCTTTCGATGTCGAAACGGCCAAGGGCAAGGGATCGCACTATCGCGTGAAATTTGCAGGCCGGGTAACGACCGTGCAGCATGACCTGAACCCGGGCCGGATCGCCCGGATTCTAAAACAACTCGAGATAGACCCCGTCGATCTTTAGGTCGGGCGGACGCGAGGGTGAAATGAACTGGATTTATGGAGCTGCGATCGACAAGCAAGGCGAAGATCACGTGGTCAGCGTCCGCGACTTGCCGGAAGTTGTCACCGCCGGCGATACGCATGAGGAGGCGCTCGCCCTCGCCGCCGACGCAATCGCCGTTATTGTCGCCGGCCGCATGAAGGACGAAGCGGAGTTGCCGCCGCCCTCGCCTGTCGCCGCGGGCGAAGAGGCAGTGCCCCTCGATCCACATCTAGCCGCCAAGGCGAGCGTCTATGCACTTTGGCGCAAGGCGAAAATCTCCAAGTCGGAGCTGGCTCGCCGTATGCAGCGCAAGGAAGGCGAGGTGCGCCGGCTTCTCGATCCGGCACATGGCACGAAGCTCGACCAATTGCGCGACGCCGCGCACGTTCTCGGCGACGAGCTCGTCGTCGGCACATTGCGCGCGTAAAAGCGCGCCTCGGCACCCCTCGCATATGAATCGCCCGCTTTTTCACCTCGAGCGCCACCTTAATTCATCGCAAGTGATGCGAACGTCCGCAAGGTTTTCGCGTCTCACGCCCGGCCTGTTTCGAACGCTGCAAACCGCTTTGCCCGTCAAGCTGCCGCTCAGCTCGCGATCATGTGCCACATCGACGATCACCACCTTAAATCGGAATTTAACAAAAAACGGCCTTAATGAAGCGTCAGCAACGCTGCGCCGGAGCGGCAGCTCTGATTCCAGCGGAGCGTCAGCCGCTCTAGAGCCGCGGATGCTGAACGTGGGCCAAGCTGAGCGGCGCGCGAAATGGACTCATTCCAAAAGCGGGGCGAATGACATACGGGGTCGGTGCGCCAGACGATCTAATTCCATTCGATCGTAGGCGTTTATCTCGAAATATTTTTTCGCGGACTGTTCCAGGTGCCGCCGCTCTCGCCTTCGGCGGATTGGCGGGCGCCTGGATACTCTACGCGCTTCCCGCCGCCGCCCCCAGCGTCGAAGAAGCACCAGCGGTCGCCCGCGCGGTGTTCCCACCCACGCTGACGCCCCTGCGTCCGGCACGCCGCGCAATTGCCGCCAATCCCTATGGCGCGCTTGCCGACAATCCCTATGGCGGGCTGCTCGACCCGCGATTTACCTCAGGCTTAACGCCGGCTCCGCTGGCGCAAAGCTCTCCGCTCGCAGCGAACTTTGTTTCGCTTGCGTCGGCACGCTCCGAAGCCATCGCAGAACCGGAAGAGGACGTGCCGGCAGTTCCCCAATTCGTCGAGGGCGTACCCTTGCCGACGCCACGTCCCCCCGAGTTCGCAATGCCGGCGAACCGAGGCGGGTTGCGGGCCGCCGCCCGCCAACTGGCGCAGCAGAACAGGACGAGCGTTCCCGCAACCGCTCCGTCCGATGACCGCTCGTTTTTCGCCAAGCTTTTTGGCATGCCGGAGCCCACAGGGCCCGCCCTCGCCTACGCGGCTCCGGACGGCGGCGTTCTCGGCACTGCACGACGTCTCACATCCGGCCCATCGCTCCCCTACGATCGACAGACCGCCGTTTATGATATCGCCGCGCATACCGTCTACCTGCCGAATGGCACGAAATTGGAAGCGCATTCGGGGCTGCGCGACAGGTTGGACGATCCGCGTCACGTCAACGAAAGAATGCGCGGCGCCACGCCGCCCAATGTCTATGCGCTGGAGCCGCGGGAGCAGCTTTTCCACGGGGTCAAGGCGTTGCGCCTCAACCCCATCGGCAGCGGCAAGGTGTATGGACGGGCGGGTCTCCTGGCGCATACCTACATGCTCGGCCCGAACGGCGATTCAAACGGATGCGTGTCCTTCAAGAACTATGATGCATTTTTGCGGGCCTACTTGAATGGCGAGGTCAAACGTCTGGCCGTCGTAGCGAGTCTGGATTGAGCGATTAATGACAGATCTCTCCGAAGAGAACCTATGCCTGCCGCTGTCATTGCGAATGTTTTTCCAAGGCCGCAAGTTAGTTGCAGCCGCAGCTCAGCGACGCGCATTGACATAGCACCCGTAACGCTGCTTATTCTCGCTTGAGCGGGAGGCGTTCATGACCCCATCGATATCGCGAATTCGTGCCGTTCTGGCCGTCGTTCTTCTTGGTTTTGCCGTTTCTGGCTGCGGCTACAACGACATTCCGACCTTGGAGGAGAACGCCAAGGCGAAATGGGCGGATGTGCAGAACAATTACCAGCGCCGCGCCGACCTTATCCCAAATCTCGTTGCCACCGTGCAAGGCTACGCCAAACAAGAAAAGGACGTGCTGACCGCCGTAGTCGAGGCGCGTGCCAAGGCTACCTCGGTTAAGATCGATGCCTCCCAGCTCACTGATCCCGAGAAACTAAAGCAGTTTGAGGCCGCGCAGAACCAGCTGTCCGGCGCGCTCGGTCGCTTGCTTGCAGTGAGCGAAAACTATCCCGACCTGAAGTCGAGCCAGAACTTCCTGGCGCTGCAGTCGCAGCTGGAGGGCACAGAAAACCGCATCGCAGTCGCGCGACACGACTATATTGAAGCGGTAAGAGCCTATAACACTGAGCTCAGGACCTTCCCCGGCGTGTTTTGGGCTGCGACCTTCTTCCGCTCCAACAAGCCGATGGCGGAGTTCACTGCGAACGACAATGCGCAGGCCCCGCCGCAGGTAAAGTTCTGACAAAAACCGTTACGCGAAGGCGCCGAGATGACCTTGGGTCGCTCCTCCTTTTTCTTCACGGTTACAGGTGCGCGCGCGACGTTTGCCGCTGTCGCGCTGCTTTGTGCGGGCTTCGGCGTCTTCGCCGCCAATTTCCCGGCGCTGACCGGCCGTATCGTCGATCAAGCCAACATCATTCCGGCGGAAACGCGCGCCGCGATTGAGCCAAAGCTCGCCGATCTCGAAGCCAAGTCAGGCATCCAGCTGGTCGTTGCCACCGTCACCTCGCTTGAAGGCCAGGAAATCGAGCCTTACGCCAACCAACTCTTCCGAACCTGGAAGCTCGGCGAGAAGACGAAGAACAACGGCGTGCTGCTTCTCGTTGCGCCGAACGAGCACAAAGTGCGTATCGAGGTCGGCTACGGTCTCGAGGGCACGCTCACTGACGCGCTGTCGAAGATCATCATTACCAATGCCATCGCGCCGCACTTCAAGACCGGCGATTTCGGCGGCGGGGTGTCGCGCGGCGTCGATGACATCATCACGGTACTGACCACCGATTCCTCGCAATGGCAGCAGCACCCGGACCTGCGTCGCGACCGTCAGCAGAGCACCGATCCGGTAACGACTTGGCTGCTGATCGCGGGTGCCATCGGCCTCGTTACACTGCTCATTGTTTCACCCGGTTTTCGCTGGTTTGCCTTGAACGTGCTGCTGAACATCTTCCTCAATTCCGGCGGTCCGCGAGGCGGCGGATTTACGAGCAGCAGTTCATCGCAAAGCAACGATTTCATCGGTGGAGGCGGCTCTTCGGGCGGCGGCGGAGCTACGGGAAGCTGGTGATGAACATTTCCGAACAGGACCGCGAAATTATCTCGGCAGCCATTCGCGCTGCGGAAGCAAAGACGTCGGGCGAGATCGTTTGCGTGATGGCACGGGAGTCCTCGGATGCAACTGCGCTGCCCATCTTTCTCGCGGCAGTCGTCGCTCTGGCGCTGCCTTGGCTGCTGCTGGCCTCCACCGAGTTTTCGCTTCACCTGATCCTGTTGCTGCAGATTGTCGTATTTTTCGTCCTCACCCTATTGCTCTGCCTGCCGCGCGTACGGGTTGCGCTGTTGCCGCGCCGGGCGCGCCGGGCTGCGGCCCATCGCGCGGCTATGGAGCAGTTCATGATCCGCGGCATCGCGCGCAAAAAGGACCGCAGTGGAATTTTGATCTTCGTTTCGCTCGCGGAACGCTATGCGCGCATCATCGCGGATGAAGGCATCGCCGCTCGCGTGCCGCAATCGGACTGGCAGGCGGCCGTCAATGCGCTGGTCACGCACATGAGCAGCGGCCGCATAGCTGACGGTTTCCTTAGCGCCATCGACGCGTGCGAAACAGTGCTGGTCACTCACTTTCCACGTACCGAGATGAGCCGCGATGAACTGCCGGACCGGATCTATCTGATCTGATTTGCGGCCACGAACCGCATATCTCAAACCGAGGCATCAGAGGCATAAGCAGACATCACGCAGACATGTCCGCTGCAAAGGGCATCAAAAAGCCACGCGTAACTTGCAGTCTCAGATTCCGTTATTTGGACAGCGCGGAATGCCGGGAGCCGGCTTCGCCTCGGTTCGGGCGACGTCTGGGGGCTATTAAGGCTGCGGCGCCGCGCCCCCGAAGCGCTTGCAGGAGAACTCCAACATGCGATTTTCTCACCGATTTCGTGCGGGTCTTATCGCCCTGATCACTATGCTGGGCGCCAGCCTTTCGTCCGCGGCCTACGCCGACAGCGGCACCGTCGTCATTTCGGTGGTGAAGGGCGGCTGGTTCCTCGGCGCGCACGGGGGATCGGGCACGCTGACCTTTCATGGACGGCGATACCCGTTGTCGATCGGCGGCGTGGACGCTGGCCTCGTGTTCGGCCTGTCGCAGACGACGTTAGTTGGCCGGGTCAGCAACATTCACAGGCCATCGGATGTCGCGGGGGTCTATGGGGCCGCCGGGGCTGGCGCCACGCTGGGGATCGGCGCGCGGCTGATCACACTCAGCAACGACAAGGGCGCCCTCTTGCAGTTGCAGGGCCGGCAGATCGGATTGATGGCTAATATCGACCTCAGCGGGCTTGCAATTTCGCTGCAGTAAGCGCGGCGGCGGGCCCTTCTCGCCTTCCACCAGTCCTTTCGTCGCGTGGGAAAACAAGATACATTGAGCCGGTGAGTGATGCTGCCTGTCTGAATAGGCATGACGGTTCTATGGCAGCTGGTTCCATCGGCCTACGAGGTGCCCGAATGATTTGGCAGCGCGTGTGTTTGGCAATCTTTCTTGCCGCAGGTAGTGCGTTTTGGAGCCATGCGGCAGCCGCACAGACAAATGAACCCGCTGCAGAGAAGGTCGATCATTCGGCGCCGGCTCCGACACATACCACCGGCCCGAAAGTCATCGTCCGTGTCGATCTCACCGCGCAGCGCATGCATGTGCAGTTCCCCGATGGGACCGATGAAACATGGCCAATCGCCTCGGGCCGTCCCGGGCTCGACACGCCGGAGGGCAAATATAAGGCGCAATGGGTCGATCCCGATCATATGTCGAAGCAATATCAAGATGCGCCCATGCCCTATGCGGTCTTCTTCGATCTGAATGGGCATGCGTTTCATGGCTCGTATCAGAAGAAATTCGGCGCGGCGGTGTCGCATGGCTGCGTGCGCCTGCCCGTCAACGACGCGAAGAAATTATACGATGCGGTGAAGATCGCCGGTGCGGAGATCGAGATCACCGGCAAAGCGCTGCGCGGGCCGGGCCAGCTGCAAGCGCAAGCGCAGGACGACGCTCAACATAGCAATGACAGGCAGGTCGGATTCTCGAGACGCGCGAGCGCCGAGCCGGCGCCGCCAGCCAATCGTTCGCCGCAGGGCGCCTTGTTCGGGTTCATTGCCGGGCCGTTCTGAGTTCATCGGAGATTGCGCGGCCGCTTTAGATCACGATGATTTTGGATTGACTCAATCCAAAATCATCGTGATCGATTCTGATAATTTAGAGCGGGAGCACGACATGATGAACCTGTGCAAATTGACGCTGGCAGCAATTGCGCTGATGCCGGCAGCGGGCCTCGCTGTCGCCGCCGATGAGCCCAAGTCGGAGACCGCCGGCTGTATTTGCATGGAGGTCTATCTGCCGGTCTGTGGCGCGCTGCCGAATGGCGAGAGAAGGACTTTTTCCAATGCCTGCTTCGCGAAATGCGCGCAGGCGAAAATCGTTCACGATGGGCCGTGCTGAGGCTTGAGGCGCCGCGCGGGCGTCATGGCCGTCCCCGGACTTGATCCGGGGATTGACCCGGGCCATCCACGCGGCAGGAAGTTGCAATCTGGGGCCCGAGGCAAGCGCTTCTTAGGTGATCGCTTCACAAAGGCCCCTCACCTTACCTCTCCCCGTTTCGCTTTGCTCACGGGGAGAGGTGACGCGCGGCGGCGAAACACACCCAAGCCTCTGCCGCTGCGCTCACCCCGCCTTATTCATCACGAGCGAGGCGAGCGTCTACAAGATCCGCCGCGTAACGTCGAGCCGCTCGGCCATGTTTTCGAAACCGCGGATGAAGACGACCTTCATGTCCGGCCGCACCTTAGCGAAGCTTAGTTGTTCGGCGACGAAGCGCATGAGGCCTTGCGCTGCAACATGGGGGCGGCCTCTCACGCCGCGGCCGTCGATAGCACTGCTCATTCGGTTGTCGATATTTCTAGAAGTGCCGCTTGCGCGCCGTCGGTGACGATGATTCGGCCGGTTGAGTTCGGTTGAAACGCGAACTTCTTCATATCGAAACCCGCATTGATCAATTCAGCTTCGAACGGTGCAAAATCACGTTTGGTCACGGTTTCCGTAACCAGGTCGATTGTTGCCAATTCGACCGGCGGGTCTTTCGGATAAGAACCGCTCGAAAGACGAAAATCGCTGATAGCAAAGGCTCGCCTGTCATTTCCACACATCACAGATCTCGGGCTTAAATGATAAGATATGAGAGCATTGTGCATGTGTGGTTTTGCAACGTCGAGGATGTGGAGGCGGTCTTCCACCATAGCCTGAAATATGAGCCGATCTTCATACGTATAAGCTGCATAGATTTGGGCCGGCCAATCATCACAACGGTACACTTCGAGATAAGTGCGCAATCCAAATTCGAATATGCCGTCATGCGAGAAGACACAAAGACCAAAATATTCCGGCGCGTCGACGCTGCTCGGGCCGAAAATATCCTCATCGCCGAAACCAACGAAGATGTGACTTTGCGAGACATATATTTTCTCGGCGGGACCGAAATTGAATTCGACTTGGGACTCTGACGAGATGATGCTGGTTGTCCGATTGCCGAGATAAAGAATGACCCGATTTCGATCGAGCCATTTGAGCAGCATGGATCGCACATCGAATTGTTTTCGCCAAGCGCACCACAACTCATCATTGACGAAGAGGTCCTGCCGATCGTCCTCTTCGACGAGATAGGCGAGGCCGTAATCGGCATGCAGATCGAATAGCTTTGCGTGGCGTGAGGCGATGTCGGTGCAGTGGGCGAGCTTGATGTCCATTATCGCGCGTCGTTTTGCGGGTTGATCGTATCGGCAGGGTTGATCGGATAGCAGGTTATGACACCCAAATCCTTATCGAAAATGACGACATAAGTGTTCGTCGGAATTGACGGTGCGGCTCGCCCCACCGAGGATTGGCCGATAACATAAGGTGTTACAATGCCTGTATCCAGGTCTTTGTGGAAAACGCCAGCTGCAATGGCAATGTTGTCGGTGTGCCAATAGGCTGCGCCAATATCCGCAGGAGCAGCCTGCTGTCACGCGTCATTGATCAGTTTTTTTGATTTCTTCGTCATCGGAATATTCTGGGCTGAACTTGCCTCTGTAAGGGACCTGTGAATCAAACCAGTGGTTTGTCTTGATATGATTGAGGGCATCTTGCGTTATGATGGGTTGGTTCGGATTTTGCGCATATTGCGCGCCCGGCACGAGATAATCCGGATTGGCGTCCGATTGTGTCGCGCCGACGATCTTGACATCAACCCTTTGGACGAAGGTCTCGTGCCGCGAGGGATTGGCGGGGGCTGAGCCTGCTCCATTATACCCCAATGTCCAGCGCCCGCTTTCCCGGCCGCTGCCGGCCGGCATACGCGGCTGATAGGGATCAAATTTTTCGAGTTCCCGCAGCGTGCTTTGGAAGCCGAGCTCCCTCAGAAGACGCCGCGGAGAAAAGCCTTTGTCGAGGAGGTCCACCGCAAGATCCAGCCGATAGGCGCCGCGCTCATCGATTGGTGGCAAGCCGACATAGACGAGGCGAATTTGCGCCAAAGCTTTGTCGCCAGTCTGCCATATCTCGGCGGCCCGCCGGATCGTCTCGATTGCGCGATGCGAGACGTGCCGATCATGCGCGGCGGCGAGCAAAGCGAGAATGCACGCCTCGTGTCCATCGAGATCGAGAGACTGGCTCGATTTCGTACCGCGGGCGAAACGCGCGATATAAGTTCCGCGCCCCAGTGCGAGGCCGCCGTCTACGAATCTCATTGACGGATAAAACGGCAGAGACGTCTGCGAATCGCTCCAATCGTCGATTTTTTCGTCTATGGATGGCACGCGCCCCTCCTCCGCAGAAAACTGACCGCAGAGGAGTATGGGGCCGCTCTTCACGATCCTCCAGAGGGGGCGCTCGGCACTCGGGACGCGATCTTACATGCGCGGCAGCTGCGGCGTGCCCCTCACGCCGCCTTCTTCACCGCGATCGACGCCAGCGTCTGCAAGATCCGCCGCGTCACATCGAGCCGCTCGGCGATGTTGTCGAAACCGCGGATGAAGACGACCTTCATGTCGGGGCGAACCTTGGCGAAACTGTCCTGTTCGGCCAAAAAACGCACGAGGCCTTGCGGGTTGGCGAACTTGTTGTCGCGGAAGGCGACGATCACGCCCTTTGGTCCGGCTTCGAGCTTTTCGACATTGGCCCTGCGGCACAAAGCCTTGATCGCGACGAGCTTCAACAATTGCTCGACTTCGCGCGGCAAAGGGCCGAAGCGGTCGATCATCTCGGCGGCAAAGGCCTCGATCTCCGCATCGCTGTCGAGCGTCGAAAGACGCCGGTAGAGGCCGAGGCGCAGATCGATATCGGCGATATAATCTTCCGGGATCGTCACCGCCGTGCCGAGCGTGATCGAAGGCGACCAGGTCTCTTCAGCCGGCTCCTCGATGCCGGCCTTCAGCGCGACGATCGCCTCCTGCAGCATCTGCTGGTAGAGTTCGTAGCCGACTTCCTTGATATGACCCGATTGCTCTTCGCCGAGCAGATTGCCGGCGCCTCTGATATCGAGATCGTGGCTGGCGAGCTGGAACCCGGCGCCGAGCGTATCGAGCGTCTGCAGAACATGCAGCCGCTTTTCCGCCTGCGGCGTCAGCATGCGTTTGACCGGCAATGTGAACAGCGCATAAGCGCGCGTCTTGGCGCGGCCCACCCGGCCGCGCAATTGATAGAGCTGGGCCAGGCCGAACATATCGGCGCGATGCACGATGAGCGTATTGGCGGTCGGAATGTCGAGCCCGGATTCGACGATCGCGGTCGACAGCAAAATATCATATTTGCCGTCGTAGAAGGCCGCCATGCGCTCTTCGAGCTCGGTCGCGGCCAATTGCCCATGCGCGATGATGAATTTCGCTTCCGGTATGCTTTGCCGCAAGAAGCTGGCGGCGTCTTCGATGTCTTCGATGCGCGGGCAGACATAAAAGCTTTGGCCGCCGCGATAGCGCTCGCGCAACAAGGCCTCGCGGACCAGCAATTCGTCGAACGGCGTCACGAACGTCCGCACGGCGAGACGGTCGACGGGCGGCGTCGCGATGATCGACAATTCGCGCACGCCGCTCATAGCGAGCTGCAAGGTGCGCGGAATCGGCGTCGCCGAGAGCGTCAGCACATGCACTTCGGCACGCAATTCCTTCAATCGCTCTTTGTGCTTGACGCCGAAATGCTGCTCCTCGTCGATGACGACGAGGCCGAGATCCTTGAAGGCGATCGTCTTGCCGAGCAAAGCATGGGTGCCGACGACGATATCGATCGCCCCAGTGGCGAGGCCCGCTTTGACGTTTTTCTGCTCGGCTGCCGCGACCATACGCGACAATTGCGCGACTTTGACGGGCAGGCCGGCGAAGCGGGTCGCGAAATTTCGCGCATGCTGGCGCGCCAGCAGGGTGGTCGGGACGACGACGGCGACTTGTTTGGCGTTGATCGCGGCAACAAAGGCCGCGCGCAGCGCGACTTCCGTTTTGCCGAAGCCGACGTCGCCGCAGATGAGCCGGTCCATCGGGCGGCCTGCGGCGAGATCTTCGAGAACAGCCTCGATCGCATTGCGCTGATCCTCGGTCTCTTCGTAAGCAAACCCGGCGCAGAAAGCTTCGTAAAGACCCTCCGGCGGCACCAGCTTCGGCGCCGGCTGTGTCTGCCGTGCGGCCGCAACTTTGAGCAGTGCGCCGGCCATTTCGAGAATGCGCCTGCGCATCCGCGCTTTACGCTTCTGCCAGCCGGCACCGCCCAATTTGTCGAGCTGAACTTCGGTTTCTTCCGACCCATAGCGCGACAAAAGCTCCAAGTTCTCGACGGGCAAAAACAGCTTGTCGCCTTCGGCATAGTGGATTTCGAGGCAATCATGCGGGGCGCCGGCGGCTTCGATGGCTTTGAGGCCCAAGAAGCGGCCAATGCCATGATCGACATGCACGACGAGATCGCCGACCGAAAGCGCACTGACTTCGGACAGGAAATCCTGCGCCCGGCGCGTCTTCTTGCGGCTCGGCACGAGCCGGTCGCCCAAAATATCCTGTTCGCCGATGACGGCGAGATCGGCCGTCTCAAAACCTTGTTCGAGGCCGATGACGGCAAGCGCCACCGTGTTTCTGCTAAGCGCCGTCGCCTGCACCAGCGAAGAGACAGGCGCAAGCTCGCTCAAGCCGAAATCTTTCAGGACATGGCTCAGACGCTCGCGCGAGCCCTCCGACCAGCCGGCGACGACGACGCGCTTGCCTTCAGCTTGCAGCGCGCGGACGTGTTCGGCCGCTGCGGCAAACACATTGGCGCCCGCATCCTGACGTTCCGGTGCAAAATTGCGTCCGACCTTGCCGGCGCAATCGACGAAGAGGCCGCGGCTCCCCGGCGGCGCGGCGAAAGGGCTCACAAGCGCAGTGCTGCGCCTGGCGAGGATTTGCGTCCAAGAGTCAGGTGACAGATAGAGCGCGTCGGGCGGCAGCGGTTTGTAGGAAGAGCGGTTCGGATCGGCGTCATGGGCGCTTTTGCGCGCCTCGTAATAATCCTTGATCTGCGCCAGACGCTCGCTTGCAGCGTCTGGCGCCAAGGGATCGAGGATGAGCGGTGCGGCCCCCGTGTAATCGAACAAGGTGTCGAGCTCTTCGTAGAACAAAGGCAGCCAATGTTCGAGACCGGGATGGCGGCGGCCTTCGCTCACGGCTTCATACAGCGTATCTCCGCGCGTCTGTGCGCCGAAGCTGCCGACATAGGCCTGCCGAAACCGCCGGATCGCATCCGAGGTCAATTGCACTTCGCTCATCGGGACAAGATCGAGGCCGCGCAATTGCCCGATGGTGCGCTGCGACTCCGGATCGAAGCTGCGGATCGATTCGAGCGTGTCGCCGAAGAAATCGAGGCGGACGGGCTGCTCCATCCCCGGCGCGTAAAGATCGAGAATGCCGCCGCGCAGCGCATATTCGCCGGTATCGCGCACCGTCGAACTGCGCACAAACCCGTTGCTCTCGAGCCAGCGGACGAGCTCGTCCATATCCACGACATTGCCGGGTGCGGCGGAAAACGAATCGGCTGCGACCTTCGCCAAGGGCGGGACACGTTGCAGGATGGCATTGACGCTCGTCGAAAGCAGCCGCGGCTGTTCGCGCGCACCGCGCGACCGCGCCAGCCGCGACAGAATTGTCATGCGCCGCGCCGAGATCGCCGCATTGGGCGAGACCCGGTCATAGGGCTGGCAGTCCCAAGCCGGAAAATCGAGGATTTCGATCTGCGGAGCAGCAAAGCTCAAGGCGTCGTTGAAGGCACTGGCGCGCCGGCCGTCGCGCGCGACATGCACGAGGACGACGCCGCGCTTTTCCGCCTCCGGCGCCAGCGCCAGCGCGAGGTCGGCGACACAGAAGGCGTCGAAACCATCCGGAAGCGAGGACAAAGTGAGCGAGCCGCCCTTGGCGAGCTCGGCTATGGCGCGTTTGAAATCGGTCACGTGTTCGGTCGTTGAATATGTTGTGGCTCTTTGCGCCCCTCTCCCCGTGAGCGGAGCGAAACGGGGAGAGGCCGGGTGAGGGGCGGGGAGATTGGCCTCACAGCCAGTTTTGGCCTGCCCGCTTGGGTCACGAGAAATGTCGAAGCAAATCTGTGCAACCGGGAACATATCTGACACTATGGACCGGATACATGCCTGACAGTTTCCTTGGTTTGTTCGGGTTTCATCGCTTCATGGCGGGCC
>JBKQHN010000157.1:0-27197 GCA_052148755.1 Beijerinckiaceae bacterium | reverse complement strand
ATCTGGTTGTTGAACATCAAGATGTTCACCCGCACGTTGCGGCGCAATGCGTGGATGAGGTGGTTGCCACCGATGGACAGCGCGTCGCCGTCGCCCGAGATCACCAAGACGTCGAGATCGGGGCGCGTCGTCGCGAGCCCGGTCGCGATGGCGGGCGCCCGACCATGGATCGAGTGCATGCCGTAGGTGTTCATGTAGTACGGGAACCGCGCCGCGCAGCCGATGCCCGAGAGGAACACCGTGCTCTCACGGCGCACGCCGAGCTCGGGCATGAGCATCTGGACGGCGGCCAGGATGGAATAGTCGCCGCAGCCGGGGCACCAGCGCACCTCCTGGTCGGAGGTGAAGTCGGCGGGCAGGAATTGTGGGATGGCGTTCATCGAGTTCTGCCTCCTCAAGCCAGCGCCTGATCGATCGCCGCTTCAATTTCGGCGATGCGGAAGGGCTGGCCGGAAACCTTGTTGATGGGTTTGGCGTCGACAAGGTACTGGTCGCGCAGCACCGTCTTGAGCTGGCCGGTATTCATCTCCGGAACGATGATGCGCTCATAGCTGCGCAGCAAGTCCCCCAGATTCCGCGGCAGAGGCCAGAGATAGCGCAGGTGTATGTGGCTGACATCGGCGCCACGGACGCGCGCACGGCGCACAGCCTGCTGTATCGCGCCGAAAGTCGAGCCCCATCCGACGACGGCGAGCTTGCCGCCGGGTGCGCCAAGCGACACCTCCTGCTCGGGAATGAAATCGGCAATGCCGTCGATCTTGGCCTTGCGCGTGTCGGTCATCTTCTGGTGGTTGGCAGGCTCGTAGCTGATGTCGCCGGTCGTGAAGCCCTTTTCGATTCCGCCGATCCGGTGGGTGAGGCCGGTCGTCCCTGGTTTGATCCAGACGCGCTTCAAAGTCTCGGGATCCCGCTCGTACGGGTTGATCCGCCCTTCGGTCGATGCGCGATCGTAGAAATCGACACCGAAGGATTGCAGCGCCGTCAGATCGGGCAGGCGCCATGGCTCGGCGGCGTTGGCAATGTAGCCGTCCGTCAGCAGGATGACCGGGGTCATGAACTGCACGGCGAGACGGACCGCTTCGATCGCCACCTCGAAGCAGTCGGAGGGGCTGCGTGAGGCGATGACGACGAGCGGTGCATCGCCGTTGCGTCCGAAGATCGCCTGGTAGAGATCGGATTGCTCGGTCTTGGTCGGCAGCCCGGTCGATGGCCCGCCGCGCTGGCAGTTGACGACGACGAGCGGCAGCTCCGAAATGATGGCGAGGCCGAGCGCCTCACCCTTAAGCGCGATGCCGGGACCCGAGGAGGAGGTGACGCCGAGCTGGCCGGCATAGGAGGCGCCGATTGCCGCACAGATCGCCGCGATCTCGTCCTCCGCCTGAAAGGTCGAGACGTCATATTCCTTGAGGCGCGCCAGATGGTGCAGGATCGGGCTCGCCGGGGTGATCGGATAGGAGCCGAGAAACATCGGCAACGACGCGAGTTGGCTGCCCGCAACGAGACCGAGGGCGATCGCCTCGCCGCCGGTAATGGTCCGGTAGAGCCCGGGTGCCATCGCCGCGGGGGCGATGCGGACCTGGTTCAGCGGCCGGCCGATTTCGGCAGTTTCGCCATAGCCGTGGCCGGCATCGAGGGCAGCGATGTTGGCGTCGACCAGCACCTCGCTCTTGGCGCCGAACTTGGTCCTGAGCCATTCGATCACCGGCGCACGGTCGCGATCGAACATCCAGAGGGCGAGGCCGAGCGCCCACATGTTCTTGCAGCGCAGTGCCTCGCGGTTGCTGAGCTTGAACGGCTTGACGGCTTCGAGCGTCAGTCGCGAGATGTCGAAGGCGAGGAGCTGGTAGGGAGCGAGGCTAGCGTCCTCCAGCGGGCTGACCGCGTAGCCCGCCTTTTCAAGGTTGCGTTCATCGAAGGCGCCGGCATCGGCGATGATGAGGCCACCGGGGCGCAGATCGGCCAGGTTCACTTTGAGCGCCGCCGGATTCATCGCCATCAACACATCGGGCGCGTCGCCCGCCGTCTCGATCGAGGTCGAGCCGAAATTGATCTGGAAGGCGGAAACGCCGAACGTCGTGCCCAGGGGCGCGCGGATCTCGGCGGGGAAGTCCGGAAAGGTGGCGAGGGCGTTGCCGGCGAGCGCCGTCGACAGCGTGAAATGGCTGCCGGTGAGCTGCATGCCATCGCCGGAATCGCCGGCGAAGCGTACGACGACGGAGTCGAGCTTCGGCGGCGGCGGTTGGCGTCCGGCTGAGTCTGCGACTGCAATAGTCATGGTCACCTGTCCTTCGGAATAGCCAATAAATCCTCATGCGCCTGCGCCCGTTCAGCCGGCCCCAGGCGCAGCCTCAGGCCTACCGGCCGATCGCTGGCAGAGCGTCGCTACGTCGTGCCATTGAGGAGGATAGTTCGCCCGTTCCCCTGTCCCCCAAGCTTTCGTTTGCGCAAGCCGGGACACAGGTATCCGGCACCGAACACGCGTTGGCGCATTATGGCGTGTCGAAATTTCCTTCGCATTTCAAGTAAGCGCAAAGAACATGCCAGGAGGAGATCGGCTGTTTTCCTCTGAATCCGAGGACTATTCCGCTGATGCCCGCGTCGCAGAACCGACAAGACCGTCGCACATTCGACATTGCGAGCGGAGCGAAGCTTCAAGCCTCGCCAAACACGCGCTCGAAAACAAGATCAACGTGCTTCAAATGATAGCCGAGATCGAAGAGCGCTTCGAGTTCGGCATCGCTCAGCGCCTTCGTCACATCCACGTCTTGCTTGAGCAACGTGAGAAAATTTCCTTCACCGCGCCAGACCGGCATGGCATTCCTCTGCACATAGGCATAGGCGTCCTCGCGCGAAACGCCTTTCTGCGTCAAAGCGAGCAGGACACGCTGGGAATGGACGAGGCCGCCGAGCGCGTCGAGGTTCTTTTGCATATTGGCAGGATAAACGAGAAGCTTGTCGACAATGTTGGTGAGACGGGCGAGCGCGAAATCGAGCGTGATGGTGGCGTCGGGAGCAATCATGCGTTCGACGGAAGAATGTGAAATGTCCCGCTCGTGCCAGAGTGCGACGTTCTCGAGGGCAGGGACCACCATGCCGCGCACCAACCGCGCCAAGCCGGTCAAGTTTTCGCTGAGCACTGGATTGCGCTTGTGCGGCATGGCCGATGAGCCTTTTTGGCCTTCGGAGAAGAATTCCTCCGCCTCGAGCACCTCGGTTCGTTGCAAGTGCCGGATTTCGGTGGCGAGTCGTTCGATCGAGGAGGCGACGACGCCGAGCGTCGCAAAAAACATGGCATGGCGATCACGCGGAATGACCTGCGTCGAAACAGGTTCGGGGGCGAGGCCCAGTTTTTCGGCGACATAGACCTCGACGCGGGGATCCACGTTGGCGAAGGTGCCGACGGCCCCGGAAATCGCGCAAGTCGCAATTTCCTTCTTCGCATCGATCAGTCTTTCGCGGTTGCGCGAGAATTCCGCATAAGCTCCGGCGAGTTTGAGACCGAACGTCATGGGTTCGGCATGAATGCCATGTGAGCGACCGATCGTCGGGGTCATCTTGTGTTCGTAGGCGCGTTTCTTCAGCGCTGCGAGCAGAGCATCGACGTCGGCAATGAGGATGTCCGAGGCGCGCGCGAGCTGAACCGCGAGGCACGTATCGAGCACATCAGACGAGGTCATGCCCTGGTGGACGAAACGCGAATCTGCGCCGATGAACTCGCCGAGATGGGTCAAGAAGGCGATGACGTCGTGTTTCGTGACCTTCTCGATTTCGTCGATCCGATCAATATCGAAAGTGAGTTTCCCCGCCTTCTCCCAGATGGCTTGAGCGGCGCTTTTTGGGATGACGCCGATCGCGGCCAGAGCATCGCAGGCATAGGCCTCGATCTCGAACCAAATCCGGAACCGCGTCTGCGGTTCCCAAAGCGCCGCCATTTCGGGGCGGGAATAACGCGGAATCATGCAAATACGCCTTGCTTCTTCAGCACTTCGCCTAACACGAGGCCGCGGTTGCGGCTAGAGCGTATTCCGATCGAAAGCCAAGTCGGATCAGGAACGATTGGCGAGCAGCAGCCGAGGCGGCATTCGCAGCCCGGCCTCTAGATGCGCTCGCCCCTGGCGGCTTCGGCTGCACTGCGAATGCCGGCTATATTGCCGGCATAGGCGCTCGGACCGCCGGCGAAGATTGCCGAGCCCGCCACGAGCCAATTGGCGCCCGCGGCCGCCACTTCGCCCGCGGTGTCGGCGGTGATTCCTCCGTCGACTTCGATGTCGATGTCATGGCCGGCGGTGAGCGCGCTGAGACGGCGAATTTTTTCGAGCATGGCCGGAATAAAAGCCTGGCCGCCAAATCCGGGATTGACGCTCATGACGAGGACGAGGTCGATATCGTTCAAAACATATTCGATCACCGACTCCGGCGTTGCCGGATTGAGGGCGACGCCGGCTTTCTTGCCGAACCCACGGATGACCTGCAATGCACGCTGCAGATGCGGTCCGGCTTCGGGATGAATCGTGATGATATCGGCGCCAGCTTTGGCGAAAGCCTCGAGATAGGGATCGACCGGGGCGATCATCAAATGCACATCGAGCGGCCGATCGGTCGATTTGCGGACCGCCTTCACCATATCGGGGCCGAAGGTGATGTTGGGGACGAAATGCCCGTCCATGACGTCGATATGGACGATATCGCCACCGGCCGCCATGACCGCCGTGATCTCGGCGCCGATACGCGACATATCGCTGGCAAGGATCGAGGGGAGAATGGCGAGGGGACGCATAGTCTGCCTTTTCGACGACGAAATCCGGCGTTCCCTACATATACCACGATGACTTTGGATAGAATCAATCCAAAGTCATCGTGGTATAGACTTGCCCCGGCGCAGGTTCCGATAAGGCCGTTTCAATGCAACAGGCGCTTCAGATCGGCGATGTTCCGGCTGACGAGTTCATCGCCGAACTCGCCTTGCGCTTTTGATTTCAAAACAATTTCTGCGGCCTTCGTCGCGGCGTCGGCGGCAGCCGCGCGGACTTGCGCCGCAGCCGAGGCTTCCGCCGCGCTGATCTTGTCTTCCGCCTGTTTGGTGCGGCGGCGCACGAATTCCGCGATGCGCTCGTGTGCCTCGTGGCCGATCAGCTCGGCCTCAGTTCGCGCCTGGGCGATGATGGCTTGCGCTTCGGTTTCGGCTTCGGCCTTCCTCTTTATGTAGGAGGCAAGGAGGGCCTCGGCTTCGGTCCGCAGGTGTGCCGCTTCGGCAAGCTCGGCCTTGATACGCTCGGCGCGCTGATCGAGCGCAGTCGTGATCTTCGTGTGAACGCGGAAGTAGGCGAGCATGAGGATGAAGAGGATGAAGCCGACTGCGACGAAAAATTCCGCGTCAAACATGTTTGCTCTCCAGCGCCTCAGGCCTTCGCCAAGAAGGCCGCGGCGATTGCCGCCGGATCGGCCGGCTTGCCGGTGATATGTTCGACGATCGCAGCGGCTGTGTCGCGCGCAATCTGATCGACGTTGCTCATCGCCTTGGCTTTCGTCGCCGCGATCTGGGCCTCGGCTGCCGTGAGTTTGCCGGCGAGATCGGCCTCGATGGCACGGCGCTTGACCTCGGTCTCAGTCGCGAGTCGGACATGTGTTTCCTGGGCTAAAGCCTGGGCGCGCGCTTTGGCGTCGGCGAGAGTCATTTGATAATCCGCGGCGGCGCGGTCGGCTTCTTCGCGTTTTGCGTTGGCCAAGCCGATATCGCCGTCGATCTTGCCGCGGCGGCTTTTCAGAATGCCCTCGACACGGGGCATGGCGATTTTCGCCATCAACAGGTAAAGCACCCCAAATGTCAGAACGAGCCAAATCAGCAAAGGCGCAAAATTGGCGGACTCGAACGGCGGAAAGGCGCCCGATCCTTCCGTTGCCTGCGGCATTTCCGTGCTCGCCGCATGGCTGTGCTCAGCGCCATCTGCCATTATTCAGTTCCATCCGCAGTTACGGGGTTCAGCACCAATAGTGCTCTGGTTTTGCGCCCATTCGACCATGTTCACAAAAAGGACTGCGTCTTTTTCGCGAAAGCGGCGTAGGCCAATGTTGAGTGTGCGGGTCCAACAGGGCGGACCCGCACGAAGCGTCCTACTTGACGAAGAGAAGCAAGATCGCGACGAGGAAGGCGAAAATGCCAAGGCCTTCGGCGAGCGCCGCGCCGATGAAGGCGCGTCCGAACTGGGCATCCGAAGCCGTCGGATTGCGCAAGGCACCTGACAGGAAATTGCCGAAAATCAAACCGACGCCGATGGCGGCGGCCCCCATGCCGATGGCGGCGAGACCTGCACCGACATACTTGGCTGCAACCGGATCCATTCATTCACTCCTAGCGTGCGTTGGGGCGACCGATCTGTTGTTGCGCTCTTTATTCAGTGGCCCGGATGAATTGCGTCATTGAGATAGACGCAAGTGAGAATAGTGAAGACATAGGCTTGCAACACCGCGACGAGCAATTCGAAGGCCGTGAGGATCGTCACCGCGGCGAGCGGCAAGAGGGACAGGATCCACCAAGCGACGACGCCGGTGCCGAGCAGTGAGACGACGAAACCGCCCATCACTTTGAGCGTAATATGGCCGGCGAGAATATTGCCGAAGAGACGGGCGGAAAGGCTGATCGGCCGCGATGCGAACGAAATGATCTCGATCAGCACGAGAAACGGAAGCAAAACTGGGGTCACGCCCGACGGGACGAAAAGACCGAGAAAATGCAGCCCATGCCTGAAGAAGCCGTAAAGGATCACGATGCTGATGACCAAGATGGCGAAAGCGAAGGTCACAGCGATCTGACTTGTCACCGAGAATGTGAAAGGTAAGAGGCCGACCAGATTGGCGACGAGCACGAACATGAAGAGCGAGAATACGAAGGGGAAGAAGCGCATGCCGTCGTTGCCGGCAGCGAGCCGCACCGTCGAAGCTACAAATTCGTAAGACATTTCAGCAAGCGACTGCCACCGGCCGGGGACGAGCGCGCGCTGGCTCGTGCCGGCGATCATGAGCAGGCTGATCAGGCCGACAATGATCACCATCCAAAGCGAGGCATTGGTGAAAGAGGCATTGACGCCGAACAGGTCGAGGCGCTGGCCGAGCGGTTCGATCGCGAATTGATGGATCGGATCCATGCCATGTTCTGCGGCCAATTTCCAAACTCCGTTTCGTGGCGCAATACGCCTTTGTGGCGATAAGACGCCGTCACGTCACCGATGATCGCCCTTGGAACTCGTCGGTGCCATGGCGATCCGATAAACACCCAAAAACCCCGCCGCCGTCCCGAGAGCCAGGAAGACAATGAGGAAAATCGGTCCGGTCGCCAACCAGACATCGAGTTGCCAGCCGATGAGGGTGCCGACCACGATGGCTACGACGAATTCGGTCAAGACGCGAAAGCCGAGGCTCATCGCGCGACCGGTCGATTGACTCGCAAGGTCGGCACTGTCGTCTGCGCCTGCGACGCGCGCTGCCCTGCGTTGCGCTTCGAGCGCTTGCGCGAGCTTGTCAAGCCGCGCCCGCAAGTCTGCGTCGTCGCTGGTCTTCCGGTTGCTTTTCTCGTCACCGCTCGTCGCCAATTCCGCTCTCCAATCGCAGCCGACGGATTAGCGATCTATATGGCGCCTCTGCCTCAAAATCGAGCGTTTCGAAAAGCAAACTGCAACGCAAACCAGCCCCTATGCAGGAGAACCTTCGTAGGGTCTGTGCAACCCACCCCCCAAGAGCCGGCGCACCATATGGACCGTCGGCGCCGCTGTCAAGGTTTGGCCGCACAGCCTATACATAGGTAAGCTATTGACTGTAAAGGTAGATTTTAAATGAATAGGGGGCCGTCTCCGGGCATGATGCGCGGCAGATGGCCGCGCATCGCAGCAGGGACGGGCGGCAGAGGCGCTGCCGAGCTCTCTTGCGGTGTGGCGGGAGTTTTGCCATGGCAGTTTCCACGAACTCGCGACGACATCTGAGCCGGCGGCAAGCAAAAGTGCCAAAAATTCGCTATAGAGGGGAGGCAGGTCTAGGCAATACGCTCCTCCTCGCGGCGCAATCCGGCGAGGCTCTCGAAAATTGACGCGCGAACTTGAACTATAGCTTTTCCGACTTTCCGTCCCCTACCGGCTCCCTCACCGTTGCGCCGGAAGATAGGGTTATTGGGCCGGCCGATACTGCCGGGCGTGCCGCGCGTCAGCGCTTTACGTCTGTGCTGATCGCGGCCATCGCCTTGCACGCGATTTTGCTGCTCGTTCTATTTTTGCATGATCGCGCCGATGCGAACGTCGAACAAAACCAGACCGAAATTCCCGTCGAACTCGTGACCGAGATCCCACAGCCGCCACCGCCGCCGCCGCCGGAGGAGAAGAAGCGCGAAAAAGTCGAAAAGCCGCAGCCGGAAAAACCGAAGGTAGAGTGGTCGGAAAAGGCCGCCCATGACGCGCCGAGGGATGCAAACCAAGAAACCGAGAAGCGATTGACGACCGATCAAGTGACGCAAGGTCCGATGCAGGCCAAGCCCGTGCTCGGTTCGGAGGCGAAGCCGGATACGTCGCTGACACAGACCGCGGCACCGGACCCCGCGGAAAAAACCGTCTCGCGCGATACGCCGGATGACAAGCCCGACGCCGAACCGCTCGATAAGGCGGCGCCGGAGAAAGCGCCAGCGCCGCAGCAAAAGACGAAGCCGACGAAAGAGCGGTCGAAAATACCGAATGATCAGAAGGAGGCGGTTGCCCGGTTGGCGGCGCTCGCCCCGGCACCGAATTTTGCATTTGCCTCGGCGTCCAAGATCACACCGGTCGGCGGCGGCACCGAGGACATGCGCTATCTGACGGTGGTCTGGGGTTTGATCCTACGTCAGAAACATGACCCGCCGAGCGTGCGGACGGGCCATCTACGCGGCATCGTCACCGTCAGCTTCTACCTCGACGACACCGGCCGTATGGTGCAGGAGGCGGTCTTTCGCACGAGCGGCTATCCCGACATGGATGCCGAGGCCTTGGCTGCCATTAAGCGTGCTTCTCCGTTCCCGCCGCCACCTTACGGCATGCGGCCGCAGCTGCACGCGACCATAGAATTCAAGGAATGAAACTCGCTCCATCTTTCCCGATCGCGAAAAGGGAGGGTATGATGGGTCATAAATCAGGCCACATACTTCTACCGCGGTTCCGAAGGATCCGCAGTGCCGCTCTAGCAATTCGCCGTCTCGATTGGCGATTTGCAGGAAAGCAACTCCGACTTCCTACGGAAGCGGAATATGTATTGGCCGGACGTCGAAATAGCGGGAGCCGGCGATGGCCGAAGATTTGGAGAACTGGGAAGTGCCGCCCGAGGTGCAGCCGAGCCCCCGCGATTATGATTTCGATCTCGAGCGCGCGCTTTCCGGCGTTGTTGCGCTGACGGCGCGCGTGCCCGAAGATGGCTTTACTGCAGCCACTCTCGGCACCGAGCGGGCCGGCAACGGCGTCCTCATCGGCAATGACGGCATCATTCTGACCATCGGTTATCTGATCATGGAGGCCGAGGAAGTATGGCTCACGACCAACGAGGGCCGGGTGGTCGCCGGGCATGTCATCGGCTTCGATTACGTCACCGGGTTTGGGCTCGTGCAGGCTTTGGGGCCGCTCGGGGTCGAACCTTTGCCGCTCGGTGATTCACGCGCGCTACGCCCCGGCGCGCGCGTCGTGATCGGCGCCGGTGGCGGACGCAAACATTCCGTCGCGGCACATGTCGTTGCGCGCCAGGAATTCGCCGGCTATTGGGAATATGTGCTCGACGAGGCTTTGTTCACGGCGCCCGCACATCCTCACTGGGGAGGCACCGCGATGATCGGTACCGCGGGCGAGGTTCTGGGGATCGGCTCCTTGCAAGTGCCGCATCAGATACGCGGAAATGAAGTGGTGCCGTTGAACATGGTGGTGCCGATCGAGCTTCTGCCGCCGATCTATGACGATCTGAAAAGATTTGGACGGGTGAACCGGCCAGCGCGACCCTGGCTTGGTGTTTATGCCGCAGAATCGGATGATGGCATCGTCGTCGTCGGCTTCGCCGGCAATGGTCCGGCGCGGCGCGCGGGCCTGCGTGAAGGCGATACGATCCTCGGCGTGGCGGGTACCGGGGTGACCAGCCTCGCCGATTTCTTCCGCAACGTCTGGGCGCTCGGCCCGGCCGGTGTCGACGTACCACTGACGCTCGAGCGCGAAGGCGATGTCTTCGACGTGCGGGTGACTTCGGCCGATCGCTCGCAGTTTTCGAAAGCGGTGCGCTTGCATTGAAACCACCGGCTTGCGCCTACCCCGACTGCGCGGAGAGAGCCAAGCTCATAAGAGTGCAGCTTATGCAAGACGACGGGAACCGCCGCTGCTTCGCTCCGGCGGCGACAGTGACATTCGCGGTCACTTCATGTCGATCGAGCCAGGCAACACCACGATGAAGGGTTTCAACTCCTGTATCGTGAGGACGACCGGAACATATTTGAATTCGGTGAAACAATAGGCGGCAACATTTGGCCAGCCTATTGGATGCACGGCGAGCCCGCCTTCCATCCGGTAGAGGTAGTAGCTGCGTCCACCGTCCTCGAGAAAGTCCGGTGCGTTGATCGCTTCGATGCAAGCGCCATCGGCATCGTCCTTTGTTTTCGCCTCGACCTTGGGAAGCGAGGCGCGCAATTTCATAACCCAGAGCGTTTCGAAGGCCTTGCGCTTTTCCGGCATGTCGAGGTTGAGCGCGCCATCGAAGACTTTGGCCTGTTTCGTCTCGTCCCGGGTGAGGAGCGTGCCTTCGACGGGCTTGGCCTGGACGAGGTCGATCGTATAGGCCGCAACGTAGGTATTCGGGTGAGCGCCGCCGCCGTCCCAATTGCCGCGGATCACGAAGCTAAGCGCATAGGTCAGCAGCTGGGTAATGCGCAGATCTTGTTCACTCTCCGGGTTCGCCTCGGCGATGGCGTTGATCGATTTGTTTGCGCGCGCCGCGAGCGACTGGCGCAGGTCGATTGACGTCTCGCGCGCAGCGAGGATCTTTTCGACTTGCAGCCTTTCGATTGCCGCATTGATCTTGACCTTGCGTGCCGCGTCGGGAAAGCGGACGAGGCGCGGCATATGCGTGCCGAAAATGGCATCGGTCGCGACGGCGTAGGAGAGATCGCCGACCGGAATTTCGGGACCGAGCGTCCAGCGAAGCCTGGCCGTGATCCACCGCTGCCCATAAGCCGTCGACCCGCCGGCGTGGTCGGTTGGAGCGTCCTTTTGCGGCCGCGTGACGAGGGCGGCGACACGCGTGAGATCAATCGGAAGCGTCCGCCCTCCTTTCGGAGCGCCCCACGTGCCGGAGAGATGGCCTCCATCCGCCTTGATATTCCAGCGGCCTGTCGGTGCGACACTCTCGTCGTCTTCGTCGCTTTTTTCGACGACCTCGATCGCGCCGTTTTTGGCGGAGACCTGCAGAAAAATATCGATGCCTTTAGTTGAATAGAAATAGGCGCCATTCGTGTTGCCGAGTTCGACGACCACGCGCGCCGCGCCGATCGTTCCCTCATAGACGCCGTCATATTCGGCGGCGCTGGCGGCACCCTGGGTCGCTGCAGCAAGGCAGAAAAACAGTAGGAGGGTGAGGCCCGCCAGCAGGGATCTGAACATCACGGCAATTCCTTGTGATGACGCATGTGGCTTATCGCTTGACTACTTTTGTCATTGGAACATGACGCCACGCTATGACTTGCGCTTGCGCGCAGACAGTTTCTTCTCGTCATGAAAGGGCGAAGCCTTTGCCGACCGGGAACTCATGCGCGGCCCTTGCAAAGGGACGATGACGAAAGCGGCAACGCTAAAGCTCTTGTAACGTGAATGCGCCGCCACAGCGTGCGTTTTCGTACGGCATAAGCGATCCCAGCGCCGTTGCGACCGATGGGAGCTTGACCAAGACAATGCTCGGGTCAAGCCATATCGCCACGAAATTTCCGCACGCTTGCCGAACATCCGCCGGTTCGCCATTCATCGTGCCGAAAGAATTTAGACTTGATGGCGGGGATTCAATTATCCTGAGCCGCTGGGTTGGGATATATTTTTTGGCTTCCAGCAGTACCTTAGGCGGTGCCTCATGCCGAGCAAACCGAACGAAGGTCACAAAGCTTCGCTGCGTGCGTTGCAAAAACACGCACCGCAGGCCGACGGGCAAGACGAGAGCGAAAGTGCGGCACGCTTGCGCGCGATCGTAGACAATGCCGTCGACGGCATCATCACCATAGATGAATTCGGTCAGATCACGGACTTTAATCCTGCTGCACTGAAGTTGTTCGGCTACGCGTCGGAAGAACTGGTCGGACAGAACATCAAGCTATTGATGCCCCAGCCTTATCGCCGCGAACATGATACTTATCTTCGGAATTATCGCGAAACCGGGCAGCGCAAGATCATCGGCATAGGCCGTGAAGTATCCGGGCTGCGCAAGGACGGCACGGTTTTCCCGCTCGAACTTTCGGTAAGCGAAGTGCAGTTTGGTGAACGGCGCTTGTTCACCGGCATCATACGCGACGTTTCGGAGCGCAAGCGAGTCGAAGGCGAACGCCAGAAATTCGTTTCTCTGGTCGAAAACAGCAGCGATGCCATTGTCATGGCGTCACTGACCTGGGAGGTTCTCTATATCAATAAAGCCGGCCAGGATTTGATTGGCACTACCCGCGAACGCGTCACTGATATCGAGGTCCGCGACCTTTGGTGCGAGACGACGCTGACGGTCGTTTTGAGCGAGGCGCTGCCGGCGCAGATCTGCGGCGGCTCGTTCCGCTTCCAGGGCCAGCTTAAGCACCTCCCGACGGGCGAACCGATCGATGTCGATTGCAACGCGTTCGGCATCAGCGATCCGGTGACCGGCGCAACTTTGGCCGCGGCTTTTTCTCTGCGCGATATTCGCGGACAGAAGCGGCGCGAACAGGCTTTGCGCGACAGCGAAGCGCGCATGCAGGCGATCCTCGATAGTGCGGTCGACGGCATCATCACAATCAACGAACGCGGTATAATCGAGGGTCTCAATCCTGCCGCCCGACGGATTTTCGGTTATGGGACAGAGGAGCTTCTCGACCAGAATGTCAAAATGCTGATGCCTGAGCCCTATCTGAGCGAGCACGACCAATATTTGCGCAATTACCGGCACGCGGGGCGGCGCAAGATCATCGGCATCGGCCGCGAAGTGGTCGGCCGTCGCAAAGACGGTTCGGTTTTTCCGCTCGAACTTTCAGTCGGCGAAGTGTCGCTGGGAGATCGGCGTCTTTTCACTGGTATCATTCGCGACATTACGGATCGCAAACAGGCCGAGCAGCACAGAAAGCTCCTCGTCGCCGAACTCAGCCATCGCGTCAAGAACACGTTGGCAGTCGTGATTTCGGTCGCGCAGCAGACCTTTCGGCTCGGACAATCGACTGCTGACGCGTGCGCCTCTTTCGAGGGACGTCTGCAGGCTCTGGCACAGACGCATAGCCGCCTCGCGGATTCCAATTGGGCGGGTGCGCCGCTTCGCACTGTCGTAGAGGACGAAGTGGCACATTATTTCGATGCGGAGGGAAGCAATATCCGCATGTCTGGCCCCAACGTGATGCTGAACCCGAAATGCGCTTTATCTCTTGGAATGGCTTTGCACGAGTTGGCGACGAACTCGGCGAAATATGGAGCGCTTTCCTTAAAGGAAGGAACGGTCACGATCGAGTGGGACTGGATGAAGCCGGAGACATCTCAATTGAGGATCCGTTGGATCGAGCAGGGCGGTCCGGACGTCATGCCGCCAAAGCGGCGCGGCTTCGGGCGATTTTTGTTGGAAAGCGGATTGGCGCACGAATTGCGTGGCAAAGTGCACTTGGATTTCGCCCGCGAAGGGTTGCGATGCACAATCGTGTTCCCGATCGAGCCCAAATCGGAGCGTGAGACGTAGTCAGCCTGTAACGGAAGGGTTGTGCCGTGCTGATACATGCACGTAGCGGCCGTGGTTTCGGTCTGGAAGGAATTCCGGCGGGACGCGGCGGTCGGAGCGAAGTTCAGGAGGTTGCCGACGTGCAGCGTTTCGGCGCTTCTGCGGAACAACAAGTCTTGGGGTCGAGAAAGAATGCGGCATTCGCCGCGCCTGCGCCCTCGGCTCTTGCCCGGGAGAGCGGGCGCAAGCGCAGCGATTTGACCGGCCTCAGGATTCTCCTGGTCGAGGACGAATTCTTCGTCGCCGCTTTCATCGAAAATATTTTGCGGGACCTCGGCTGCACGGTCGTCGGGCCATCTGCCGGTCTTGCCGAAGCGATCGGGACAGCCGCCGCAGAAGCTTTCGATGCGGCAATCCTCGATATCAACCTCGGCGGCGAATCCGTCTATCCAGTCGCTGATTTCCTGTTTGAAAACGGCACGCCTTTCGTCTTCTCGACAGGCTATGCAACGCTCGACATACCAGAGGCCTATCGCAATTTTCGGCGGGTCCGCAAACCCTTCACCATCGACACTTTGAAGCGGGAAATTCTCGCACTCTGGTGAGCGAAAGTCCGGCGTATTCCGCGCAGCGCGAAAGAGGGTGCTTCATCCAGCCTCGAGGAAGCGCTCGGCCTCGACAAGATCGACCGACACGAGCTGGCTAACCCCGCGCTCTGCCATTGTGACGCCGAAGAGCCGATCCATCCGCGCCATGGTGATCGGATTATGCGTGATCGTCATGAAACGCGTGTCGGTCTTCTTGCGCATTTCATCCAAAAGATCGCAAAAGCGCTCGACATTCGAATCGTCGAGCGGCGCGTCGACTTCGTCGAGCACGCAGATCGGCGAAGGATTGGTGAGGAAGACCGCGAAGATGAGGGCGAGCGCCGTGAGCGCCTGTTCGCCGCCGGAAAGCAGCGTCATGACCTGCGGCTTCTTGCCCGGCGGACGGGCAACGATTTCGAGCCCGGCTTCGAGCGGGTCGTCAGATTCTACGAGCTGCAATTCCGCCGTGCCGCCACCAAAGAGAGTGGCGAAGAGCTCGGCGAAATGTGCATTCACAACATCGAAGGCAGTCAGCAGACGCTCGCGACCTTCCTTGTTGAGGTTTTGGATCGCCTGCCGCAAGCGCCGGATGGCTTCGGTCAAATCTTCGCGTTCGGCATCGATCTTCGCCTTCGTCGTTTCGATCTCGGTCAATTCGTCTTCAGCACGTAAATTGACGGCGCCGAGCCTTTCGCGATCCTGTTTGGCTGCCTCGAGCTTCTTCGCGATGCTCGCAGAATCGGGAAGTTCGGCATCGACTGCGACGCCGGCGAGCGAGGAAAGCTCTTCCGGCGCGCACTGCAATTCGCTTGCAATATGGCGCGCGACTTCTTCGAGCCGCGCGCGGGACGCTTCGAGCCGCGCCTCGCTGCGGGCCTTTTCTTCGCGCACAGCACTCATCTGTTCGAGGCTCGCGCGCGCCCGCCGGTCAAAATCCGTGAGCTTTGCTTCGGCCAAGGCGCGCGCGTCGGTCGCTGCTTTGCGGCTTTCCTCGGCGGCTTCAATCTTGTTCATCAATGTTCGGCGCAACTGGAAGAATTCGTTCGGCGCGTCGGCGAGCTTTTCGCGTTCGGCAGCCGCCTCTTCAAGACGCTCTTCCAGCTCGCCGATCTGGTTGTGGGCGCGTTCGCGCCGCGCGCTCCAAGACAGGCGGTCCGCTTCAATGGCCTGTCCACGCTTGCCGCGGCTTTGACTCTCGTGCAGATGCGCCTGCAAAGCGGCGCGCGCTTCGGCTGCCGTGGCACGGTCTTGTGCCGCACGCGCGCGGGCGGCTTCGAGTTGCGCGGTGAGGTCCATCGAGGCGACGAGGCCGCTGAGGTCCGCTTCGGCACTGTCGCGTTTGTCCTTGGCTTCGTCGCGGCTTGCGGCGTGCCTGTCCTCGGTCTCTTCAAGCGCCGAAAGGCGGGCAGCTACCTGCACGCGGTGCTTTTCGGCATCGGTCAGCCTTCCGCGCGCGATTTCGACATCGCGCAGGGCCTGTCTATGGGCTTGCCGTACCGCGGTCTCGGCCGCGGCTCTGGCATAAACCTCCGCCTGGATGCGCTCGGCTTCAGCCTTGTGCTCATTCGCGGCGATCCGCGCAAGACCGGCTTCGTGTTGCAGATCGCCGAGGCGGTTCTTTTCCACGAGCCGGCGTGCGGCGGGCGTCGGTGCTTCAGCCGCTTGGGTGAACCCATCCCAGCGCCAAAGATCGCCTTCGTTCGAAACGAGCCTTTGCCCGGGCTTGAGCAGAGCCCGCAGCAAGGCGCCTTCGCTGCGCGATACAACGCCGATCTGGGCCAGCCTGCGTGCCAGCGCCGGCGGCGCCGAGACGAGCTGCGCCAAAGGTTCGACACCCGGCGGCAGTGCCGGGTCGCCGTCGGCATTCAACTGGGCCCAATGCGCCGGAGCTGAAACATTGGTCGAGGCATCGAGATCGTCGCCGAGGGCAGCACCGAGAGCTGCCTCATAGCCCTTGGCGACACCGATTTCATCGACGACGGCCGGCCACAAGCCGCCGGTGCCGCTACTGAGCAGCTTGGCAAGAGTATTGGCTTCGGTCTCGAGCTGCTGAGCCTCGCGCTCGGCCGCGGCAAGCGGCGCGCGTATCGCGGTTTCCGCTTCGCGGGCTTCGGCATGCGCGGCTTCGGCCTCAAGCATCTGCTCTTCGGCGGCATTCACCGCCTCGATCGCAAGTTCGAGCGCCGCCTTCAATTCGTCTTCCGCGCCGGCGTCGCCGAGCCCCGCCCGCAAGTGCGCCAATTCCGTCCGGATTGCGGCCAATTCGCTTTCGAACCGAGCGAGCCTTTGCGTCTCGTCGCGCAAGCCGTCGGTAAGCGCTGAGCGGCGTGCTTCATTGTCGGACTGGACGCGCTGCGCTTCGCCGAGCGCTCGGTCGGAGACGGCAAGCGCAGTTTCGGCTGAGGCGAGTGAGGCCCTGGCTTCCGCCTCGGCCTCGGCGTCGTTGAAGCCCAGAGCGACGAGTTCCCCGGCCTCTTCCTCGAGCTTTGCCAAAACCGAGGCAGCATCCTCGATGAGAGCCTGCTCGCGCTGCAAATCGGCATTCATCTGCGTCATGCGCCGTTCGATTTCGGCCATCCGCGTCTTGCTGCGCTTTTCTTCGCCGTCGAGCGTCTCACGCGCCAGAACAAGCTTTTGCAGTTCGCCGGCCGCGGCTGCTTCCGCTTCGCGCAGCGGCGGCAGGTCATGCGCAGCTATCGCCTGCAGTCGTGCGGCTTCCACCTGGCCGCGGGTTGCTTCGGCGACCTCGCGGACATCGGCTTCGAGTTTGCGCTCGGCGCTCGCGAGATTGGCAATCGCATCGCGATAATCGATCAGCGCAAGAAGGGCTTCGTTGCGACGGATATCGGTGGCGAGGTTGCGGTAACGCGCGGCCTGGCGGGCCTGGCGTTTCAGACTGTCGATTTGCGTTTCGATCTGCTTGAGGACGTCGTCGAGCCGCGTCAGATTTTCTTCTGCGGCGTTGAGGCGCAATTCGGCTTCGTGACGGCGTGAATGCAGGCCCGCAATGCCGGCGGCGTCTTCGAGGATGCGGCGGCGCGCCTGCGGTTTGGCCGCGATGATCTCGCCGATCATGCCCTGCCGGACCATGGCCGGCGACCGCGAACCGGTCGACGCGTCGGCAAACAGCAGTTGCACGTCTCTGGCGCGCACTTCGCGTCCGTTGACTCGAAAGGTCGAGCCGGATTCGCGTTCGATGCGGCGGGCCACTTCGATTATGTCGGCATCGTTGAAGGCAGCCGGCGCTGTGCGGTCGGCATTGTCGAGAACGAGACGAACTTCGGCAATGTTGCGGCCCGGCCGTTGACCGCTGCCCGCAAAAATCACGTCGTCCATGCCGGAAGCGCGCATGTTCTTGGACGAATTCTCGCCCATGACCCAGCGGATGGCCTCGACGAGATTGGATTTGCCGCAGCCGTTCGGTCCGACGACACCGGTGATTCCGGGTTCGATCAAAAAATCGGTCGGCTCGCAGAAGGTCTTGAAGCCCGCGAGATGCAGCCTGGTGAATTTCATGGCGCAGCCCTCATGCTGCGAAACCGTTCGATCGGCGCCGCAAGGCGCCGAAGTCTAGGTTTTTTCCTTTGAGGTTGAACGAGGCAGGCATTTTTCGGACTCATCTTGAACCGATGCAAATAGGGCGCGACCGGTGCCGCGAGCGCAAGCTCTATCGGCATTTTTCCTGTGTGCAACCCGCGTTTCGAACCCCTGACAATGCTCTAGAAGCGATTTAGCGATGGGGCCGCATCCGCAGGTACGATCACCTTGCCGATCGGCCACAGCGCCAACCCGGCCAGCTTGAGATGCGCCCAGGCAAAGGGAATGCCGATGATAGTAAAGGCCAGAACGATGGCGGTGATCAGATGGCCGAGGGCTAGCCACCAACCAGCGACGACAAGCCATAAAATATTACCAAGCGTGCCGAGCGGCCCGGTCCCAAGATCTTCGCGGCCGGTCCACTGAGAGCGCGGGACAGCCTTGAAGCCAAAGGGCAGCAGCGTATAGGCGGCAATATTGAACGCCGCGCGGGTCCAGGGCAGTCCGATGATCGTCACCGCCATGAGCACGGCTGCCAGCAGCCATCCGGCCGCCATCCAAACCCCGCCTGTGAGAATCCACAAGAGGTTGAGTATGAGCTGGAGCAACGACATGGACGAGCCTCAAATTGGCGTATAGATCAATTGGGGACGGCTGTGCGCAAGAACAAGTGCGAGCCTATCGCTGCCTTGTCTGCTGTGGTCCTCATCCTTTGAGCAGGGGCTCGAGAAGCTTGTCGAGTTCCTCCGGCGACATCGCGCCATTATGCTTGATGCCATTGAAGAAAAAGGTCGGCGTCGCTTCGACGCCGAATTTCTCCGCGGCGCGGTCACGCACTTCGTTGATCTTCTCGTGCAAGTCCTGATCTTTGAGACAGGCTTCGAAACTCTCCTGGCTCATGCCCGTCTGCTTGACGAGGCCGGCCAGAGCTTCGATCGGCTTTTGCGCGAAGGCCCAATTCCTCTGCTGCTGAAAAAGAAGACTGACCATGGCATTGCGCTTGTCCGGTCCGGCGCAGCGAGCGAGCATGAAGGCTGCCGTCGCCAACGGATCGAGCGGGAATTCGCGCAGAACGAAACGCACTTTCCCGGTGTCGACATATTTGCTCATGAGGACCGGATAGGTGATCGCGTGGAAGGCGGCGCAATGGCCGCACGTCATCGAGGCATATTCGACGATGGTCACCGGCGGTTGTTTGTCGCCGTCCGCGCTGGCATTGGCTTCAACGATATCGGGCAGGGTTTGCGGAGCCATCAATTGATCAACCGGCACGCTCGCGCCTTCGGCATGAAGCGGCTGCGAAGAACTAGCGAAGACGCCGGCGGCGCCGGTAAAAATCAGGCCCGTCGCGGCGGCAAGTTCAAGAAATTCGCGTCGGTTCTTCACAGCAGCAGAACTTTGTTTCGGCGAGGACATGAGACGATCCATTGGGATAGGGTGGGCGCGGAGCGTGTTTAGAGGGCGAAAAGAAGGGGATAATGTGACCGATATCGGGAGGGGCCTCGCTAAATCGGTCTGCGCTGGGATGCTTGAGCAAGGACATGCGCACCGAGCCGTGCCAACGCCTGCCGCAGACCAGCTTCTTCAATGCCTGAGACATGTGCCTCGGCCGCCGCATACAGTGCTGCGGAGGCGGGCCGGCGCGGCTCTTTGCCGGCGCTCCGGCGCTGCAAGGGCCCCTGTTTCAGCGCGATCCGCCCGACGCAATTCCAGCCGAGGTGGGCATTGATGCGTTCGATCACTGCGCCGGTGAGGTGCTGCAATTCAAGCGCGAACCCAGTTTCGACCCGGACGATGAGCGTCGCCGGCTCGCGCGATTCGTTGTGGCGGCCCGTTCCGCGTGGCGGCCAGCGCAGCTTGACGGGTTCCGACATGCCGGCAAGCCTTTCGCCGACAATATCTTCCCAGTAGAGAATGAGATCGGATTCGCCAAAGCCTTGGCGCGCGAGGACAGGGTCTATCGCCGCGCCGACGAGGTCGGCGAGCGGGCGAGACCAAGATCGTTGACGGGACCGATCTGTTGCTTGCATGAGGTCCTTATAGCAAGGCTGCATGCTGGCAGGAAAGCCCTTCTCGGTCGCGTGTCCTGTCAATCCCCGGCGATCGCGCTTTCCTGGGAGCCAAAAAAACGCCGCCGCGCGGGAAAGGTTTAGCGCAGAAAACTATAGCTTTGGCCGCATCGCGCACGTAGAGTTATAGTGGAGGTAAAGCTAGAGGCCTTGCTTCGATCTCTTCGCAAAGAAGCGCCATCGTTCAAAGCCGCTCTATTCTTATGGGTGAGAAATCCGGGCTAGTCTTGTTGTCTATTCCAACGAGCTTCAAAAGGTCGCGCCGCATGTATGATGTTGACGTGATGGGTCAGAGTTCAGCCAATAGAGCGGTCAGTGCGGCCTCGGGCCTTCTCGACTGGTATGACCGGCATCGTCGCGCATTGCCGTGGCGTGCCTCGCCGGGCGAAAATTCCGCTCCTTATATTGTCTGGCTCTCTGAAATTATGCTGCAGCAGACGACGGTGAGCGCCGTCAAACCCTATTTCGAGGCCTTTGTTGCGCGTTTTCCCGACGTTGCCGCGCTTGCTGCAGCGCCGGTCGAAGCTGTGATGCAGCAATGGGCCGGGCTCGGTTATTATTCGCGGGCCCGCAACCTTCATGCCTGTGCCAGGGCAATCGTTGCGGATCATGCGGGAAAATTTCCTAGGACCGAGACGGAGCTGCGGAGCTTGCCCGGTATAGGGCCTTATACGGCGGCGGCCGTTGCGGCCATTGCCTTCGACGAAAAGACCGCGGTCGTTGATGGCAACGTTGAGCGGGTCATCTCCAGGCTTTATGCAATCGAGACACTGCTGCCGTCGGCCAGGGCCGAAATCAAGGCGAAGACTGCGCTTCTCGTGCCGGCCGAAAGGCCCGGGGACTTCGCGCAAGCGCTAATGGATCTCGGTGCGACGACCTGCACGCCGCGGCGGCCGGCCTGTGGCCTATGTCCGCTTGGGGCTTCCTGTCGTGCGAAAGCCCTCGGCCGGGCGGAGGATTTTCCGCGCAAGGCGCGCAAGCTCGAGCGGCCGAAGCGGCGCGGCGCAGTATTCTTTCTACGGCGCGCGGACTGTGCTTTGCTGGTGCGCACGCGGCCGCCGCACGGCTTGCTCGGCGGGATGACGGAGCTTCCCGGCACGGACTGGACCGAGGCGTTCGAATCCGGGAAGGCCTTGCACGCGGCACCCTTGCTCGCCGATTATCGCAAGCTGCCGGCGCAAGTCAGCCATGTTTTTACGCATTTTGCCTTGTCGCTGGAGATTTTCGCCGCCAATGTCGGGCATGAGACGCAACCGCCCGCTCAATGCCGCTTCGTTGCCGCTTCGGATTTGGCTAGCGAGGCGTTTCCGAGCCTGATGCGGAAAGTCATCGCGGCTGTGCGCGAAAGCGGATTCTAGCCCGGATTGCAAACGCCGCCGCAGCTTGAAAGCGAAATGCGGGCGAATCTCGCAGGAAATACGCTATACGGACGAAGCTTGCCCCGAAAGGAGTGAACGTGAGTGGCGAACCACACCACGCAAGGCGCAGCAAAGGGCACCTCAGTGTCGAAATCACCGAGGGTGCGATCCGCGTCAACTGCGGCAAGCGCAGCTTAACGATTTATCCAGGCTCGGATCTTCCCGGGGCGGAAGCTCCGGCCGATTTCGTCGTGCGACTCGACGACATCCTCACCTGGGATCCGCCTCACGAAACAACCGAAATCGCAATCGAAGAATTGCAAAGAATCGTGGCAGCGATCGAGGCGGAATGCGAGAAGCGGGGCCTCGTCGTCGAGTTCGACTGACGATTTTGAGCTCCGCTCCGCAAGAGCGCAAACGAGTTGGCCGTACCCGCCGCCATCGCTGGTGTAACTCGCAAGCGAGACCTTCGAAGGGAAGCCTGTGTGGGAGGGCATCGTCCAAGTATTCGATCTGGCAGGGGCAAAAACGCCATGACTCGTATTAAGCTTCAAGGAAAGCGAATCCCAGGAGTCGATTTTCGAGAGGCGAAAGCTAGCCTTATAAAGCAAGGCGCAGAAATAGTCTTTGCGCAAACCGAATCGGGCGGAGCTTGGGTAAACGCGATTTTGGAAATCGAAGCGACTGATAATATTATCCAACGAATTAGATTAATGGCGCATCTGAACCTTCTTGGCGGTCTTGCCGAACCGGAGCAGTCTCTCCCAAATTAGGACGGTACTGCAGGAAAGAGGAGCTGTAGGCGTTGGCGCGAAGTGATCACCCAAAGAGCCCTTTGATGACAGATGGAGTGTCATGAGCCACGAAACTGCGGAAAAGACGGACTATCGAGGCAAGGATTATCAAGCTCCTGTCGGCGCCAAACCCAGTCTCGCTTGGACATCTGCGGAGGGCGAGACTTTCGCCATTGAGGTCGCCTCCGACTGGATCGTCCTGCGCAAAAAAGAAAAGCCGGCCGCCGAAATCTTCCACACTTTTTATCGGCTCACCGGGACGAAGGCGCCGCGGCCGATCACCTTCGTCTTCAACGGCGGTCCGGGTGCGGCCTCCGCCTACCTGCACATCGGCGGTCTCGGTCCGCTGCGGGTTGTATTCGAAGCCGACGGCACTGTGCCGCCGCCACCAGTTCGCTTGATCAATAATTGCGAAAGCTGGATCGCCTTCACCGATCTGATTTTCGTCGATCCTGTCGGCACGGGGTTCAGCCGCGTCGTCGAACAAGAGACGAAGCCCGACGAAAAGGACATGCCGGACCCGGGCAAGGCGGTGGATGAGAAAGAATTCTTCAATCTCAACCGCGACTTGGAATCGCTCGGCGAATTCATCGAGCGTTTCCTGTCGCGCCACAAGCTATGGGACGTGCCCGTCACAATCGCCGGCGAAAGCTATGGCGGTTTCCGCACCGCCAAGCTGGCGCGCCGCCTGCAGGAGACGCATGGTGTCGGGCTTATTGCCGCCATTGCCATTTCGCCGGCGCTCGAATGGGCTCTGCTCAACGAGAGCGATTATGATGTGCTGCCCTATGTCGACACATTTTGCGTGATGGCGCTGGCAGCCGGCTTCCACAAACGCTCCCGCGTCTTTTCCGGCAATGAGCCGATCGAAGCCCAGCGCCAACTGGTCGAAGCCTTCGCCACGCGCGAATTGGCGCATGCTCTCGTCGTCGGGACCGCGCATGATCAAGCCGAGCTGCAGCGCGTCTTCGCCCGCGCCGCCGATTTTCTCGGCCTCCCGGCAGATCTCGTCGCCCGCGCGCATGGGCGCGTGCCCTTTTCGCGCTTTGCCCGCGAGCTTTTGAAAACGGAGCAACGCATCCTCGGCGTCTATGATGCGACGATCACCGGCATAGACCCGTTTCCGGATCGTGAAAGGCTCGAAGGGCCGGACCCGACCTTTTCCGGTATCGAGCGGGTTTTCGCGAGCGGCATAAATCACCTGCTGCGCGCCGTGATCGGCATTGAATCGGACCGCCGTTACGAACTCCTGAGCATGGACGTCAACAAGGCGTGGAAAGCCGACGAGCATCGCCATGCTCTCGAAGGTCCGGCCGGCGCCACCGACGATCTGCGCTTTGCCATGAGCATGAATCCGAACATGAAGGTGCTGATCACACATGGCTATTACGATATGGTCACGCCGTATTTTTCATCCGAGCGCCTGGTCGAGCAGATGAAGCTCCTGCCGGAGCAGCGCGCCAATCTCTTCCTGCGCTATTTCGGCGGCGGCCACATGTTCTACACATGGGAGGACTCGCGCCGGGCTTTCTGCGATTGGGTGAAGGGGTTTTATGCGTAAAGGAAAAGTCTAAACGGCCGGCGCCGTTCAACCGCACAGGGCTGGCCCTCGACGCGGCGGGCTGCGGATTGGATCAGGCTTTCGGAAGCGCCTCTTGCAAGGCGCTCAAGTATTCTTGCAAAGTCGCGTCAAGCCGCTGATGCATGAAAATTTGGAACGGCTGCAAATCCTCGCCGAGCGAGCCGCGCTCCAGGGTGTCGAGATAGGGTTTGCGGTCTTCCGGCCGCACGGCGATCGGCGGATAGCCGCCACGGATCAGCAAAAGATTCATCAAGAGCCGCGCCGTGCGCCCGTTACCGTCGCCGAAGGGGTGAATGGCGGTCAGGCGGAAATGGGCTTCGAAGACCGAGGCCGGATCGGACGGTGCGGCTTTCAGCCATTGACCGAAGTCCTGCATGAGTTGAGGAATCTTCGCGGGGTTCGGAACGACGACGGGAGAACCAGCAATCCGCCGCGGCAGTTGGCTGTAAATTCCGGCAATTGCGGGCTGGCTTCGGGCGACGATGCGGCGATGCAATTCGCGCACGACGCTTTCGTCGACGGGCGTTGGTGCCGCCGCGCGCTCGCGCATCCATAGCAACGCCTCATAATGATCGACGGCTTCGAGATGGTCGCGAAGCGATTTGCCGCCAATTGTAATGCCGTGCTCGATCACTTCCGCCGTCTCGCGCAGAGTGAGGGTGTTGCCCTCGATCGCGTTGGACGTGTAGCTGAGTTCAACATCGTAGTGCTTCTGGAGCTGCGCCAAAGCAGCCGCCGACAGCGGCCGCAAGCTGTCGAGCTGTGCCTTCTTTTGTTGGATAGAGCCGATGAGAGCTTCAAGCATCGAAGACACGTAGCATATTATTGATAATACGTCATCTTCGGCATTCAGGTTCCGGCCAACGTGCAGGAATCAAGGACTCTTGCAACTCAGACTTTGCCCTTGAATACAAAGAAGGCACCCGCTGCAATGAGCGCGAAGCCGATCGCGTGGTTCCAGCCGAGCGGCTCCTTCAGATAGAAAGCCGAGAAGCCTGCGAATACCGAGAGCGTGATGACCTCTTGCATCGTCTTCAGTTGTGCCACCGAATATACAGAGTTCCCGAACCGGTTGGCGGGCACTGCGAAGCAGTATTCGAACAGCGCGATTCCCCAGCTTGCGGCTATCACGACAAGGAGCGGCTGATCCTTGAACCGCAGATGGCCATACCAGGCAAACGTCATGAAGATATTCGAGCACACGAGCAAGGCGATAGGCGTTATGGGCGAGGTGGCGAAGGACGGCAAAGCAGGCTCCCGTTTCGGCTCGAATGGCGCACGGCATGCGCCATCGCTAACGCGACAGGTTTGCGCCGAGTTCAAGGACGCCGTTGAAAAACTCCCGGTTGCGACGATTTCCTTTGCCGTTTGACCGTCGGCGTTGGTTGGCTCTTGAGGCTTGGCCCTTGCGAGGCTCAAGCGGAACGAAACCGCTCTGCGCCTCGATTGCCGCTATTCCGCCGCCTGCCGCATCGCCACCCGCATCGTCGCGCGCATCGAGTCGATCAGTGTGAGCTCGCCGGCGCGTTCGACGTGCCAAAAGGTCCAGCCGTTGCAGGCCGGCAGACCTTGCGCGAGAGCGCCGATCTTATGGATCGATCCGACGATGTCGCCGAGCACGAGCGTCCCGTCGGCGCGCACGAGGGCTGTAAAGCGTCGCCTTTCGTCGGTCAGGATCTCGCCGGCCGCAATAAGGCCGGCCTCGAGAACTTCGGCGAAGGCAATGCGCGGCTGCGATCTCTTGCTCGGCGCCGGCGCGATGGCGGCCTCTGGCAGGACTTCGACCGCAGCGATCCGCGCGCGTGCCGCGGCCGCATAGGTCTCGTCGCGCTCTATGCCGACGAACGAGCGGCCGAGTCGTTTTGCGACGGCGCCGGTGGTGCCGGAGCCAAAGAACGGATCGAGGATGACGTCGCCGGGGTTCGAGGCGCTGAGGATCGCGCGAGCCAGCAGCGCTTCCGGTTTCTGCGTCGGATGCGCTTTGTTGCCCTGCGCATCCTTGAGTCGCTCGCCGCCTGTGCAGATGGGGAAAAACCAGTCCGACCGCATTTGGCAATCTTCATTGCCGGCTTTCATGCCTTCGTAGTTGAAGGCATAGGCCTTGGCGCTGGCGCCTTTGGCGGCCCAGATCAGCGTTTCATGCGCATTGGTGAACCGCCGGCCGCGGAAATTCGGCATCGGATTGGCTTTGCGCCAAATGATGTCGTTCAAGACCCAGAAGCCGAGATCCTGCAGAATCGTCCCGACGCGGAAAATATTATGATACGAGCCGATGACGAAGATCGTCGCGTTTTTCTTCATCACCGGGCGAATGGCTGCAAGCCAGGCGCGGGTGAAATCATCATAATCGGCGAAACTTGCGAACTTGTCCCAATCATCGTCGACGGCGTCGACGAGGCTTTGATCGGGGCGCGACAAGCTGCCCTCAAGTTGCAGATTATAGGGAGGATCGGCGAAGACGAGATCGACGCTCTCGGGCGGCAGATTGGCCAGCTTGCCGACACAATCGCCCACCAAAATCTGGTTCAAAGGAAGAACGGATTTCGAGCGAGCCGGAATTTGCACGGCCGAGCGCCGCGCCGTCGAAACCTCAGTACGCGTGACCTTTATCTGAGGCTCCGCGCCGGCAACCTCGGCACGTGCAATACGCATGAACACCACCGGATACGCAACTCACCCGCTCACTCTTGATCGAAGCCGGTAAAGATCGCGTTCCGCAGCGATAAAATTGCTGTCCCTTTTTCGAACGCTTTGATTAAAAATGAATTTTTTTCATCGTCTGCAGTCTGTCGCATTTTCGAACGCTTGCGTCGTCGCGGCAGATCCAAAACGCCAGTACCGGCCTGTCATGCCGCATCAGATCACGATGATTTTGGATTGCATCAATCCAAAATCATGAACGTGATTGATTCTAAAGATTTAGAGCGGGATAGGCAGATAAGTCTATGCAATCTGCGTAAACTTGATTGCGCCGGAAAACCGCTTCCCATTTTTCCTCATCCCGCTCTGAAGGGCGAAAAACTCAGGCGGTGAAATGGACATGGGCCATGCGCCGCGATTGCCTCGAGATGTTCGCGCGTCGCATAGCCGGCGTGGCGGCTGAACCCATAGGCCGGATAGACCCGGCATAGTTTCGCCATCAGCCTGTCGCGCGTCACTTTGGCAATGATCGAGGCGGCTGCGATGGAGGCGCAAATGGCATCGCCCTTGATGATGGTGCGCCCGGGGCAGCGGAGACGTTCGGGAAAGTCATTGCCGTCGATGAGAACATAGCGCGGCTCTATGGCGAGCGCTGCAAGCGCCCGGCGCTGCGCCAAGAGCGTGGCTTGCCGAATGTTGAGCCGATCGATTTCGCTCGCACTGGCGCTTGC
>JBKQHN010000156.1:0-67592 GCA_052148755.1 Beijerinckiaceae bacterium | reverse complement strand
GGCCTCGTCGAGCGCGTTCGTATGCAGCGATTGAGTGTGGCCTTGCGTTGCGGCCATCGCCTCGATCTCGGTGCGCACGACATTGTTGAAGACGTCCTGCGCCGTCAAAGACCACCCCGACGTCTGGCAATGCGTCCGCAGCATCAAGGACTTGTCCGACTTCGGCTCGAATTGCTCGACGAGCTTGGTCCACAGCAGGCGCGCGGCGCGCAATTTTGCCACTTCCATGAAGAAATTCATGCCGATCGCAAAGAAAAACGACAGCCGCGGCGCAAATTCATCAATGCCGAGACCGGCCGCCAGGCCGGTGCGGATATATTCGATCCCATCGGCCAGCGTATAGGCGAGTTCGAGATCGGCCGTCGCGCCGGCCTCCTGCATGTGATAGCCGGAGATCGAGATTGAATTGAATTTCGGCATATTCGCCGAAGTGAATGCAAAAATATCCGCAATGATCCGCAGCGACGGTGCGGGCGGGTAAATATAGGTGTTGCGCACCATGAATTCTTTGAGAACGTCGTTTTGGATCGTGCCGGCGAGTTTGGCGGGCGGCACGCCCTGCTCTTCCGCCGCAACGATGTAGAGCGCGAGGATCGGCAGAACCGCGCCGTTCATCGTCATCGAAACCGACATGTCGTCGAGCGGAATACCGGCGAACAAGGTCCGCATGTCATAGATCGAATCGATCGCAACGCCCGCCATGCCGACGTCGGCGGCAACGCGCGGATGATCGGAATCATAGCCGCGGTGGGTCGCCAGATCGAAGGCGATCGAAAGCCCCTTCTGGCCGGCAGCAAGATTGCGGCGATAGAAGGCATTGGAATCTTCCGCCGTCGAGAATCCGGCATATTGGCGGATCGTCCAAGGCTGCGTGACATACATGGTGGGATAGGGGCCGCGCAGAAAAGGTGCGAGACCCGGATATGTGTCGATATGAGCGAGCCCCGCGAGATCCGAAGCGTCGTAGAGACGCTTGACCGCCAATCCCTCCGGGGTGACCCAAACCTCGCCAAGACTCTCGCCAAGACTCTCGGGCCGCGGGGTTCCTGCGGGGGCAAAGCCCAGGCCGGAAAAATCAGGAATTCGGCTCATCTTCGTCACGCCCTGGAAGCGTCTTCACCGCGATATTTGCCAATTGGCCGTCCGCTTGCCGGCCAGCCGAGCATAAATCGCGGTCAACACCGCAGCCACAAGTCTTTCGATGGGACTCCCTGAGCCCTTTCTCAGCCCCGCCGTTCGGCCCACCAGCGCCCTCCGCATAGCGAAACCGAGTTGCTCCAAGTGCCCTGCCCTTTAATGCCTTTGGCATGGCCGGCCACATGCGCAAGCTCGTCTCCGCGATGGAATTGCATGGAAACCGTGCCGTCCGAGCCAACCAGGCCCCAGGCCGTGGCTTTGGCATCGCCCGTCGAGGTGACATGCCCCCCTTCGATCGTAACGGTGCCGTGATAGGTCTTGTCGCAAGTGCCGACGTCAGTCGAGACATCGACGGCGTAGATGCCATCGAACTGATTGCCCGCCGCCGCACGCAGCGAGAGCGCCGCGGTTAGGCCGAGGGCCAGCAAAGAAATCGAAACGCAGCCGGCGAGTTTCTGTCTTCTCATCATTGCACTCCAAATATCTAAAAAGTCTGTTTTGCTCAGGTGCCCAAAGCAGAAGCGAGTGCGTTTTGGAGCACCGCGACGATATCGCAGCCGCGATGCAGGAACGTGACGTCGGACAGGTCCGCCACACCCGGCGCATGCGGTTCCGCCACGACAAAGATGTTGCGCGCACCGGCGGCTTGCAGGGCCGATATCAAAGCTTTGCCTTCGCTCTGCAATTGAGCATCCGCTGCGCAAATACAGGCGAGCTTGGCGGCTGATGCTGCAAAAGCGGAGCAAACCGCCTCGATAGACGTGAAACCCTCGTCCGGCACCGCGTCCAGTCCGGCTACTGCAAAGAGAGCTGCGGCAAAATTGTGGCGCGCCAAAAAGCCGGACGGCGCCCCGAAATTGACGAGGAAAACCTTGGGCTGCACGCCGTGGTCGGCAAACTCCGCCGCGCTCGCCTGCCGCAAGGCCTCGAAGATTTCGCTGTCGCGGTGCGAAGGCAGCGGCGCGACCCGCAGCTGCGGGTAGCGACTTGCTGCTGCCGGCGTGTCCGGGCCTGGCGGACATGGCGCGAGCACCGCCACCGGCGTCTCCCCGAGATTGGGAAATTCACTCGTACCGGTCAGCACCTTGCTGCGCTGCGCCAAGGCTGTTTTGCGCGCTTCGGCCGTCGCGGCGATCCAAGCTTGCGGCAGGCTGGCTTCGAGACTGGCGATCAGACCACCGGCCGCCTCAAGCATTTGGAAGAGGCTCCAGGCCTTTTCGCAGAGCGCCTCGGTGAGGGCTTCGAAACTGCCGGCGCCGGCAGCCGGATCAGCAACGCTGCCGAGGTGAGATTCACGCAAGAGGATCAACTGGCTGTTGCGCGCAATCCGGCGCGCGAACTCATCCGCCAAACCGAGCGCCGAGGTAAAAGGCAGAACCGCGATCGCATCGGCGCCACCGATCCCGGCCGAGAATGCCGCGAGCGAATTGCGCAGGATATTGACCCAAGGATCGCAGCTCGTCTGCATCCGCCACGCCGTTTCGGCGTGCACGCGCGCAGGTATTGGCACACTGCCGCATGCCGAGGCAATACGCGCCCACAAATGCCGCAGCGCCCGGAACTTGGCGATCGTCATAAATTCATCGGCATCGGCGACGAGCAAGAAACCGATCTCGCTGAAGCCGGCTTCGAGTGCGAGACCATTGGCTTCGAGCATGCGCAGATAGGCCACGCCAGCGGCGAGAACGAGTGCGAGTTCTTGCGCCTGGCTCGCCCCGGCTTCGTGAAAGGGGCGTCCGTCGGCAAGAAAAACTCGACCCGCAAAACCGGCATCGCGCAATTTCGCGCTGAGCTCCGCGCCAATTCGCCCAATCGTCGCAACACTCAGCGGCGAGCCGCCTTTGCGCAGAAGCTCCCCCAATGGATCGAAGCCGATATCAACATCAAGGCCGGCAGCCACGAAATGCCGCTCATGCGCGAGATCGAGGAGCCATTGCGCAACGATCGGCGTCTGCGGCCCCAAATCGAGGCGGAGCGGAACCAAATCGAGATCTATGCCGGAAAGGACGCTCGCGAGGTCGCGTTCGTCGGCGAGCGTCACGCCAAAACTCCGCCCGGCGGCCGCTTCGCTCCCAACCAGGACCAGAGCATCGGCGCCTTCGGCAAGATCCCTCAACGCCTGCCGATTGGCATCGAATGGCGCAGGATGATCCATTCTCTGCGCGATCCGCCAATCTCCCGGCGTTCGCCGAAGCACACGCGGCAAAACATTTTTCGGCCGTGCATAGAGTGGCTCGATTGCGATGTCGTCATAGCTTCGCGAAACGAGGCGGTCGAAAGGGCGGCCTTTCAAGACCGACAGGGCAAGCGCGCGCCATAGTGCTTCATCGGCAGAGGGAAATTCGTCTGCAGTCCCGTAAGACATTGATTTGGTCCTTGGCTACAGCCGCGACAAGACGCACCCGGTCAGACGCGTTGAACGATTCGAGGCACGCCGCGTCAATCCCCAACATTGGGCAGAGGCATGGTCGCAGACGAAGGGAATGTCACTCGCCTCTGGCCGGATCTTGTCCAAGCATTCGGGATCTCGGCGGCCCCGCTAGAGCATTTTCAAGCGAAGTGGACACCGGTTCGCGTAAAGAAAATGCGTCGAAACAAAGACCTAGAGCCCCGTTCAGATTCTATCGGAACGGAAAAGGCTCTAGCAGAAATTGCCCCGATCCGCGGGGTCTCTTCAAACCGCAAGGCTGGCGAGAGCTAGACGAATTGCGACAGTCCCGGGATAGCCGTCGTGATCTCGCGGATCGTCTCCTCGCCGGCGCGCTCCCTGGCGTAGGCGAAGAGTTCCTTGCCTGCGGCCTGCAATTGCCCCATGTCGAGGCCAAGCCCCATCAATTGGCTAGCCAACCCCATGAGGCCGCCTAAGCCCGGACTGTCGGCGGCGTTTGCGGCTTCCTGCGCGCCGGGCATATTCGCCAATACGGAAGAGACTTGAGCCTGCGGCCCCTCCTCCTGGAGGAAGCTGAAGATAGTCGCGACGGCCTGCCGCGCGACTTCGGGTTCGATGCCGGCGGAGGTCGCAACCCGTGCAATCAATTCTTCCATGAGATCCCCGTCGCCTTGTTTCCTATCGCTCACCTTCTCGCCCCAGGACGCGCGGAAATCAAGATCATCGCACAGCAAGCCTGGAATTCTCACACTGGACGCGGCCTGCGCCTGCCCAAGCCGGCGACGCAGCCTCAGTCTTCCGGCAGGGCCCCGCACCAGCCGGGCAAGAAATCCGCGTCGACGCTCTTTGCGAACTCCAGGGCCTGTTCGAGCGCATTGCTGAAACGCTCTTCCACGGCCTTGCGCTTGATCCGCCGGCGCAAAAAATCGGCCCAAAGAAACTCACTGAACGGCGTCGTATCCTTGGCAAAACCGCCGGCACGGCGCAATTCACCGGCGAGCGAGCGAAACGGATCGTCGACGAGTTCGCTGATGGATTTGGGAATGTCGTCGTAAGTGCGCCTTTGACCCTCTTCATCGAATGGATGCATCCAGCCGCGGTTGTCGAGAAAGATCCAGAAGGCGTCTTTTTCCAATTTTTTCAAATTCGCCACGACCGTGACAAGAACATCTTTGACGCCCTCCTCGATCAAGGCGCGTCCGAGATGATGGTGGTCGATGACGTAATGGTGCTCCTTAGGGCCGAGAATCACCGGAATCATGTGTTTGCCGAGGAATTCAGCCCCCTTCTCTTCGTTTTGCGCTTTCCAGCTCCGCCGCTTTTCGGCGACCTCGCGCATGCCGACCGTGATTTGCGTCGGCCGCAATTCGCTCAACGGAACGGGTTTGAGAAGGGGTTCGCGCGAATGGTTCATCGATTTCACCTCCAAAGACCAAAGATCTGCAAAGGCCAAAGATCTGCAAAGGCCAAAGATCTGAAAGTTCAGCTTAGCGCGGATTTCCCGCACTTGACATGGGCAGCACCGGTCGCTCGGAGCGTCTTTTGTCATCGCTCGGCAAAAATACCGGATCTTTCAATTACCAAGCCTGGGGTTTTTCCGCGACCTTGAACGCGTCCGCAGGCCAAGCCTGTGGCGCTGCCGATCGCTTTCAACTATGAGAGCCAAAGACCGGAGAGCCCAAGAACAGCGAGATCCACAGGAGCAGACATGGCGGCAGCCTACGACAGCAACAATGTCCACGCAAAAATTCTGCGCGGCGAATTGCCCTGCCACAAAGTCTATGAAGATGATGTTGCGCTCGCTTTCATGGACATCATGCCGCGCGCAGACGGCCACGTCCTCGTCATTCCAAAACGCGCCGCCCGCAATATTTTCGACGTCGATCCCGCGGTTCTGGGCGAGCTCATGAAACGGGTCCAAAAAATCGCCCGCGCAGCCCAAAAAGCCCTTGATGCGGAGGGGATCAGCGTCATGCAATTCAACGAAAGCGCCGGCGGCCAAGTCGTTTTCCACCTGCATTTTCATGTCATGCCGCGCTGGACCGACGTGCCGCTTCGCCGGCCGGGTATTGCCGAAAAGCCGGACGTGATTTTAGGCTTTCGCGACAAGATCGTCGCGGCCCTCGAAAGATAAGTTCACGGCAAAGGCGAGATTACCTCATCACGCATCGCTGGTGGCGGACTCGCTGAGAGAACTCATCTCACTGTGGAAAGATGCGCGCCAGCTCAAAGCCAAAGTGGCGATGACGATGAGCCAGCAGCCGTTGATCGCAAATGGCAGATTGAACTTTCGCGTCACAAATTCGGCGCCGATACAAACTATGATCTGCGCCAGCGCCATCATCCAAATAGGCTGCGACGCGCCCGTCGGGTCTCGGCCAGCAGATCGGCGGTAGGTGAAAAGAATGATGAGCGCAGCGACGAGAAAGAAATGAATGGGGCCGCTGTGCGCGAACTGGGATCCATCGCCGTCGCTCCTGCCGAAACCGAAAAGCCAAGCGAGCCCGGAGATCAGAAACCCGCCGATGTAAGTGGCAAGCACTGGCGGCCAGACGACGCCGAAATCGATCCTCTCCTGATCTCTGAGACCAGGCCCCGCACCATCTGGAGGCAGAAGCCAACGCACCTTGCTGACACCGACCAAAAGCGTGATCGCAAAAATAACAAAAAGGATCGCGCCTAAAAGTGCACCGGAGTCGATGCCGCCGCGCTGCCACAGATTGAAAATGCCGAGGCTCAAATTCGGCAGACTCGCCAAATAAGGCGTGATAAGCAAAAGCCAAAAACCATTGCCAAGACCGTCGCGCGTGACCAAATGGCTGAGCCAGGCAAGCAGAGCTGTTGCCGCAATCAGCGTCACGGCGATCTCCGCGCGAAAGCCGAAGTTCGGCTCCTCGACAAGACCGGGCATGCGCTCCAGGCCATTAGCGATTCCAAGCGCTTGAAATTCAGCCAGAACCAGAGCGGTGAAATAAATGCCGGGATGCAAGAGATTCGCGTGGCCGAATTGGCTCGACGCTTGACGCTGGAGATTTGGAAAGGCCATTCTTATCAATTCGACAATCATCAAGACGGAGAAGATCGGCACAACGCCGAGCGCGAAGACCGAAAGCCGTTCAAGCGCAAATCCGCTGGTGCTACTCAACCCCCGCAGCGCATCCGGATCGAGACCAGGGAGAGGGAGAGGAATTTGGCATCCGAGACGGTAAACGAAAGCCGCACCTGTCGTCAGAAGCAGACGTCGACCGACGTCAGAGCGCACAAATGCGGCAAGAACCTCGGTCGCCATCTCGAATACCCTCGAAAAGAGAGAGCAGCATTTTTGAATTCGGTCGGAAGCGGTCCAAACAGCATAAACCCGTCGGAGCGGTTGCGACGTGCTATTGAACACAGGCCACTTTGTCGAATTTCAAGGCTCTTCCCGTCTGGATGATTCCATCAGATCGGACTGCGTCCCGCCCTTTCTCAGACGTTGACGAACATTGTGTCGTCACGAAAAGGGCCCCGCAACACATGGTTGCGTGGCCCGGCTATCTTCATCCGTTTCCGAGAGCATCGGACCCAAAAGCGAACCCGGTTTTGGGGTAAATCCGATGCTCAAACAAAGCTGCAGAGCGGCAGCTCCGATTTCATCAGAGCTGCCGCTCCAGAACTTATCAGCTCTTCAGCGGCACGTTCGGGACGATGCCTGTCGATTTCTCGGCTTCGTCTTCCGCCTCGGCTTCGGCGGGATCGGCCTCGTCTTCACCTTCGAGCTCCGGCCCATCGGGTCTCAGGTCGTCCTCGTCCGAGCCACCTTCGCCGTCTTCATCTTTCTGCTTGCGCGCTTTGGCACGGCGTACCTCCGGCTCAGAACGCACGCGCTTCTTGCCGGCCTCGACGATGTCGCGCTCCGGCCGCGGCAGCACCGGACCTTCGGGATAGACGAAGCCAAGTTTCTTGACGTCGTCTTCATCCGACGTCACGACGACCCGGACAGTGCCGCCGTTCTTCAACCGGCCGAACAGAACTTCGTCGGCGAGCGGCGTTTTGATCGTCTGCTGGATAACGCGCGCCATCGGCCGCGCGCCCATATGTTCATCATAACCGTTCTCGACCAGCCAATTGCGCGCCTCATCGGTGAGCTCGATCGTGACATTGCGATCGGCGAGCTGAGCTTCGAGCTGTATGACGAATTTATCGACGATCTTGGTGATGACCTCGCGCGGCAGATGGCCAAAGGTCACGATCGCATCGAGACGATTGCGGAACTCGGGGGCGAACATGTGATTGATCGCCTCGATATCCTCGCCTTGCCGGCGCGTCCGCGTGAAGCCAAAGGCCGAGCGCGCCATGTCTGCCGCCCCCGCGTTGGTCGTCATGATCAAAATTACGTTGCGGAAGTCGATCTGCTTGCCGTTATGATCGGTGAGCTTGCCGTGATCCATCACCTGCAAAAGGATATTGAAGAGATCGGGATGGGCTTTCTCGATTTCGTCGAGCAGCAGGACGCAATGGGGATGCTGATCGATCGCATCGGTGAGGAGCCCGCCCTGGTCGAAGCCGACATAGCCGGGCGGCGCGCCGATGAGGCGCGACACGGTGTGCCGCTCCATATATTCCGACATGTCGAACCGGACGAGTTCGACGCCGAGACTTAGGGCGAGCTGACGCGCCACCTCCGTCTTGCCGACGCCGGTCGGACCACAGAAGAGATAGGAGCCGATCGGTTTTTCCCCATCGCGCAGGCCGGCACGGGCAAGTTTGATCGCCGAAGTCAGCGCCTCGATCGCCTGCTCTTGCCCATAGACGACGCGCTTCAGCGTATCGGTGAGATGTTCGAGAACTTCGGCATCGTCCTTCGACACGGTCTTCGGCGGAATCCGCGCCATGGTGGCGATCGTCGCCTCGATTTCCTTGATGCCGATCGTCTTCTTGCGCTTGTTTTCCGGAACCAGCATCTGGCTTGCGCCGGTCTCGTCGATCACGTCGATCGCCTTGTCCGGCAGTTTGCGGTCATGAATGTAGCGGGCCGAAAGTTCCACCGCCGCTTTCACAGCCTCGGCCGTGTAGCGCACCTTGTGGAATTCCTCGAAATAGGGCTTCAGCCCCTTCATGATCTCGATGGAGTCCGCGACCGACGGCTCGTTGATATCGATCTTCTGGAAACGGCGGACCAACGCTCGGTCCTTCTCGAAGTATTGCCGATATTCCTTATAGGTCGTCGAGCCTATGCAGCGCAAAGTGCCCTGCGCCAACGCCGGTTTCAACAGATTCGAAGCGTCCATCGCACCGCCCGAAGTGGCGCCCGCGCCGATGACCGTGTGGATCTCGTCGATGAAGAGGATCGCCTTCTTGTGGTTTTCGATCTCCTTCATCACTTGCTTGAGGCGCTCCTCGAAATCGCCGCGATAACGCGTGCCGGCGAGCAAAGTGCCCATGTCGAGCGCAAAGACTGTCGCATCGGCGAGCACTTCCGGCACTTCATTCTTGACGATCTTGCGGGCCAGACCTTCGGCGATCGCCGTCTTGCCGACGCCCGGATCACCGACGAGCAGCGGATTGTTCTTGTGGCGACGGCAAAGGACCTGGATGGTGCGCATGACCTCGGCTTCTCGGCCGATCAAGGGGTCGATGCGCCCTTCGCGTGCCTTCTTGTTGAGGTTCACACAATAGGCATCGAGCGCGCCTTCTTTTTTCTTCGAGTCGCTTTGATCCTTGTCTTTTACGTCACGGCTCTCTTCCTCATCGACGCCACGCGGCGACTTAGAGGGATCCGAAAGGCCAGGCCGTTTGGCGATACCATGGCTGATGTAATTCACGGCATCGTAGCGGGTCATATCCTGCTCTTGCAGGAAATAGGCGGCATGGCTCTCCCGCTCCGCAAAGATCGCGACGAGCACGTTGGCGCCGGTGACTTCCTCTCGCCCGGACGACTGGACGTGGATTACCGCGCGCTGGATCACGCGTTGAAAACCCGCCGTCGGTTTGGCATCTTCGCGACCGTCACTGACGAGATTGTCGAGCTCTTGGTCGATATAGTCGCGAAGGTTCTTCCGCAGGAGCTCGATATCGACCGAACAGGCCCGCAACACCGCCGCTGCGTCGTTGTCTTCGGTCAAACTCAAAAGCAGATGTTCGAGCGTCGCATATTCGTGATGACGCTCGTTGGCGACCGCAAGAGCGCGATGCAGCGTCTGTTCGAGATTGCGCGAGAAGGACGGCATTGGGGCTCCAATCTCTATTTCTTTTCCATGATGCATTGCAGCGGATGCTGGTGCTTCCTGGCATAGTCCATGACTTGGGTGACTTTCGTCTCGGCGACTTCGTAGGTGAAGATGCCGCATTCGCCGACGCCATGCTGATGGACATGAAGCATGATACGCGTCGCTTCCTCTGGGCCTTTGTTAAAATACTTCCTCAGGACAGTGACCACAAATTCCATCGGCGTATAGTCGTCGTTGAGGAGCAATACGCGATACATGTTGGGCCGTCGGGTCTGTGTCTTGGGCCGCGTGACGACCACAGTTCCGACGCCAGGTCCCTGGTCGCCGCCTTTCTGCTGGTCGCTCATCGCCCGCAACGGCATCCCTACGCCTCCATTCCGTTCAGCCCCAAATTTCCTTTTCAGGGGCGCGGCTGCATGACCCAGATCAAACTCTCCCGTCCGGCTCGGCGAAATTGCAAATCCGCACAATGGGCCTGCACCGCCGTGGCTCACTTGCATTTGCCAAACCTCTGACCCCCCAACCTGCGTCGGCCGCCGTGTCTCGAGCCCAGAAATCAGCCCCGCTAAAGAAACTGGCCGCGTCTACCAACTTAGAAATCATACCTCCGATTGGCCAGGGCCGACCACACATGATTTTGTGCGTAAGTCGCATGCCCGCCAGACGGCTCCGGCATTCCCACATGCAAATCCGGGGCTAGGTCGATACAAGGTTAATCGTAAATTGGGCGAATTTTGCGCTCTTCAAGGCAAAGCCAAATGCATAAAAAATGCCGCGGCCCAACCGCGACATTTCGGAGCGAAGCCCAAAAACACAAAAGGCCCGACGCAAGTCGAGCCTTTTCCGCCCTTTCAGGCGAACCAACACCAAATTCTATTCAGGCTCCGCCCCTCGCAGAGCCTTTCAAGCCTTGATGGTAAAATTACTTGGCCGCAACCGCTGACTGAACCTTGGCGATGGCGCTTTCGACCGGCTTGAACGCCTCTTTGGCGAGGTTGGTGTAAAGCTCACCGATCTTTGTCGCCTGCGCGACGAAACCCTCATAGGCCGACTTGGCATATTCGGATTGGATCTGGATGGCGTTGTCCAAAGACTTGGCGCCGAGCAGCTTCTCGATAAAGGCCGAGCTGTTCTCAAGCGACTTCTTGGAATAGTCGGTGGTTTCGGCAGCGATCGTCTGCAGGCTCTTGGCGAGCGTAGCGGCAACAGTACTCGCAGCTTCGAGCTGCTCCTTGCCGTATTTCTGGATCTCATCGAAGTTAGCGGTCATGATTTTCTCCTCGGACGGGGGTGTCCGGCCCTAACGCCGACGGGCCGAAAGAGTCGGGGCGTGGGTGGAACGTAACAGCCCACGCCTGCAATCTAGTGCATCGCACAATCAACGTCAAGACTATTTTTGCACCGCAACATAACCCGGGACGACTTGTCGCGCTGCAGTCCCGAATTGGCACGCATCGCGCGCATCTAATTTTTTCTTTTAACGTTCGGCTAACCCGAACGATTTAGCTTCCAGTTGAAATTTTTTGCAAGCGGGAGCTGAGCAGCGCCTTTGCCCTTCGCATTGCGAGATCCGGCCCAGTTCGAATACCCAAGGATCAGTGCGTATGTTCGAGCGTTGTGTAGCGATCTGTCGCTCCTCGATCGCAGTAGCCGGCTTCGCCGTGACATGTTTTGCGCTGATGGATCTTTCGGCGACGCCTGCCTCAGCCTGGCACCGCCACCATCATCACCATCATTGGCCGGTGGCTTTCCACTTTGTTCACCGACACGCGCGTCCCGGCGCCGCAGCCGCTGATATTGCCGCGATCGTCGTCGACGGCAATTCTGGCCGCGTGCTCTACGCCCGTAATGAAACCGAATTGCGCCATCCCGCGTCGATCACCAAGGTGATGACGCTCTATTTGCTTTTCGAGCAGCTCGAAAAGGGGCGCATGCGTCTCGAGACGCGGATACCGATTTCAGCGCATGCCGCACTCCAGGCACCGACCAAGCTCGGCCTTGACGAAGGCGACACGATCAGCCTCACAGACGCGATCAAGGCCGTAGTCACAAAATCGGCCAATGACATCGCGGTCGCCATTGCCGAGGCGATTGGCGGCGATGAAGAGGCCTTCGCCACAATGATGACGCGCAAGGCCCATGCGCTCGGCATGACGAGCACGGTTTACGCCAATGCATCGGGCTTGCCAAACGACGAACAGGTCACGACCGCCCACGATCTCGCCATTCTCGGACGCGCCGTGCAGGAGCGTTTCCCGCGCTACTATCATTTTTTCTCGACGCCGGTGTTTTATTTCGACGGCGTGGCCAATCGCAATCACAACCGTCTTCTCGACCGAATCGAAGGCATGGATGGAATTAAGACGGGCTATACGCGCTCTTCCGGCTTCAATCTTCTCACCTCGGTCAAGCGTGATGGCCACTATATCGTCGCCGTCGTCCTCGGCGGACAGAGCGCGTCGAGCCGCGACCGCATCATGGCCGATCTCATAGAACAAGAGATCGACAAGGCCGCGACCACCCGTACGGTTCCGCTTGTCGCCGAAAACGGTGCGGTGGAACGCGCGGCGGCACGGATCGAGACGGCAAATGTGAGAGAACTGCCTCCGACAAAGCCGACAGCCGAGTCAAAGCCCTTACCGGAGCCGAGGCCCGCTGCGAAATCTCTGCCATTGGCGAGCGAGCCAGTGCCGCCCGACCCGGTCCAAGTCGCTTCGATCGGCGAGCAGATCCCCGCTGCGCGGCCGCGGCCGGCCTTTGTCGCCGCCACAGCAAAGCCCGGCGAAGACCAGCGGGCCGACGCCAACAAAACAAAGCGCAATGCGCTCGACGGGTCGACTGCGCACCAGGCGACAACCAGCGCGACCCCTTCTTCCATGCGCTGGGTCGTTGGTCCGGCTCCCGTCCAAGAAAAGGCAGACAGCGTGAAGCTGGCAAAAGCCGAGCTGCCGCGCGCCGAGTCTGTCGTGGCTGCGGACTCGGGACGCCCCACTGCAGCGAAATCAGGCTGGATGATCCAGATCGGTGCCACAGATGACGTTGCGAAGGCCAATGATCTGCTTGCTCGCGCCAAAGCGGAAGGCCGCGGCAGATTGAGCACGGCCCAGCCCTTCACGGAAAAGGTTCAGAAAGGTGCGGAAACGCTTTATCGCGCCCGTTTCGCCGGGCTCGCAGAGGATCAAGCGGACGCCGCCTGCAAGACATTGAAGCGTTCAGGCTTCGCCTGCTTCGCGACCAAGAACTGAATGGAGACGACCCCTGTCGCGGGGCCGGCGATCATATCGCGTTTGCGTTAGGAGTTACTGGTGACGGCGCATCAAAACATCTTTGGCCTCGTTCACACGCGCAGCCAAATCCGTAGACCCGCCGTGGTCGGGGTGCAATTTCTTTATCAACGAACGATGCGAGCGCATGACATCGTCGCGCGAAGCCCCCTTTTGAAGGCCCAGGACTTCATAGGCCTCGTCCTCGGACATCGCACCCTGCCGCGCCGCGCCCCCCGTCTGACCAGTCCCCGGGTCTTGCTCTTTGTCTCGTGCCGTACGCCATCCGGGAAACCGGCGGTCGAGGTATACCTCTAACAGGCGCGCCCCGTCGGGATCATCGCGCAGACACAAGCGGTAAAGCGCTTCGCACTGCGGCCGGATCATCTGTTCGAGGGATCTTCCCTCGTCGGGACCAGCGAGAATCGTACCGTACATCTGGCCAGTCGATTGATCGAGCTCCATCTCGATCATCGCCGATCGCACACGCGAAACTCCAGAAGTGCGTCGGCGGGCGGTCGCTTCCCGCCGAAAAAAAGGCGAGGATGCGCGTCGCGAAACCCCAATGAGCCAGAATCCCAGAGCCGCACAGACGAGCGCGAAATCAATCCGGCCGAGCAGCAGAAGAAACACTGCGGCGAGCAGCACAACATAGCCACTGCCGCGCTTGAGGGCACGGGCGAAAGCGGCTGGATTGGCGCGCGAGAAGGCCTGCAATCCGTAGAGCAAGAGCCAGAAAACCAAAAAACCTGCCAGAATATACGGCATTGCGGCCCCCGCCTTTAGCGCCTGTGCGGTGAGAATAGGCGAGTTCCGGCAGCTTCCCAAGCTCTGCTTCGTGCCCTTGCCGGCCGTTCCAGCGCGCCTCGGCCGCCCATTGCAGCAGCCGCTCCTGCAGCCGAAGCGTCAGAAGCGCCTTTGGTCCAACCAGACATCGCACGAATGCTGCGCGTTCCGGCAAATTCGCAGCGCGCCGCGCCGATAAATAAAACGTTCAGGGAAAAAGACACTCGAAAATCCTTCCGCACGGGAGTCGGCGCATTGCTCCCACAGTGAATTTCGTATGCCGACGCCGTCCCGGCAAGCGTCTCCATGCGACTTGCGCAATCTTTTCTGAAAAAATCGCCGGGCTTCGATGCCAAACCCCCGAAATGACCTGCAGAAATTGTCTGCATGAGCAAGGTTCGGGCCGCATCCGTGACGGCGCGTAATTCCGCAAATATTTCACAGCAATCCGAGCTCGCACAAAGTCCGACGAAGATCCTCCGGCATTTCCGAGCCATGATAATGCCCAAGATCAAGATCGGGTGGCCGATCGGAATCGGCCAAGTACCGCCAGCCTTGGAAGGCTCGGCAAGGCCGCGGCGCGACCGCAATGACCTGCGGCTCGAGTTCGAGACGGCAGCGCCCGACGCCGTCCGAATCGATGAAGGGCTTTATTGCAAATAAGCTTTGCCGTGCCGCTACCCGCCCCTTGATGACCCAGTAGAGTGAGCCTCCATCCAGGAGTTCGGTACTGCGTCGTGGTGTGATACGTGTGACATGCCACGTGATTTCCGGTTCGCCACGCTGCTGCCGGGCGAGAATTCGCTCTGCGACGAAGGATTCGAGATCGCCGATCGTTTGCGCGCCGACGCAGAGTTTGATGAGGTGAAGAGACATCCTCAGAGTCTACACGGGCGCGTGATCGTTCGGCAAATGCCGCCTGGGGAAAACAGTTTCAACATAGACCGCTCAGCAATAGTCAACCAGCCCGGATATGTGACGAGCGGTGCGGCGTGGCAAAGGCATCGACCTCGCGCAAGCCTTTCGCTTGTCCGCACATCATCTTCGAACATCTTTTCGATCAAACCTCGTCATCCGCGCCCGATAAACGGCATTTTCGTCGCCATGAGCGTGACGAATTGCACATTGGCGTCAAGCGGCAGATCAGCCATATGGACGAGCATGTCGCCGACACGGGCAACATCCATCAGCGGTTCGACGGCAATCGTCCCGTCGGCCTGCGGCACGCCCCGCCCCATAGGCGCGGCGAGATCGGTCAAAGCATTGCCGATATCGATCTGGCCGCAGGCGATGTCAAAGGCGCGGCCGTCGAGCGACGTCGATTTGGTCAAGCCCGTCATCGCGTGTTTCGTCGCCGTGTATGGCGCCGAATTCGGCCGCGGCACATGCGCCGAGATCGATCCGTTATTGATGATGCGGCCGCCGCGCGGCACTTGCGCCTTCATGATCTTGAAGGCTTCCTGGATGCACAGAAACGCTCCCGTCAGATTGACGTCGACGACCGCTTTCCATTCCGCGTAGCTCAACTCTTCAAGCGGCACGCCGCGCGCGGCGCGTCCCGCGTTGTTGAACAAGAGATCGAGCCGGCCGAAGGCCGATCTGACTTGCGCGAAAGCAGTTCTCACGTCGTCCGGTACGCCGATATCGCAGACGATGCATAAAGACTTGCCGGCAGGGCCGAGCGCCGCCGTTTCTTCGAGCGCCGCCGGGCGCCGGCCGAGGAGGCCGACCCGCCAGCCGGCCTGCATCAGACCGAGCGCGGCGGCGCGGCCAATTCCCGACCCTGCGCCCGTTACCACCGCATGTTTTTCCAGCGTGTTCATGGCAAGTCCCATCGGCGGCAAATGCTTGCGAACTGATTCTAAGCCTCGAACATAAAAAATCAGACGTGCCGAGCGTCCGCAACCACCTGCTCGCCCGGACGAATAAAGCTCGCGAGCAGCACGGCGACGATTCCGGTGATGAAAATTCCGTCGAAAGTGCCGGCGCCACCGATCGAGGCCACCGGCTCGCCGAGACCTTGAACCTTGTCGAGGTTGAGAAGATCTGCACCGATGAGCGTCCCGAGGCTTCCGCTGATATAGGCAAGCGGTGCCGCATAGTGGCGAGAGATCAGCAGGCAGACGACGGCCGTTGCAATCGGCGGAACGAAGACGGGTATGACGATACCGGCGCCGGCCACCGGATAGGCCAAGTAGTGAACGATTGCGGCCACGCAGGCGGTGGCAATGAACCCCCTGATCCACAAGTTGTTTTTAATCAGCAGATAAAGCGACAGGGCCACCGGGATCACGGCGCCGCCGACATTTACCGCAATAACGATCCCCGGAAGTTTGGCAACAGGAACGTTGATATAGGAGCCGAGCAATGACGCAAAAAGCAATAGGAGCGCGACCCGTGAGCCTATTCCAATCCGTGTGAACGCATAGCGGAGCGCTCTGATCTCGATCACAACCACCGTCGCGACAAACATCAGTACCAAAACGGAGAAGAAGGGCGTCGACAGCGGCAGGTAGTCGTTCGGGCTCGATTGCATCTTTGTCTCGCTCTATCTCACGCCATTCTTCACATCAGGGATCGCAAGAGGCGGCCGCGGCTTCTTGCCTGAATTTCCGCTGTTCAAAAGGAAGGCGGCTAGAATTTAATGTGCGTCCAACAGTCATTGTTCGTGACTTATGGCATAAATGGATCAAGGTTTCGACTATCAGAGGCTCGCTTTATGACGGAGGGCGGCATGGCTTTCGCGTTCAACATGACCGACATTATTCCGGCCACACCCCAACAAATCTACGACGCTTGGCTCGATAGCCACGGCCATAGCAATATGACGGGAAGCCCGGCGGAAGTCACCCCGATCGAAGGGGCAGCCTTTACGGCTTGGGACGGCTATATTACCGGCCGCAACAAGAGACTCGAACCGCACCGCAGGATTGTCCAGTCGTGGCGCACCACGCAATTTGTGCCGGAGGATGCGGATTCCGAAATCGACGTCCTGCTTGAGCCGCATGAAGAGGGCACGAAATTGACGCTCACTCACAGCAATGTTCCGGACGGTCATACGAAATATCGCGACGGCGGCTGGCAAGACCATTATTTCGAACCGATGAAGCTTTATTTCACGTCTGAGCTCAAGGCTTAGGTCGCGCGCAGCCGCGCGTTAATCACGCCTAGAGCGGGATGAGGAAAAGTGGGAACCGGTTTTCCGCCCGCATCCCGCTCTATTTTATTGGAATCGATCACGTTCATGATTTTGGATTGATTCAATCCAAAATCATCGTGATCTAGATAGCGTCCATGCGTCTCGCCCAACGTTCGGCCGAGGCCTGCTCGTGGCGCCATTGCAGCCTCTTGAAAGTTTCGCGTGCGGCTGGCGTCAGCAGGTTCACGAGTCAGGCTAATCGCGATGAGCGCGCAATGCCCCCGGAATGACCCCCGGCTCCAGACCACGTGTCGCCAGCCATTTCTCGGTGCTTTCGGCCGCACGTTCGATCAACTCCTGCGATCGCGAGAAATCATAGGGGGAGCATTTCAGGGGGCACAGCGGCGGAACCGTGATGATTTCCGCGGCACCGGCGATAGTCTCCAAATCGGACACGAGTTGACGCGCGACCAGCAGCGTAATCGCGTGCAACGCGGTTGCGATCGCGCCGCGCGGCGGCATTTCGAGCGCGCAACCAAAACCGGTTGGCAACACGATAATTCGGGTCGCGCCGAGCTGCGCAGCAACTCTGATGGGCGTGTCGTTTGCGACCGCCCCATCGACAAGATACCGGTCGTCGAGTCTCACCGGAGCGAACGCGGCAGGAATAGCGCAACTCGCGACAATGGCGTCCTCGGCGGGTCCATTCGAGAGCACCACGGCTTCGCCGGACAGGAGATCGGTGGCGACCACATGCACGGGCACGCGCGCCGCCTCCAAGCGACCATACTGCAAATGCCGCCGCAACAGGCTCCTCAAGGCGCGCGAGTTTACAAGAAAACCGCGGGACGAAAACAGGCCAAGCAGCGAATCGAGGCCGACCGGGAAAATGTCGGTGCGCCGGAGCCCGATCCAGATCTGCCGAAGCTGCTCGATCCCCACCGCCGTGGGCGCGCCAGCATAATACGCGCCGTTGATCGCTCCTACCGAGGACCCGACAATCAGGTCCGGCTTAATCCCATTGGCTTCGAGCGCCAGCAACATGCCGACTTGCACGGAGCCCAGACTTCCGCCACCGGCGAGAACGAAAGCCGTCTTGCTCATCTCCGCTCACGCGAGTCCATCGCAGACGGAGCGACGGCTCGACGGCTGCCAGGAACACTCATGCCGACGCCGCCCGCCGCGCCGTCGAACCTCGCATGCGTCAAGGCCATACAAGCCTCCCCGAAAGTACCCAATGTCGCGCCGGCGCCACGCGAATTCCGACCACGGCGCTGCCGTGAACCTGTGCAGTTGCCCGACCTCCGCGCATAGGGGGGAAATCGCCGAGCTTCTGCTGCCGCGCCTGTTTCGTCTCAGCAACCATACCCGAATCGTCACGCGCGCATAGAGCACCGAAAGATTTCGGCCGCCATGCAGTGCCTTCCGCACCAACACTGCAAGTCTCGCCGCCATTGACCCGGTGCGGTTCCACGTTGGACAATTCCCGGTACTTGTCGAGAAGTGCCTCGACTTCCTGTCTGTTGAATATAGGCATTGTTTTGCTCTCAAATTCGACGATCAGCAAGCGCGCCGGCATGCTGACTCCTTCTGCTTCAACTACGTGAACCAGCGTCCTAAAGTTACGGCGATCACGAGGTTTTGACGTTTGATGGTGGCGCGATTGGTTTTCGCGAGACCTTCAGTGCAGGGTGTGCAATTTCGAGTTGGTGCCGAAAGAAGATTTGCCTGGAGCATTTTCAAGCGAAGTGGACACCGGTCTGCGCGCCGCCGCGGCCTCCGGGCAGCTGCTTGACGCCTTCATCCTCCAAAAAACATGGCATTGCATGAAAATACGGTTCTGTAGTAACATTTATGTATGGCAACTCGGTTCGAGTGGGACACCGCCAAAGCGGCTGGCAATCTGCGCAAGCACAAGGTGAGCTTCGACACCGCCATGCGGGCATTTGCCGACCCTTTCGCCCTGACGAAGCAGGATCGTATCGAGGGCGGCGAACAGCGCTGGCAATCCCTTGGCATGGTGGAAGGGCATATCCTGCTGCTGGTCGCCCACACTATCCGAGATGAAGACGAAGACGGCCAGCCCATCGAGATCATTCGCATCATTTCCGCCAGAACGGCCGACCGGAAAGAAAGGAGACGCTATGAGCAAAAAACTCGTTAGACACGACGTTGATCTCGCCAGCCTGCCTCCGCTGACCGAGAAGCAGAAAGCCGAGCTGGCAGCGCTGGCCGCGCGGTCTGATGGCGAGATCGACTATAGCGACATTCCTCCGCTGACAGAGAAGTTCTGGAATAACGCGGCGCGCGGCCGGTTCTATAAGCCTATCAAGACTTCGACGACCGTGCGCATCGATGCCGATGTGCTGGCTTGGCTGCGGGCGCAGGGGAAAGGATACCAATCCCGTATCAACGCCATCCTGCGGCGCGAAATGCTGTCCTCGATCGTTAAAGACAGCAGCAGTCGGTTTCCCGGCCAAAGTCATCGCGACAAGACTGGCGAGATCGGCCGTAAGCACGGCAACGCGTATGTCGGAACTTTGCGCAAGCTTTATGGAGCGGGCTTTGCGGCAGGCTTCAAGGACACCGACACGCTGGCGCGCGTCCTCGCCACGCTGGATCACCCGTCGCTCGCTAAGCTGATCAAAGATCACGAAGGCGGAAAGCTGGACGAACTCCTCGCCGCCGCTTAGGCAGCTTTGACCCGCGCTTGCTCTAAATGGCCGGCCGAAAACGCGTACGTACGCGCGGGGGCACCGGAGTTTATGCACTGGCTATCGTAACGGCTGGCAGGATCATTATTCCGAGCCGATGAAGCTCTATTTCTCGTCTCGGCGCGAGGCTCAGATCGCATCATATCTGGCGATGTGCCAAGGTTCCGCATCCGCCTCCGCCTGCCATTGCCTGAAGGCCGGTAGGGCGCGCATCGCCTCCATATAAGCGCAGGTGACGGCCGATACGGCCACCGCGTAAGTGTGAAAGCGGCTGACGACCGGTGCAAACATCGCGTCGGCGGCCGAAAACTCACCGAACAGGAAGGGACCGCCTGCGCCGAAATCTAGCCGCGCGGCGGCAAAGGCCGCCTCGATGCGCGCAACATCGGCTTCCACGTCCGGCGTAAGTGCGAGTGGCGCCGGCTTGCGGCGCATGTTCATCGGCAGATGCGATCTGAGCGGCATGAATCCCGAATGCATTTCTGCGGCAAGGGCCCGCGCCTGCGCGCGCGCCGGCTTGTCGCGTGGCCAGATCGCGCGATCGGGAAAAGTCTCGGCCAGATATTCGATGATCGCCAGCGAATCCCAAACCGCGATGCTGCCGTCGTGCAAAGACGGACATTTTCCGGTCGGCGCATAGCGCAACATTGTTTCGCGCGTCGTCTCTTGCGCCATGGGGACGATGATTTCGCTAAATTCTATGCCGAAATGCCGCATGAGGATCCAAGGCCGCAACGACCAGGACGAATAGGCTTTGTTGGCGATGACGAGAGTAAGGGTCACGATGTCGATTAACCTCGCATTCGGTGCGTCATTGATGTTCTGCGGCCATCGCCGAATGTTTCTTCGTATCGCGCATCGAAGCATAGACGATGAGCGAAAGGAAGATCATGCCGGCGAGATAAAAGTAGAACCAGCTTTCATGGCCGTTCTGCTTGAAGGCAAGCGCAATCATCGGCGCGGTTCCGCCAAAGATCGACACTGTCAGCGCGTAGGGCACGCCGACGCCGGTCGCGCGCACATGCGTCGGAAACAGCTCCGCCTTGACGATGGCATTGATCGACGTGTAGCCGGCCGTGAACAGCCATGCAGCACAGATCAATGCGAAGGCCCAAAACGGCGATTTGACCTGCTGCAATGTCAATAGGATCGGCACGGTCGTCAAAGTTCCGGCAATGCCGAAGAACAGTAGGATTGGCTTGCGGCCGATCCGATCGGACAAGGCGCCATAGAGCGGCTGTAGAATCGAGGCAAAGACCAGAGACGCGAAGATCACCACGGTCGTCGTCTCTGCGGAGAGTCCGACGGTAAGATGCACGAAGGTCTGCATATAGGTCGTGAACGTATAGAAGGCCGCCGTGCCGCCGGCCGTGAGCCCGACGACCAGCAGAATCTCGCGTGGGTAGGCCAGTAAAGATCGCAGCACCGGCGTTCTTGCCGCGGTCTTTCTCGCCGCCTCGAAGGCGTCCGTCTCTTGCAGGTCGCGCCGCATCACCGCCGTAAAGATCGCGAGCAAGGCGCCGATAACGAAAGGGATGCGCCATCCCCAAGCCTTTAGCTCCTCGCTCGTCAGGAAAAGTTTCTGCAGCGCCAACAGGACGATGATCGCTGTGAGCTGTCCGCCGATCAGCGTGACATATTGGAAGCTCGAGTAAAAACCGCGGTGGTTTGGATGCGCCACTTCGCTCAGATAAGTCGCGCTGGTGCCATATTCGCCGCCGAGGCTCAAACCCTCGATGATCCGGGCAAGCGCCAGAATCGCCGGGGCGGCATAGCCGATCGTCGCAAATGTCGGGGTCACCGCAATGAGCAGCGAGCCAATACACATGCAGAGCACCGACAAGGTCAAAGACAGGCGCCGGCCGAACCGGTCGGCGAGACTGCCGAAGAGCCAGCCGCCAACGGGCCGCATGAGGAAGGTCGCCGCGAAAATCACCGCCGCTTTCAACTGCGTCACGACGGGGTCCGTGTCGGGAAAGAAAGCCTCGCCGAAATAGAGGGAAAACGCCGTATAGGCGTAGAAATCGTACCATTCGACGAGATTGCCGAGCGAGCCGAGCGTAACGGCCTTGATCCGTCGCCGCATGTCGGCGGCGTCGGTTGTGGGAAGCGATGGGTGCGAGCCCGCCCTTGCCGCCGGCGCGGGGAGGTCCATCATTATTCTCCTTCCGCCTCAGGCGCGTTTATCGCGATAGACCCTGGGCCCCTCAAGGCGCCGGGAACCATGTACCCGTCTTGCCGGTGAGATGATAGGCAACAAGGCCGATCCATTCGTGCAAGGCAAGATCGAGTGCCGTCAATTCGTCGAGGACGACATAGGTCAAACGCCAGTCGCGGTCATCGCCAAAGGTTCGGAAGTCGACGGGATAGGCCGTCACGCTGAAGCCAGCCCGGCGGAATATGCCCATAGCACGCGGCATATGCCAGGCTGATGTCACAAGCAGCCAAGTCTCGCCCGGCTTCGGCTGCACGAGTTCGCGCGTGTTGATCGCGTTTTCCCACGTATTCTTGGACGTTGTCTCGAAACTCATGCGCTCCGGCGGAAGCCCGAGCGAGAGCCAAAAATCGCGCACGCCGTCGGCCTCGCTGAGATCGGTAGAGCGCAAGCTCGCATTGCCGCCGGTGAAGATGAGGCGCGCCTGCGGATAACGCTTTGCCAAGACCAGCGCGCCGGTCAGGCGCGAGGCGGCGGCAAGCAAAGCCGGCGATTTGCGGGCAAGCGAAATGCTCTCATCGAGCGAACCGCCGAGCACGATGATCCCGGTCGGCGCCGGCATGTCGGCGCTCGGCAAGGGAAACCGGTCCTCGAGCGCTCGCAGCATCAGCCCGCCGAGCGGCGAAAATGCTGCAATTGCGAGCGCAATAATCGCGCCTGCCATCATTGGCCGGCCGACGCCGGCGAAGCGACCGAAGCCGAGCAGAATGCCGATCAAGCCAATGAGCAGCAAAAAGTTGATGGGCTCGACGACATACCAAACGACCTTGGAGACGTAGAAGAACATGTAAATCCCAAGCGGTAGGGCAAAAGCGAAAGACCAAGGTCAGCCAACGACTGGCGTTTTGCCTGTCCTCGGCCAAGCGCCGAACGAGAAGCTTCAAACAAAGCGCTTGGCTTGGCGGTGATACCTGCCGTCGGATCGCAACATGCCGAGGCCTGCAAAACCGATCAGCAGTCCTCGTACATGGCTGCTAACATATTGGTTTTACACTCCTTTGGCCCAGCGCTTGCTTGCAGCCCGAAGCCCGGGTGGCTTAATTTGGGCCCTTGTATCGATTCGCTTGGAGGTAAAACGTCCATGGTGTCCATTGTGTCAAGCGACTTTCGCCGGCAGATCGAAGGCTATGGTCTGACGACAGCCAATATCATCTATCGGCTTCCCGATCATCCGAGCCTCGTTCAGTCCTACATCTGGCAGGACTATGACCTGCATCCGCATTTCCCGGAGCTGCGCAAATTTCTCGATTTCTGGGCGCACCGGATCGAAGGCGCCCTGCATTCGGTCACCGTCGCGCATTCGAGCTTGATCAAGCCCGCCGAATTGAAATACGCGCGCAGCGAGTTTCTGCTCAATTGAATGCCACGCATCAACTTTGCTGGTCCTCGCCGGGTTCAGTTTCCTCGTTGGCCGGCGCGGCCGGAACGGAATAGGCACCAGAGAGCCAGCGGTGCAAGTCTATGTCGGCGCAGCGCGGCGAACAAAAAGGCTGTGCCGCCTGACTTGCGGGCTTGCCACAGATCGGACATGCGCGGATCGAAGTCCGCATATCTGCGCGCTTGTCGTTAGGGGAGTCGGACGTCATCTGCATCGGCGTGGTTCAACCAAAATAGATAGGCGGGATAGCCCTCGCCGGCAAGCAGCGACTGGCACTCATTGAGCGGCAAGCCGACGACCGAAGAATAGGACCCGACGAGCCGCTGGACAAAACTGCCCGCGAGCCCTTGGATCGCATAGCCGCCGGCTTTGCCGCGCCATTCGCCCGAGGCAATATAGGCGTCGATCTCGTTGCCCGAGAGCCGCTTGAAACGGACCCGCGTTTCGACGAGGCGGTGTCGCAACGCACCGTTGGGCGTCACGAGACATAGGCCCGTGTGAACCTTGTGTGCACGTCCCGACAAGAGGCGCAGACATTGCGCCGCTTCCGTCATGATCTCGCATTTCGGCAAGATCCTCCGGCCGACACTTACGACCGTATCCGCCGCGATTAAGTAAGCGTCTGCGAGTTCAGTGCGCTTTTTGGCGACTTTTTCGGCAGCCAGTGCCTTTTCCTCGGCGAGGCGCGCCGCGAGCGTGCGGGGCAATTCGCCCTTTTTCGGAGTTTCGTCGACGTCGGCAGGCAGCAGCGCATCCGGCTCAAGGCCAATCTGTTGCAGAAGCTCGAGGCGTCGCGGCGAGGCAGAAGCCAGAACCAGCCTGGGTCGCCAGGCCTTAGGATCACCGCTCAAGGCTCGTTGCCCATTGTTGACCGCTCAGATCATTTGAATCGGTAGGTGATACGACCTTTGGTCAGGTCGTAGGGTGTCATTTCGACGAGCACTTTGTCGCCGGTCAAGACGCGAATACGGTTCTTGCGCATTTTCCCGGCCGTATGGGCGATAATTTCGTGCTCATTCTCCAGTTTCACGCGAAACGTGGCATTCGGGAGCAATTCGACGACGGTACCGGGAAATTCGAGCAGTTCTTCTTTCGACATTTGATTCCTTCTGCATGGACGTCCGCCGCGCAGCGTTACAGCATCTCATGGAAAAGTGGGTCGACTTTTCCGACGAGGACATGCTCCACCTTATTGAATTGGCGCGTATTCTTGATCGAAAGGTGGGTCGACCCAATTGAAATACGCGCTAGCGCCACGAAAACGGAGCCCGATTCACTGCATTCGCGGAGAGACTCGGGGCTTAGTTGGCGGGGACCCTAATCGAGAAAGCGCGTTTTGTGAACTAGTTCGGAATTCCCACACTGACCATGGTCAGCTCAAGCCGCCCGTCCGGCTCACCCTCCGACGTCCGGCGCACTTGGCTCGGGCACGCTAAGGCGCGCTCGATCCGCCTCAATAAAGGCTTTGAAACGACGCACCGCAAAAGGAATGGTCGCGAGATAGGCAAGGCTCAGGAAAGCCAGCATTTCCATGGGATAAGTCGCGAGCAGAAGGACAGCCACGGCGACGCCGAAAAGCACCGCAATGACAAAATCGCGCGGAACGCGGCCGATCCTCTTGCCGGAAAAATGCGGGATCGGGCTCGCCATCAAGAAAGCCACGAATAGCACATAGGCTATTTCGAAGGGTGCCAAAGCATAAGAATTTGGTACGGTGAGGACGGACAGGTTGAGATAGAGCGGCAACAAGCCGACGATCGCGCCGGCCGGCGCCGGCATTCCAGTGAAGAACCGCACCTGCCAGGCCGGCCGATCGGGAGTGTCGTTCGTCACGTTGAAACGGGCGAGGCGGAGCGCACAGGCGATTGCGAAGACCAGCGCCGTGAACCAACCGAGACTCTTGATTTGATGCAGGCTCCAAAAATACAGAATGAGCCCGGGCGCGACGCCGAAATCGACGAAATCGGCCAAGGAATCGAGTTCGGCGCCAAAGCGGGAGGTCCCCCGCAAAGCCCGCGCCAGGCGGCCGTCGAGCCCGTCGAGAATGGCTGCCACGATAACGGCAATGACAGCCATCTCGAACTGGCCTTCGACGGCGAATCGGATCGACGTCAAACCTATGCAAAGCGCCAGAAGCGTCACGAGATTGGGCAAAATGATCCGCAGCGGAACCGCGCGGAATCGCCGCCGGCGCAACAGGCCGCGCTTCGGTACGGCCCGCATATCGGCGTCGAGATGCAGAGCCGCGTCGTGATCGGCGCCGGCAGAGCTTTCCGCTCGTGCGGAGGATGAGAGCCGCGGACCAAAATATTTGTTCATAGCCGGTCTATATACTCCGCTTCCTCAGGAAGACGGAGTTCCTTTCTTGCAAAATCGCCACTCGAGCAGGCGATTTGCAAGAGCGGCACTGCGTGTTCCTTCCGAACTGCGGTTTACTCAATGTCGCACCCGCGTTGAGCAAAATCGCTCCAACGCTACCCTCTCAACTCGCCTTGAAGACCCGGCGCGGCTCGTTGACCCGCAAATCGGCGAGGATCGTCTCACCGGCGACGGCGCGCGCGCCGACCTCCACCAAGAGCCGGCCGGTCGGGGGCAGGTAGACATCGACGCGCGATCCGAAGCGGATCATGCCAATCCGATCGCCCGCCCCGACCCGATCGCCGACGTCGACGAAACAGACGATCCGGCGCGCGATGAGCCCCGCGATCTGGACAACCCCCAGCCGCCCTGCCGCAGTTTCTATGACAAAGCCGTTGCGTTCATTGTCATCGCTCGCCTTGTCGAGATCGGCATTGAGGAAAAGACCAGGCTTGTAGACGATCTTGGCGATGCGGCCGCCGACGGGAGCGCGGTTCACGTGGCAGTCGAAGATCGACATGAAGATCGAAATTCTTTGCATCGGGTCGGCGCCAAGCCCCAATTCCGGCGGTGGCGGGAAGAGCCCGACGGATGCGATCAAACCATCGGCAGGCGACACGACGAGCCCTTCTTCGAGCGGCGTCAGCCGCACCGGGTCGCGGAAGAAATAGACACACCATACCGTCAAGAGGAGGCCAAGCCATCCGAGTGGCGCATAAATCCAGCCGAGCAGCAAAGTCGCGACCACGAAGATCGCGATGAAAACATAGCCTTCCTTGTTGATGGGGACCAATTGCTTGCGGATCGAATCGATTATGGACATCCAACGGAACTCCGTGCGCCGGAGATGACGCGCGCGATCGATAGCGCACTTATTTCTTCGCGTCAGCCCCTGCTACCAGGTCCGCCATCGCACGGTCGGTTTCGTCGCCGGATGCCGTCAAGCCGGCAACGATGCCTTGCCGGTCGGCCTCATTGCGGTTTTGGCTCACCTTCCATTTGCCCTCGATCCGGCTGATGCTGATTTCAATCCCGATGATTGCCTCGATCATCGAGGTGATGAAACCGGGCGGCGCATCATCGACCGACCAGGGTGACGTCCGGTCCCGCTCCTGGAGCTCCGTCAATTCCCGGATCTGCGAGTACAGCCAATCGCGGTCTTCGATCAACCGGATCAATCCGTAAACATGGACGCAAGCGTAGTTCCAAGTCGGCACGACTTTTCCGCTTTCCTGCTTCGTCACATACCAGGACGGGGATACATAGGTCTGCGGCCCCATGAACACGACCATCGCCTCGCTTTGCGGATCGAATTCGCGCCATTGCCGATTCGAACGCGCAATATGTGACTTCAGAATGCCGTTCGATCCGGCCTTTTCATCCAGGATGAAAGGTATCGGATTGCCTTCGAGACCGCCGGGACCCGACGTAATCATCGTTCCAAGCGGATAGGCACGAATCAAAGCATGCTGAACAGGCAGGCGATCCTCGCGATGATATGGCGGCTGATACATTGAATGCCTCGTCCTTCTCGGACGGTCCTCGCTGCCGTCCGTGTCCCCTACCCCGTCGTGATTTCCTCGTCGCGCCCAAGATGACCAGCGCCATCCTGGTTGTCGCCGCCATCGAGGCCATCACCCAAAGTTACTCTCGGGCTTAATCTTTCCTCCGCTGCGGCGCGGCGTAGAACCTCCTGGGCACGCTCGATCTCGTTTTGGCGATTCCACATGGCAGCATAGACATTGTTTTGTGAAAGAAGTTCGGCGTGACTGCCGCGTTCCGCGATAATCCCGTTCTCGAGCACAAGAATTTCATCCGCATTGACGATAGTGGACAGGCGATGGGCGATGACGAGCGTGGTTCGGCCGCGGGAAACCCGTTCGAGCGCTTCCTGGATCTGCTGCTCCGTGAGGCTGTCGAGCGCAGATGTCGCTTCGTCGAGGACGAGAATCGGCGGCCCCTTCAAAATCGCGCGAGCAATCGCGACGCGTTGCTTTTCGCCGCCCGAAAGCTTCAGTCCGCGCTCGCCGACCTGCGCGGAAAAGCCGCCCGGAACAGTCTCGATGAACGTGTCAATCTGAGCAAGGCGAGCCGCCTCGCGCACGTCTGCTTCGGACGCATCCCAGCGGCCATAGCGGATGTTGTAGTAGATCGTATCGTTGAAGAGCACGGTATCCTGCGGCACCATGCCGATGGCGGCGCGCAACGATTCTTGCGTGACCGCGCCGATATCCTGACCGTCGATCGTGATTCGCCCGGCCGACGGTTCATAGAATCGAAAGATGAGGCGCGAAATCGTCGATTTGCCGGCCCCCGAGGCGCCAACGATGGCGAGGGTGCGTCCAGGCGGCACATCGAAAGAAACGCCGTCGAGAATCGTTCGGTCGGGCGTGTAGCCGAATCTCACATTCTCGAACCGCAAATGGCCGCCCGACACCTCGAGCGGCCGAGCGCCATGGCGATCTTCGATATCTGCGTGCTGCCCGAGGATGTCGAACATCATTTCAATGTCGATCATCGCTTGCCGAACCTCGCGATAGACCATGCCCATGAAATTCAAAGGCTGGTAGAGCTGGATCATCATTGCATTGATCAGCACGAAATCGCCGACACTATTGGTTCCCGCTCTTATTCCAGCGAGGCTCAGAGCCATGACAGCCGTGAGACCGGCCGTGAAAATCACCGCCTGTCCGGCGTTGAGAAAGGCAAGCGAAGTATAAGTCCGCACGCTGGTGCGCTCATAGCGCGCCATGGTCTTGTCATAGCGTTCGGCTTCGCGCCGTTCCGCGTTGAAATATTTTACGGTTTCGTAGTTGAGGAGCGAATCGATCGCTTTTGTGTTAGCCTCCGTATCGCTTTCGTTCATCGACCGCCTGATCGAGATCCGCCAGTTCGTCGCCGCGAAGGTGAAGCCAAGATAGGCGACAATCATTGCGACGACGCTCGCGACGTAGCGCCAGTCGAACTGGACCAAGAAAACCGCCAATACGAGCAGGAATTCGACGGCTGTCGGAATGGCCGTCAAAACCGTCATGCGGACGATCGTCTCGATCGCCTCTCGCCCGCGCTCGAGTACCCGGGTGAGGCCACCGGTCTTGCGTTCGAGATGAAATCGCAGCGAAAGCTGGTGGAGGTGAACGAAGACCGTGCGCGCGAGACGCCGCACGGCGTGCATGGCGACCGCCGCGAAGATTGCGTCGCGCCCTTGCGTCACGAGGGCCATGCTGACCCGCAACAAGCCGTAAAGCAAAGTCAATGCAAACGGCGCAACGAGAAACGCCGGCAGATCCGCCGAATATTTGCCCAACAGCGCGTCGGTTGCCCATTTGAATGAATATGGCACTGCGATGGTGATGAGCTTGGCGAGAAGCAGCAGTGCGAAGGCGGCGTAGATGCGCCGTTGTAGATCCTTTCGATCGGCCGGCCAGACATAAGGCCAAAGCCGGCGCCACGTCTCGGCAAGGGTGACCTTTGCGCGGGCCCGCGGCGCGAGATTTGGGGAGGGTGTGACCTGCTGCAACATGGCGACCTTGGCGCCGACGTTCTCGCCTTGGCGCATAACGAAAAATGGTAGGAAAAATCTGCTTGGTGGCGAATCCGGGAGAGTCGCCGCGCAAACGATCGAGATCGCCTGAAATCCGGGCTAGGCCCTTCATATAGGCGAAGTGCGGCGCAAACGCACCCCTGTGCGGCGGCACCTCAGATTTCCAATATTTACAGAATTTAACAGGAATAAGGCGTCTTAGATCGCGATGACTCACCTGCCGGCAGGCGGGACAATGAAGACCTGCCCGGGATAGATAAGTTTCGGATTCCTGATTTGGCCGGTGTTGGCTTCATAGATCTGCGTGTAACGCGGGCCGGCGCCGAGCAATTTGCGGCTGATCCGCCAAAGGTTGTCGCCGCGTTGCACTGTCGCGCTTGCGGCCTTGGCAGCCGGAGACTCGTGAGCCGCTGTCTCGTCGACCCGTTGCGGCAAGGCCTCAGCCTTAGCTTCGCGAAGATCGGCAGGAACCTCGAATGGAATTTCCGCACGCGCCACGACCTGACCGGCGGCATCGAAACTATCCGCACGCAGCTTATGAGGTCCTGGACTGAGGCCCTTCGCGACCAGCAGCGACCAGCGGCCGTCGGAGCCGGCAACCACGTCCGCCAGGGCATGGTCATCGGCATAGATCCGCAGATGCGCATCCGGCTTCGCCCTGCCCGCGGCATAAAATCCGCTTTTGTCGATTTCCGCCGCAATGAACGCCAACGTTTCTTCCGATTTTACGGCGGGCGGAGAAGTCAGCAGAACCGTCGGCTTGCCGGGCTCGGCGAGCGCGACAATGGTTTTGTCGCCAGGCTTATGCGGCACCGATACAATGACGCTTTGAAGCGATTCAATCGAAGCAGCGCTGTCGCGCAGGCTGAGCTCGACATCTCCTGGAGGCAGGGTCGGCGTGGCGACGAAATGGCCGGACTCATCGGCCATTATTTCGGCCAATACATTGCCGCCGGCCATGATGGCGATCTTGGCGAGCGGCCGGCCGCGACCGGCAATGACCGATTCACCTGAAGGTTCAACACGGACGACGTCGAATTCGGGCCGCAGCACCGGCGTTTCCTGCTCTGGCGGAGCGGCTTTCGCTTGCCTTTGCGGGTCCTGCACACGCGGCGCGTCAGCCAGTTTTCCCGAATCGAACAAAGAAAGCTTCAGCTGTGCACCGTCGGGCGCATAGGCGCGCCACGTGAGCCCTGCACCGAGGACGACGCAACATGAAGCCGCGAACAGGGCGAGTGTTTGCAACCGCGTCATGAAATTACTTCAGAGGCCTGGGTTTTCAGAAACTTGGGATTTCGGAACGATGGCCCCTAAACCGCCTCAGCGGAGGCAGATCATGAGATTTATGAGATCGGTTCAGCCGATCGGCGGTTTTGGCCTCGCATCGACTATACGATGCCAGCCGCAGATCCGCCAAGGAATTGAAAACAGCAATTGAAGACATGAAATTCAAGGCATGAGAATGGCTCGAAGTGCAAACACAGGCTTGACGGCTCCGCCAGCCGCGCGCGAGAAGCGCGGCATGAGCGAAGCGAGCGCCGAGTCCGGCAGTCATCCCCTAATCCGCAATGTCTGTGTCTACTGCGGTTCCGCTGCCGGAATTGACCCGCTTTACGAGCTGGCGGCCCACAAATTGGGCCGTACTTTGGCCTTGGCCGGCATCGGCCTCATTTACGGCGGCGGCAGCAGAGGCCTGATGGGCGCCATCGCGCGCGCCGCACTCGAGAACGGCGGCAAGGTCACCGGCATAATCCCCGAGTTCCTTAACAATCGCGACACACGCGTCGAGGGCGCACAGTCACATATCGTCGTTCCCGACATGCACACGCGCAAACGACTGATGTTCGAGCAGGCGGATGGCTTCATAGCGCTGCCCGGCGGCATCGGCACCCTCGAGGAACTCGTCGAACAATTGACCTGGGTGCAGCTCGAGCGCCATACGAAGCCTGTCGTCATCGCCGATATTGCCGGCTTCTGGCGGCCGCTCCTCGCCCTCTTCGAGCATATGCGCGAACACAGGTTCATCCAGCCGAAATTTGAGGTGCGCTACCTCGTGGCGGAAGCAATCGACGATATATTGCCAATGATCGAGACCGCAGCTGCAAGAAATGCCGCACTGGGTGCCCGCAAGGAAACCGTCGACCCGCGCATGTGATGTCGGAGCCGACGAAGCAACGGCTCCACCTATTACTAAACCGCCCCGACCTTCATCAGCTTGAAAATGATTGCATCGGTCAAAGCCTGGAACGAGGCATCGATGATATTCGCCGAGACGCCGACCGTCGACCAATGTTCGCCGCCACCGTCGCGGAATTCGATGAGGACGCGGGTGACCGCATCGGAGCCGCCCTGGAAGACGCGGACGCGATAATCGACGAGTTCGAGATCTTCGATGAACGGCTGGTATTCGCCGAGATCTTTGCGTAACGCGAGATCGAGCGCATGGACCGGACCATTGCCTTCGGCCGCTGAAATCAGCACTTTGTCGCCGACGCGGACTTTGACCACGGCATGCGACATAGTCACGAGGTCGCCCGCGGCATTGTGGCGCCGTTCGACGTCGACCCTGAACCATTCCACTTCGAAATAATCGGGAACTTTGCCCAGGCTGCGGCGGGCAAGGAGTTCGAAGGACGCGTCCGCCCCTTCATAGGCATAGCCTTGCGCTTCCTGTTCTTTCACCTCTTCGAGGAGACGCGTGAGACGCGGATCGTCCTTGCCGAGGCTGACCCCGAATCTCTCGAGTTCGGCCATGATGTTGGACTTGCCGGCTTGATCGGACACGAGAAGCCGGCGGCGGTTGCCGACGCTTTCGGGTGCGACATGTTCATAAGTCGCCGAATCCTTCATCAGGGCGGAGGCATGAATGCCGGCCTTGGTCGCAAAAGCGGAAGCTCCGACATAGGGTTGATGCCGGTTCGGTGCACGGTTCAACAATTCGTCCAGCGTGTGGCTCACTTTGGTGAGCGTGGCGAGCTGTTCAAGCGTGACGCCTATCTCGAAGGCGTCCGCATATTCTGGCTTCAGCAGCAGCGTCGGAATGATCGAAACGAGATTGGCATTGCCGCAGCGCTCGCCAAGCCCGTTGAGCGTGCCTTGAACATGCCGCGCGCCCGCTCGGATCGCGGCAAGCGAATTCGCGACCGCATTTTCGGTATCGTTATGAGCGTGGATGCCGAGGTGCGTGCCGGGAATATGCTTGCCGACTTCTGCCACAATACGTTCGACTTCGTGCGGCAGAGTCCCGCCATTCGTGTCGCAGAGCACGATCCAGCGGGCGCCGGCCGCATAAGCGGTCTTGGCGCATTCCAGCGCATAGGCTTTGTTCGCTTTGAAACCGTCGAAGAAATGTTCGCAATCGAGAATCGTCTCGCGGCCCTTGTCTTTCGCGGCCTCGATCGATTGCGCAATGCCTTCGAGGTTTTCCTCGAGTGTCGAGCCGAGCGCGACATGGACATGATAATCCCATGTCTTCGCGACATAGGTTATGACGTCCGCGTCGGCTTCGAGAAGCGCCGCTATGCCCGGATCATTTGCGGCCGAGCGTCCGGCGCGCTTTGTCATGCCGAAAGCAGCGAATCGCGCCTGCCGGAACTTCGGCTTCTTGGCGAAGAACTCGGTGTCGAGGGGATTGGCGCCGGGATAGCCGCCTTCAATGTAATCGAGGCCCAGCCCGTCGAGCAAAGCCGCGATCTGTCGCTTATCATCGAGCGAGAAATCGACGCCGGTCGTCTGTGCCCCGTCGCGCAAGGTCGTATCGAAGAGAGTGAGGCGTGTGCGGGTCATCGGCTTTGGTCTCGCCTCGTGCTGGGTTCCAATTGCTTTTCCATCCGCGTATTTCCGAGCCATTCCGTCCCGAGTGCAACGGTCTGCCTATGCCGCGCTTCGAAGCCGCGCCGTTCAAACAGGGGCCGCGCCGTATCGCTCGCATCCGTCGTCAGACGCGCTGCGCCGCGTGCCTGCGCAACTTTCTCGATCGCATCGCAAAGCAGCATGCCGATGCCCTCGCGCGCCATGCTCGGATGCACGTAAAGCTTGTCGATATGATCGCCCCCGTCGAGCGAGACGAAGCCGACCGGCGCGTGCGCGATTGTGGCAACGAGTGTGAGTGATGTCGCGAGGCTCTCGGCGAACCGCGCCTCATCATCCGCGCGGGCGATCCAGGCCGCCTGCTGCGCCTCGTCATAATCATCGCTTGTCAGTTCCGCGATCGAGTCGCGAAAGATCTGCGCAAGCAGCGGCGCGTCCGAAGCAAGATAGGGACGCAGCGCCGGTTTCGGAACAGCGCTGGCACTCATCGCTTCACCTCCCAGCTCGTCGTCCCATCTTTATTGTCCTTCAAAGCCACACCTATCGCGGCGAGCTCGTCGCGGATGCGGTCGGAAGCCGCCCAATCCTTGGCCTTGCGCGCATCGAGACGGTTCTTGATCATGCGCGCGACTAGCATTTCGTCGACTTGATGGGCCGCAGGTTTCGAATGAAACCATTCAGCAACGCTCGTTTCAAAAAGCCCCAAAAGCCGTCCGCAGGAATTGAACCGTGTGCCTGCGAAAGCGACCTCTTCTGTTGCTTCCTTATAAAGCCGGCGCATGACGGTGATGGCGTCCGGCGTGTTGAGATCGTCTTCGAGCGCCGCTGCGAATTCGGGTGCCAGCATCGCTTCGGATTCGGCGAATTGCTTGGCCATCGGATACCAGCGATCGAGCTCGCGCTCGCTCTCGCGCAGGCCTGCAACGGTCCAATCGATTGGCTGCCGGTAATGCGTCTTCAGCATGTTGAAGCGTAAAACCTCGCCCGGCCAATCCGCCAAGGCTTGGCGAATGGTGATGAAATTGCCCAGGCTCTTCGACATTTTCTCGCCTTCGACCTGCAGAAAGCCATTGTGCATCCAGATATTGGCCATGACCTCGCGGCCGAAGGCGCAGCAGCTCTGCGCGATCTCATTCTCATGATGCGGAAAGACGAGATCGATGCCGCCGCCGTGAATGTCGAAAGTCTCGCCGAGATAGGCCCAGCTCATCGCCGAGCATTCGATGTGCCAGCCAGGCCTTCCGCGTCCCCACGGGCTGTCCCAGCCGGGCTCGGCGGCGGCGGATGGCTTCCATAAGACGAAATCGAGATCGCCGCGCTTATAAGGCGCGACGTCGACTCTTGCCCCGGCAATCATCTCGTCAAGCGGGCGACGCGACAGTCTGCCATAGGTTGGCATGGAGGGAACCGAGAACAGCACATGACCTTCGGCCACATAGGCATGGCCGCTCGCCAGCAGCTTTTCGATAAGGCTGATCATCTCGGCAATATGTTCGGTCGCGCGCGGCTGAATGGTCGGCGCCAAGCAGCCGAGTGCTGCAGCATCCTCTTGGAAAATCCTATTGGTTTCCTCGGTCAGGGCGCGGATCGAAATGCCGCGCTCCGCCGCCCGCGCATTGATCTTGTCGTCGACGTCGGTGATATTGCGGACATAGATGACATGCTCGGGCCCATAGATGTGGCGCAGCAGCCGATAGAGCACATCGAAGACGATGAGCGGCCGCGCATTGCCGATATGAGCAAAATCATAAACCGTCGGGCCGCAGACATAGAGGCGCAGCTTTTCCGGATCGAGCGGGACGAGTTTGTCCTTCCGCCGCGTCATGCTGTTATAGAGCTGCAAAGCCATAGCTTCCCCTTCAGCCTGGCGCTGGCCGGGAACAGATCTGACTCTCAAATTGAGGACGAGACGGCTCCAGCCAGCGTTACGCTAGCCAATAATGCAAATGGTCCGGCAGAGGCGGATTGAGCACGTCATGAAGGAATCATGCGCGAGAACCGGCGGCCCGTCAAGCGGGTGAGATTGGCGCAAGCCTAGGGCGCTAATTTAACCGATCCTTTAGGACGCTCACGCAAAATAGCTCGGCACGCTATCGCGTGTGGCTTGGATGCGCTCCTTGGGGGAGCGCATTCCTAGGGCGGAGGCTTTTCCATGTCCATCATCCGGCACGACTTTCGCAAGTTTTTGGGCGTCGTGCTGTCGATACTCGCCGGACTTCTGGTGATCGCCGCCGTCCAGCGCGCGGCACAGGCAGCCGACACCCATATGATCATCGTGCCCGCCAACGACGGCTACGGCATGCAAGAATGTATTTTGCGGACGAAGGGATGCGGGGAAGTCGTCGCGGCCGCTTGGTGCGAAGCTATGGGCTTTGCGAGCCCCGTCGCCTTCGGCCGAGCCGAAGATTTCACCGGCACGATCGCCGGCGTGCAAGAAGCCAAGCTCGATCCCGACGCATTTGTCGTCAAATGTGGCGAATGAGGCCCCTCATACGAGGGAAAGACGCAAGGCTTCTGCGGCCAAGCCGGCAAATAAAATGAGCCCAGCCTCCCGGTTGGAGCGGAACAACCGCAGAGCCAAGGCCGTAACGACCGGCTGTCGGTCGAGTCCCCGTTTCAGGCTGAGAACCTGCCAGGCGAGATGAAGGACAAATCCCGCAAAGCCGGCGAGCGCGAAGAAACCTGCCGCGCCGGATAAGAGCACAGCGGCGCCGATGCACAGGATGGTGACCGCATAAAAGAGCGTCACCCAGGGCACCACCTTCTCGCCGAACAGCCGCGCCGTGGACTTGACCCCGATAATCGAGTCGTCACGCACGTCCTGCAGGGCATAGATCGTGTCATAACCGATCGTCCAGGCGATCGCGCCACAATAGACGAGGTAGGCAGGCATGGCCAAAGAGCCGTAAATCGCCGCCCAGCCCATCAGACCACCCCACGCGAAGGCCAGGCCAAGAACCGCCTGCGGCCAGGAGGTCACCCGTTTCATGAAGGGATAAAGGCCCACGATGGCGAGTGAGGCAAAGCCGAGCGCGATACTGAACCGGTTGAATGAAATGAGGACGAGGAAGCCGACGAGCGCTTCGACGAGAAGAAATATCATGGCGGCGTGGCGGCTGACGCGACCCGACGGCAAAGGCCGAAATCGGGTCCGCTCGACTTGCGCGTCGATGTCGCGGTCGACAATATCGTTAAAGGTCGACCCCGCCCCGCGCATGGCCACGGCGCCGACGAGAAACAACCCGAGATGCAGCACATCGGGCGCCGCGTGCCGCGACATGCTGGCGAGCGCGCTCGACCACCAGCACGGCAAAAGCAGCAGCCACCAGCCAATTGGCCGATCGAGACGGGCGAGCTGAATGTAGCCGAGCCATGCCGCAGGGGCATGGCGAAGCAGGAACTGCCCGGTCACCGCATCCGGCAGCGCGCCTATTGGCGCGGCAGCCGCGGCGGAGGGGGGTAGGTCTGGCTGCGACGGGCTCACGCGCTTCGATTATAAAGGGCCGGTCGGCAATTTCGGCCCGTTCTGATTTCCCGCCGCAAGGCCCTTTTTGATCTGCTCGGCAACAGCACAGGCCCTGCTCGCGATCATTTTGGATTTTCCCGATGTCTCCCTGAAATTGTTGACGACTTCATCGGGGATCATGCACCAGTCCTTGTTTTTATTCATATAGGCAAGCAGTTCCTGTTCGGTTGCCGCGAGAGCCTGCAATTTTGGACAGGAAACATTCGGGTCGAGCTGCCCCTTTGGGGAAGCTTTGGCAGCCTTGTTCAGTTCGTCGATGATCGCTTGGCGCTTTTTTGTAATGTTGCCGAGGTCCACGCTGCACTCAGCGGCGAAAGCCTGTCCGCCGAGCACCCCGCAAAGGACGAACGCCATACAGCCGGCTAGCAAACGATAGCCCCGCAGCGCTGTGCCAAATTGTTTCGTTTTCAATGTCCTGATCTGAATTGCCGGCATGGACGCCACCCCAAAAATGTTGGATTGCGATGTTTTTGTGTCATAGCAAACCCGCCGCACAACGAGCAAGGCACAAGAACGAATGCGGCCACAAGGCCTCTTCCACCTGACGGGTCTCTCCAATCAACCAGCCCGCACTCGAAATACCTAAGTCGGAGCATGTACTTACGCGAATGCCGTCATGCCAATCCGGCACGGCTCGAAGACACAGATGTTCATTATCCTTCGGAATTCTTGCGGATTTAGGGCAAATCCTAAACTACAAGTCCTGCGCGACAATTCCTGCGCTACCACACAAGTTCGCTGAGCACAGCTTTGGCGACAACGCCGTGCGATTCGAAGAGACGCTGCAAGGCAGCGACGTCGATGGTCGCCGCGTCACCTTGCAGGTCCGGCCGGTGAATGCCCGAGGTCACGAATAATGTGTCGATCCCTTGATTTGCGCCGCCTTTGATATCGGTATTGATCCCATCGCCGATAGCGAGCACGCGCCTGCGGTCGACGGCCGCGCCCCTAACGCCGGCAGCGAGAGCAAGCGCGCGCTCGTAGATCGGCAAATGGGGCTTGCCGGCGTGGATCACCTCGCCGCCCATCGCAGCGTAAAGTTCAGCAAGCGCACCCGCGCAATAATACAGAGACTTGCCGAGTTCGACGACGATGTCGGGGTTGGCACAGATGAAATCGAGACTGCGATCCTTCATCAGCGCGAGCCGCGCGTGATAATCGGCCGGAGCTTCGTGCTTGGCATCGACGAGCCCCGTGCAGACGACATAGGACGCCGCTTCGATCGCCACGCGCGGTATCGGCCGGCCGCCGATGTGCTCCGCCTCGACAAAGACGGATTCATCGAGTTCGGGGCCGATATGCGCAAGCGGTTCGCTGCCACGCGCCACGATCAGGGCTGCTGTGACATCACCCGATGTCACCACGCCGTCATAGGCGTCGTGCGGCACAGCGAGCCTATCGAGCATGCGTACGATCTTAGCCTTCGGCCGCGGCGCATTGGTGATGAGGATGACCAAACCGCCTTTGTCGCGAAACCGGATCAGCGCATCGATCGCCTTTTCGAAATAGGCAATACCATTGTGAACGACGCCCCAAACGTCGCAGAGCAGGACGTCGTAATCCGGGGCGAGTTCGCCGAGCCCACGGGCGAACTGCGGCGAAAAGATCTTGGCCTTGTTGGTCGGGGCCTTGGCGGGATGATCATGCATCAGACGCGGCTAAAGGCAGGGCCTGGATCTGTCAAGCCGGAGATGTTCACGGGCTGCCGTAGCCGCGCGCCATTGCCGCGGCAAGAATAGGCAGGATGAACACCAAGGTCGCTTCAATGTGAACGAATAATTTCGCGCGCTTAATATCCGCGGCGGCCGGAAGGGTTTTCGGATCGGCAGCCAAAGCTCGCCGCCAGGCGATGAAACGCAAGGTCGGCTGGATCGACAAGATCCCGACCAGCACGAAAAGGCCGATTTTCGTCCAAAAAATGTAATTATGGAAATAATAGTCGGCGCCCTTGGCAGCGAAGAAGACGCGGGCGAATCCCGCGGCGAGAACGCAGGCCGCGGCGATCGCATAGGCGATGTCCAAGCGCGCAATCCGACTGACGGCCACGTCATCAAGGCCTGGCCGTAGCAAAACAAGCTCTGCGACGAGGATGGCGACGAGCGAAAAGACCGCCAGATGATGCAGGCTCGCCAAGATGAAATCCATCAACAAAAGTTTGCTCCGCCAGCACCGATGTTAATGAACTTAACATCGGCCTTGCGCCTGCGCAAGCATGGGGAGTTCGATCCTTGGTCACAATGTGTTGGTATTCCGTAGAATGGCGCACAAAGATCTGCGGTTGTGAATTAGACTGATACTGTCATTGCCCGAGGAGCTCGATGCAACAAATTGATTCCGAAGAAAAGTGGCCGGAAACCGATCTCGAATATCTTGGAAAATGCCCTGCCTGCGACAGTGGTAGCCGCAGCAAGCTGTTCGACGATATCCGTGACTATGCGTTCCATGTCGCACCTGGAACATGGACCCTTTGGCGTTGCGGCGGCTGCGAAGCCGCTTATCTCGATCCGAGACCGACCGAAAGCTCGATCGGAAGAGCCTATAAAAGTTACTACACGCATGCCAAGCCCCGCAGCGCGGTTTTAGCGAGCCGGAAAGATTTAGTGGGGCGCGTAAAGCTTGGATATTATAACAGCGCTTTTGGGTATAACTTCGAAACCGGACTATCAGTGGGCAAGATTGTTTTCAAAATTTCGCGCACTATAGCATCCTCGGCAGATTTCGGCATACGGCATCTTCCAGCTCCTGAATACGAAGGTGCAGCGTTACTGGATATAGGCTGTGGTAACGGCAGCTTTTTGCTCACAGCGCGTGATCTGGGGTACGCCGCCGTCGGGCTCGAGCCCGACGAAGACGCCGTGCGCCAAGCCCGGGCCATAGGGCTCGATGTCCGAATGGGGATGGTTCCGAACTCTGGCCTGCCGGCAGGCTCTTTCGAACAGATTTGCTTGAGCCACGTCTTCGAGCATTTGCACAAGCCGCGCCAGGCGGCGGAGGAGATTTTTCAGCTCTTGCGTCCGGGCGGCCGCGTGTGGCTGTCGCAACCCAATCTCGACTCGGTGGGCCTGTCTATTTTCGGCGAATTTTGGAGGGGTCTCGAAGCACCGCGCCACCTGTCTTTGCATACACGAGAAAGTCTGACCCGGCTGCTGAACGACACCGGTTTTGTGGATGTTCAAATCGTCCCAGCCGAGACCAGGGCAACCTTCTACTTCCAGCAAAGCCTATCCATGCGACATCTCTTGAACCCGCAGCAAACGCCGATACCGCCGGATTGGGGTTTTCGCTGGCGAGAAAGGGCGCGCGCGGCAAATAGAATCGCGCGCCGCGCACCCCACCGGGGCGAAAGCCTGACGATGACGGCTCGCAGGCCCGGTTGAGAAACCTTTCGCTTTTTCTTGCATGTCGGCTTATCGCGTTACTTAATCGTGCATCTTGGAGCTTGCAATGTCCGCACCCGCTGCACCGGCTGGGCTTCCCAACGATCTCGAACCCTATTGGATGGGTTTTACCGCCAATCGCGCCTTCAAACGAAGGCCAAGGCTGCTGGCCGGCGCCAAGGACATGCATTATTTCACCCCCGAGGGGCGCGCGATCCTCGATTCTACCGCGGGTCTCTGGTGCGCCAATGCCGGCCATTGTCGAGCGCCGATCGTCGCGGCGATTCAAGCGCAGGCAGCAGAGCTCGACTACGCCCCGCCGTTCCAATTCGGACATCCCAAGGCCTTCACGCTGGCCACGCGGATCGCTGATTTGGCACCTGCCGATCTCGATCACGTCTTCTTCACCAATTCGGGCTCGGAAGCCGTCGACACTGCGCTCAAAATTGCCCTCGCCTATCACAGGGTGCGTGGCGAAGGGGCACGCCAGCGCCTCATCGGGCGTGAACGCGGCTATCATGGCGTCGGCTTTGGCGGCACAGCGGTCGGCGGCATGGCGGCCAACCGCAAAATGTTCGGGACGCTGTTCGCCGGCGTCGACCATCTGCCCGCCACCTATAACCGCGCCGAACAGGCCTTCTGCAAAGGCGAACCTGAATGGGGCGGGCATTTGGCCGATGCGCTCGAAGGTCTCGTCGCGCTGCACGACGCTTCGACGATCGCGGCGGTGATCGTCGAGCCGATGGCGGGTTCAACCGGCGTCCTGCCGCCGCCCAAAACCTATCTCGAAAAGCTTCGCGCGATTTGCGACAAATACGGCATTCTGCTGATCTTCGATGAAGTGATCTGCGGCTTTGGCCGGCTCGGCCATGCGTTTGCGGCAAATCGCTACGGCGTTGTTCCCGACCTGATCACCTTCGCCAAGGGCGTCACTTCGGGCACCGTCCCGATGGGCGGCGTCATCGCCCACAAGAAGATCTATGACGCGTTCATGCAGGGGCCCGAACAAGCCGTCGAGCTCTTCCATGGCTATACCTATTCGGCGCATCCGCTCGCCTGCGCCGCGGGCCTTGCAACGCTCGAACTCTATGAACAAGAGGATATTTACGGCCGCGCCCGGCGGCTCGAGCGGATTTGGGCGGATGCGGTGCACAGCCTGCGTGGCCTGCCGAATGTTCTCGACATACGCAATTGCGGGCTGACCGCGGGGATCGACCTCGCGCCACTCACCGATGCACCGGGCCGGCGCGGATATGCTGCACTAGAGAGCGCCTTCCACGACTTCGACATTTTGATCCGTCTCGCCGGGGATACGATCGTCTTGACGCCGCCTCTGATCCTCAGCGAAGCGCAGATCGACGAGATCGTCGACAAGACCGCGAAGGTGATCCGCGCCGTGGCGTGAGGCTTTTGCGGAACCGCGTTTCGGACGGGATCACAGCGCCGCTCGGACGGCGCGCAACTGCGTCACTTGCGCATTGAAGCTCCGGCCGCCGGTCGAGACTTGCGCAGAGCCGTAAATCATGGGTGATCGTCGAGCGCGGCAAGTTCGGCGAGAATCGCCGTCAACGAGGGCGGGAGGCGTTCATGCACCGCGCGCCACACATAGGATTCCGCGACATTGTCATACTGGTGACGATAGAAGTTACCGACATCCCTGATATCACGCCAAGGCAAATGCGGATGCCGCGCGCAGACCTCGTCGGGCAAGCGCTTGCTGGCTTCCGAAATAATTTCCACCGCTCGCGTCACCGCGTAAAAATGCAGCTGCGAGGTTTTGAACGTTTCAAAATCGAGCCTCGCGGCAAACTCTTGCGCGAGAAGAATGTTATCGCGGATGTCGTAAAGGGCGAGCCGCGACCTGTTAGAAAGCATAGACCGCATCGCGCTCGGCGCTTGGCCGGACATGGGGCTTCTGCGCGACACGATTGGAAACATCGACGGGCAGGGGGAACAAGTCTTCGATGACGTGAACGACGCCGATATATTGAAACACGTCAATCGGAAAAGCCTCGTCGATCTCGACCATGATATCAATGTCGCTGTCGGGGCGGTTGTCGCCGCGCGCGGGGGAACCGAACAGCGCGGCATGGGTCACCCCGCGCGCCCGCAAGTCGGCCTCGCAGTCCTTCAGCTTCTCTATGATCTCGTCGCGATTCATGGATACAATTATACGTCAAGGAGCGTGAAAATACGCGCTCTATTTTGCACGGCATTTCTGCACAAAAAAGGGGTTGAAAATCAATAAGCTGGGTATTGTGCGGAATTCTTGGATGCCGTTGAAAAACTCTGATTTCTTCGGTGATCACAATTCTAAAGGTCAAGGACGCCATTCAAACAAAATCCGCTAGGCCTCCGGCAGAGAAGTTGGTTTTGTTGCCTGTGGCCTTCGCAGGAAATTTGTCGTGGCTTTGAATGTTGAAATCCGCCCGCAGCGCGCAAAGGCGATGTTTTCGTAACCACCTGTTTTCCGAGTTTTTCAACAGTATCCTTGACTTATGCACAACTGCGAAACCTGTGGATCGAAACTTCCTCCTGCTTCGGTAGTTGGTCAGTTTAAAATCTGCCGGGATTGACACACGGTAGAAACAACCGCGAAGAAATGCCATATTTCGGGCATGATAAATACTCCCGAATCCCACGAAAAGCTGAAAGTCCTATACGAGGAGCTGGCTACGCTGCACGAAGAAGCATCTCAGATGCTTCGATCTAGCCCTCTCCCGCTGGGGCAGCCACACCTTGCGCAGTTCAAGAGCGTACAAGCTAAAATAGTCAGTCTTGTGCAAAAACTAGCACTCGTCCCGGGCGGTTCATGACCAAAACACCCCAGCGCCCATGCGAGCTGCTTCCTGTTACCGGCCCCTAGCAAAATGGCCGCGTCTGCGGCCTCATGACGCGCGTGAGGGATCGTCACCCGTCAGGGCGAAGACGCTGCGCGGCTTCGGGCGCTTGCGCCTAGAGCCCGACCTGTCACCCGCGAGCGCGTGACAGGACACGCCCACACCTCTTGATATTTACATGCAAGGTTCGCAGGATCAGTTGTAGGCTGGCGCGCTTTTGGGTCGATGCCGGACGAAATTTTTGCGGGGGGCAACCTTGTTCGGAATGCTTGATTACAGGGCGCATAAGCTCCTTTGGCTGCTGTTGTGGCCCTTCACGATTCTTACTAAGTTGACCTTCTTCGCAGTCATCGCCGCCGCGATCATCATAGCGCAGAACACTGCGTACAGCACCGTGGTCAAAGTAGTTATCGCCTACGTCGTGTGTGAACTGATGTTAGCCGTCGTTTCCCTTATTGTCTTGGCCTCACATTGGATGTTCAAAGCCGTTTTCTTTTGGCTCATCGACGTGATTCCCGCCCACGGTTCCACCCCTGAAGAGGCGCACGCAATAGCGCTGCGCGGCCGCGCTACTGAGTTAGCACTTAAATGGGACCGTGACATCTCGAATTGGACGGCGGAAGATACTCATGAGTATGTATCGCTGATGAATTGGAGGGCACGTCTGTTCTTCGGGGGAAGGATTCGGACTCGAATGCAGCGCGTGACTACTGAGTTAAGACGTATCTTTGCAGATACCGGAACAACACCGACTGCACTTGGGGTTGCCGGGGTTGTGGAAGCTCAAAAGCGAGTGCCCGGAGGAGAGGTTTCGTGGTTTGAGCAGGCGCTTGTTTCGCAGCACATCTTCAATTCCATTGTCGCAATAATATTAATCGTGCTCGTGATTGCCTATGCCCCACAACACGGCCTGTGAATACCCACCTCGCCGCGTTCCCACCAGTCGCATAAGCCCCAATCTGTAAAATCGCTGCGCCGCGAAGCGGCAGGGACAATGAGCGGCACTGTTGCATTGCCAAGACCGAGGCGCAATTTGCCCCTCCCGCCTCACCGCTTCAAGCAGCGTGTCGGAACAACCGGCTCACAAAGCGCACATCTCCCGTCGTCCCCGGTTCGCGCATGAGGCAATCGCCTTGTGTCTTTTCTTCACCGCGGCGCCCATGGCACCTGTTGACACGTGCTCAAATTCGCGGATATTCATTGTATACAATCCGTATCCACGGGGAGCACGGCGCAAGGACAAGAGCTTTTCGAGACCTTTCCTTCTCAACGCCTGCTATCCGGCAGCCCGCCGGATCATCGATAAGATGATCGAGGTGGAAGCTACGGCGCAGCGCCAACGGCAGGCGGCCGAATGACGAAAAGAGCGCCCATGTCAAAGAGCGATAGCGAACTCGACCGTTCGGTCTCGCAGACCGTCAAGGCGCTGCTCAGTCTGCGCGAACTGATCCTTTCGGGTGAACTCGCGCCGGAAGACCGAATTGCCGAACTCACCCTCGTCGATCGCCTCGGTGTATCGCGCACGCCGGTGCGGATGGCGCTCGTCAAGCTTGCCGAAGAAGGTCTGCTCGAGACAATCCCGTCGGGCGGCTACGCGGTGAAGGTTTTTTCGGAGGCCGATATTTTCGATGCGATCGAAATTCGCGGCACGCTTGAAGGTCTCGCGGCGCGTTATGCTGCCGAGCGCGGCGTAGCGCCCATGCGGCTGCGGGAAATCAAGGATTGCGTGCGCGAGCTCGATCTCACGATCAAAAAAGGCGCCCTCGAGACGGAAGATTTCGCCGATTACGTGCGCTTGAACGCGCAATTCCATGCCGCTGTTTACGAGGCCTGCGGCAGCGCCATTCTGAAGCGCCAGATCGAACGCGCCTGCGCTTTGCCTTTCGCTTCGCCGTCGGGCTTCGTCATGGCGCAATCCATCCTGCCTGAAGCGCGGCAGATTTTCATGATCGCGCAAGACCAGCATCGCTGCATTGTCGACGCGGTCGAAAACCGCGAGGGCGCACGGGCCGAGGCTTTGATGCGCGAACACGCGAGATTGGCGCGGCGCAATCTCGAACTCGCCTTGAGGAACAAGGCAAGCTTCGATCTCGTCGCGGGCGCCGCCCTGATTCGCCGCCGCGCGCCAGTTTAGCCTAGAAGGCGCGCGTCGCTCACGGCGTGCCGAAACGTGCGGCAAGCGGCCCGAGCCGGGCGATGAGAAGGCGCCGAAGACCCGCCGTATCGAAGGCGAAGACGCAAAAACCATAGATGATCACGCCCGCAACAACCTGCTCGATGAGAGTGATGAGCCCGGGATCGGCTTCCCGCAGAGGCAGCAGTGCAGCGGCCATCGCCGCAGTCCCGAGCACGGTCGCCCAAAGATCATGCAGGCGCGGCCATTGCGGCTTCGAAAAGCTCGCCAGAAAGACCAAAAAGACCAGAGCAGCTCCGTAAGAGCACGTCTGCGCGATAGCGAGCCCCGAAGCGTGAGCCCGATAGGGCAAGAGCAAGACGAGAGCAGCATCCACGACACAGGCTACCAAAGCCGCACCGATCAAGGGTGCCGTCTTTTTGGCGATCTGGAAAATCGGATTGACGGCGAATTGAATGAGCGCGAACGAGAATAATCCACCCATCATGTAAGTCAGATAGTCGCCAAAAGGTCCGCGATAGGCAACCGGCACGACCAATTGTTCGATCGAAGGCAGGATCAGCCAGATCCCGGTGCAGGCCGGCAAGATGATCGCGATGACGATTGCCATATTATGGCCGAGCTGCACCTTCGCGCGAACCGCCCCGTCGCGGTCGTGCGTAGCGACGGCGATCTGAAAGAGTACGACATCGAGTGTCGAACCGATGGCCTGGATCGCCTTCGTGCCGACGTCATAGGCAAGCGAGAATTGTCCTGTCTCCGAAAACCCGTAGAGCACGGCAACGATGGACCGATTGGCCAGCGGAATCGAAAGATAGAGGAGATTGGCCGCCACGATCGGCAGACTGTAGCGCATCAGCGCGGTCGCGACGCTGAGACGGGCGGCCTGCGACTGCGCGTGCGGATCGACCAAAGATGCGCGCGACAGGACTATCGAGCCCGTCAAGCTGATAATGCCGCCGATGAGCGCCATTTGCGCGGAGCCGAACCAGAAGGCGCCCCCGCCGGTCAGGCAGAAGGCCAGAAGATTCTTGATGATGACGAGCCGTGTATACAAATGGTCTTGAAATCGAGCGCGGACCAAGGCCGTGTGGTAGTCGAACAGCCCGTTCGAGACCGCCGCCGCCATTGCCAGGCCGATGAGACCATTCGAGAGCGCGAAATGCGTGCCCGACAGCAGGAGAGCCGCGGCTGCCGCGGCAAGCACGAAGGCGAAAAGAGCAAATGCGACATCGAGCGTGGCCCGCAGCGCCGGCTCCTCTTTGCGCGCCCGCTCAGAATAAAATCGGGTCGCTCCAAGGCGCAGCCAGTCGAAAAACAAGGTTTGAACCGCCATGGCGGTCGCAAGCGCCAGGGCAAACCGGCCATATTCCTCCGGGCCGAGGAATTTCGCGACGAGCAAGCCGACGACGAAATTGAACAAAATATTGATGGAAAAAGCGAAAATAACGCTCATCGCAACCGCTTTCCAGCGAAGTCGACAAGAGCGGGATGCGGCAACGGGGCAGCGCCGATCGAGGGAGCTCGTCCAGACCCGCTCCGAACGGTTTGAAAAGTCTCCCTTAGAGCATGTCCCGGAAAAGTGGCCCCACTTTTCCGACAAGGACATGCTCCAACTTTTTGAATTGGCGCGTATTCATGATCGATCGGGCGATTCCACCCGATCGGAATACGCGCTAGAAAGTCAAAGACAATGGTCGCAATTGTCCGCCCCCCCGTTCCGACCAAAGCGCCAATTTGGCCGCCGGAGAAGCTGAAATATCCATTTCGCAAATCGAAGCGCTCTCGCATCCTGTGAAGGCCCGTCGGAAGATAGCCGAACGCCGCTATTCTACACCATGTCCCGGTAAAAGAGTCCGGTTCCGCTAGGAGATCTGGTCCGCCCCGGCGAGCTTTGCCGAGCGGCGCCGCCTTCATCGCCATATACAAGCCGCAATGAACAAGGCTTTAACCGTCCTTAAGGTAGTTCGATATCACGCCACTGTGACCGGATGGGCGGTTTTCCTATCCCTTGGCTTCGAATAAAGGTCTGGCATGGCGAGCAATGTGACCATTTCCACTGCGGCGGCAGCCGGCCTTTTATCCTTTCTGAGTCCCTGCGTACTGCCGCTCGTGCCTCCCTATTTGACCTTCATAGCGGGAACCACGATCGAAGATGTCGCCTCCGAACGGGTGAGCCGGGCGCGGCGCGATGTTTTCCTCGCCGCCTGCCTGTTTGTGCTCGGCTTTTCGACCGTGTTTGTCGCGTTCGGCGCCACGGCTTCGATCTTCGGCCAAGTATTCGGCGAAATATTGCGCCTGCACATCCAAGTGTTGGGCCAGGACGTCGCCATTTTGCCGCTGCTCGCGGGCCTGGCGATCATCGTGATGGGGCTGCATTTCATCGGGCTTTTTCAGCTGACATGGCTCTACCGTGAAAAGCGGCTGCAAGTCGAAAAGCCCCTCAGTATCTGGGGGGCCTATATCATGGGCCTCGCCTTCGCTATCGGCTGGACACCCTGCATCGGCCCCATTCTCGCAGCGATCCTGGCGGTTGCGGCGTCGGAAGATACGGCCGGCCGCGGCGCAGGGCTTCTCGCCGTCTATTCCCTCGGCCTCGGCGTCCCGTTTCTTCTTGCTGCGGCGGCACTTGAACCCTTCATCGGGTTTCTCAAACGTTTCCGCCGCCATTTCGCGCTCGTCGAGCGGATCGTCGGCGTCTTGCTTGTCGCGACGGGCATTGGGTTTCTGACCGGTGCGATGCAAAGCCTGTCTTATTGGCTCTTGGAGACCTTTCCCGGCCTCGCAAATCTGGGGTGAAGGGCTGCGCCCATCATGCTTGCCTTCGCTGGATTGTCGGGCGCGCGCGGTCGCTCTCATTTCTCCAATTCGTAATAGCTGATCTTGCCGTCAGGGCCTTTCTTCCAGACATAGACCGTGTAGTCGGCGCGGGTGACGTCGCCTTTCGCGTCAAAAGATATGTCGCCGATGACGGTCTTGAACGACACGCCCGAATGCATGACTTTTGCAATTGCCGTTGGGTCGAGCGACTGCGCAATCTCGGCCGCTTGTTTGATGATCTGCACGGCGGCGTAAGAATAGAGCGTATAGGTCTCCGGATTGAAATTCCGCGCCTTGAATTTCTTGACGACGTCTGCCGCCTCCGGCCGGTTGCGCGGATCGGGCGGAAAAGTCATGAAGGTTCCCTCCACCCCGGGTCCGCCGATCGCCGCAAATTCATCAGACGCAATGCCGTCGCCGCCCATCAATGTCGCTGCGACGCCCTGGTCGCGCATCTGCCTGATGATGAGCCCACCTTCGGTTTGCAAGCCGCCCCAATAGATAATGTCGGCGCCCGAGGCTTTGATTTTGGAAACGATCGCGGAATAGTCTTTTTCGCCTTTGCTGACGCCCTCGTAGAACAGTTCCTCGATGCCCAGGGCATGCAGATGCTTGCGCGTCTCGTCGGCAAGGCCTTTGCCATAGGTCGTCTTGTCGTGCAGGATGGCGATCTTCTTGCCGGCTTGGTGGGCGAGAAAATCAGCGGCAACTGCGCCTTGCTGATCGTCGCGCCCGCAGGTGCGGAAAATCAACTCGAGCCCGCGTTCGGTGATTTGCGGATTCGTCGAGCCCGGCGTGATTTCGAGAACATTGTTTTCGGAGTAGATTTCCGAAGCGGGCATCGTCACGCTCGAATTGAAATGTCCGACGACGAAGCTCACCTGGTCGCCGACGAATTTATTGGCGACCGAAACGCCCTGCTTGGGATCGGCCGCATCATCGCCGACGGAGAGGACGAACTTCTTGCCGAGAATGCCGCCCGATGCATTGATGTCTTCGACAGCCTGCTCGACGCCGAAGCGAAGTTGCGCACCAAAGACGGCGTCCGCCCCGGTGATCGGCCCCGCGACCGCGATCTTGGTTTGTGCAGCAGCCGGCAGCGAAGCCATGCCGGCGACCGCAATGACTCCGCAAAGAAACAAGCCCCGCATCACCTCTCCCCTCCTTCGATCGCATCGCCGTTGCCGGCGGCAAGGAAACCATATTGCCGTGCCATCTGATGCGCGCGTGTCCGATAATAGGCAAGAGCGGCGATGGCCAGGCCCAGGCCGTAATCCACAGCGCAGGGACCCGGCGCCCAGAGAGGCTCCTGAAACAGAACAAAATGCAGGAAACGCTCGGCCGCCGTGAGCAAGACGACATAGAGGATGGCCAGCCGGAAGGGCTGCCAGATCGAGGCGAGCGCACGACCCGTCGCGAAGGCGCCAGCCCCGGCCAGCGCCAGGCTCAAGAGCAGAAAGCTCGCGAGCTGCTGCGGCTCGCCGCCATAAAGGAAGGACATCATCTGGCGCCCCCCTCGAGATAGGCGGCCTGCACGTCGGCGCGCGCCAAGAGTTCGCGCCCGCCGCCTGTGAGCGTGATCGCGCCATTGACCAGCACATAGGCCCGGTCCGCCAATGTCAAGGCGTGATAGGCATTCTGCTCGACGAGAAACACGGTGAGGCCTTGGCTGCGGTTCAAGTCGCGCACCGTCGCAAAGATCTGTTTGGCAACGAGCGGTGCGAGGCCGAGCGAAGGTTCATCAAGGAGCAGAAGGCGGGGCCGGCTCATCAGCGCGCGGGCGATCGCCAGCATCTGCTGCTCGCCGCCCGACAAAGTGCCGCCGCGTTGCAAGGCACGTTCCCGCAACCGGGGGAAGATGCAATAGACGCGCTCGAGATCTGCATCGAAATGCGCGAATTGGTTGATCGCCGCCCCCATCTGCAGATTTTCGAAGACGCTCATCCGCGGAAATATGCGCCGCCCTTCGGGCGATTGCGCAATGCCGGCGCGCGCAATCGCATGCGTCGGCCATTGCGTGATGTCATGCCCGGCGAAGAAGATACGACCTTCCCAGGCGCGCGGATCGCCACTGATCGTCATCATGAGCGTCGACTTTCCGGCGCCATTCGCGCCGATCAAGGCGACGATCTCGCCCTCGCGGATTTCGAGATCGACGCCGCGCAGGGCTACGACATTGCCATAGCGGGCCTTGACGCCGTCGATGCGTAACAGCGGCTCGCCGGATTTCGCCGCCAAACTCATCGTCCGGCCTCGAATTCCGCTGCGGCAAGCTCAGCCTCGTCTTCGACGCCGAGATAAGCCGCAATCACCTTCGGATCTGCGGCGATCTCGCCTGGACGTCCGTCCGCGATCTTGCGGCCATAGTCGAGCACGACGATATGATCCGAAATTTCCATCACCAGGGACATATCATGTTCGATCAGGAGAACCGTCGTATCGTGACGATCGCGGATCGCACGAATGAGTTTGATGAGTTCGGCGGTCTCGCGCGGGTTCAAGCCCGCAGCGGGTTCGTCGAGACAGAGCAGAACCGGATTGGTCATCATCGCGCGAGCGATCTCGAGCTGGCGTTGCGCGCCATACGGCAATGTGCCGGCACATTCGTCGGCGCGCGCCAAAAGGCCCATCTCGGCGAGCCAATATTTGGCGTACTCGACCGCTTGCGCCTCGCGCCTCGCATAGGCCTGCAGCCCGAGCAGCGCGAAAATCGTCCAGCCCGATGCCGCCATCAGCGCGTTATGTCGGCCGACGATCAAGTTCTCGAGCAATGTCATGCCCGCGAATAATCGAATGTTCTGAAACGTGCGGGCAACCCCGGCTTTCTTGGCAATCTCGAAATCGGCCATGCGTTCGAGAAGGAATATATCCGCCGCAACGGACCTGCGATAGCGGGCGCCGCTCAACGTCAGCGCGCCGATGTCGCCTGCAGCCGCCACACCACGCCGCAACAGCACAAGACGCCCGGCTGTCGGCTTGTAAAAGCCGGTGATGCAGTTGAAGAGTGTCGTCTTGCCGGCACCGTTCGGACCAATGAGTGCGGTAATCTCGCCGCGGCGAACGCTGAAGCCGACATCATCCACCGCCGTCAACCCACCAAAGCGCATGGACAAGTGCTCGACCGTCAGCAAGGCCGGCTGCGTCCCCGCCATCAAACTTCGCCTTCCTTCAAACGGCCGGCTGAGAGCGGTTTGCGCGAATGCAAAAAAATCGAAGGCCGGCGTATCGCGACGAGCCCTTCCGGCTTGAAATTCATCATGACCACCATGGCGAAGCCGACAATGAGCATACGATATTGCGTGGGATCGAATTCTGCCCCGAAGACCGCCTTCAGCACGTCGAGTTCACGCAAGAGTTCCGAGCCGCCGATCATGACGATCGCAGCGGCCGCAACGCCGATCTGCGAGCCTCTTCCACCAAGCACGACGATAGCGAGAATCGTTGCGGATTCGATGAATGTAAAGCTCGACGGCGACACGAACCCCTGCCGAACCGTGAAAAATGCGCCGGCAAGGCCGCCGAATGCTGCGCCGAGAGCGAAAGCCGAAAGTTTCGTCACCACCGTGTTGATGCCGAGCGCGCGGCAGGCGATCTCATCTTCGCGCAAAGCCTCCCACGCACGCCCGATCGGCAGGCGGCGCAGCCGCAAAGCGACGAGATTCGTCACCAACGCCAAGGTCAAAATGACATAGAATAGAAAAATCGTGCGATGGATCGGTGAGAAGGGCAGACCGAAAAAACCGGCAAAACCGTTCTTTCCGGCTGTGAAGGGAAGACCGAAAAAGGTGATCTTTGGGATCGAGCCGATGCCGGCGTCACCGTTCGTCACGTCGCTCCAATTCAGCAGGACGAGGCGAATGATCTCGCCGAATGCGAGCGTGACGATCGCAAGATAATCGCCGCGCAGCCGCAAGACGGGAAATCCGAGGATGATTCCCCAAAGGGCGGCCAGTGCGCCCGCTATCGGAAGACACAGCCAGAATGACCAACCTTGTGTCGTCGCAAGCAGCGCGCAGGTATAGGCGCCGACCGCGTAAAAGGCGATATAGCCGAGATCGAGCAGCCCCGCCAACCCCACCACAATGTTGAGACCCCAGCCGAGCATCACGTAAATGAGGATCTGGATACCGTAGTTGTCGATCCATTTGAGCGCGCCGGCCGGGCCAAACAAGCTGAGTATCGCCAAGGGAAACGCGAGCAGCACGGCAATGCCGAGCAGGCCTAGACCGCTCTCCGAGAAAATGGATGCCGCGCCGCTTGGCGCTCCGACCATGCGCCCATGTTGCGAAGACGTCCGCCTGTCCAACGCAACAGCCCGACGCGCGGCGCGGGCGTCGAAAGTAAGGCTGAAACTGAAACGCAGGACGAAAGCCGTGCTGCAGAGAGCAAGAACCAAGGGCCAGCGGCCGACCAGATATAATTGATTGGAAAAATCAGGTTCGGCCCGAAAGGCAATGATCGGAAACGAGAGGCCGAGCATGATCAGCGCCGAAAGACCCGCGGATTTCAGCGCCTCTATGACTTCCGAGGGCGCCCGGCCTTTGGTCGCCTCTCCCATCTCAAACCTTTTCGACGTCAGGCCTGCCGAGCAGGCCGGAGGGCATGAAGATCAATGTGACGGCGAGGATGGAAAAAGCTGCGACGTCCTTATAGTCGGCAGAGACATAGGCTGACCAGAAAGTTTCAATGAGGCCGATGAGAAGACCGCCGAGGACGGCACCCGGCAATGAACCAATACCGCCGAGCACCGCGGCGGTGAAGGCCTTGACACCCGGAACGAAACCATCCGACGCGTTCACGACGCCGTAATAGAGCATGTAGAGCACGCCCGCGACAGCAGCGAGTGCGGCACCCATTACAAAAGTTGCCGAAATCGTCTTGTCGACATCGATGCCTAGCAGCGCTGCCATTTTCCGATCCTGCTCGCAAGCCCGCTGGGCCCGGCCGAGCGACGTCCATTGGACGATATACCAGAAGCCGGCCAGCAAGAACCCGGTCACGCTGACAATCAGGATTTGCTTGTAGGACAACGTCACGTCATAGCCGCTGCCATGCGTGAGAACAAGAACGTTGGTAAAAAGCGGCGGCAGGGCGTCGTTGCGCGGACCTTGCACGACGTAGACGAAATTGGCGAGAAAGATCGAAACACCGATCGCGGAGATCAGTGGTGCGAGGCGAAACGATCCCCGCAGACGCCGGTAGGCGAGACGTTCGATCATGTAGCCCCACAGAGCCGTCAGCAGCATGGCGGCAAACAGCACGAGAGCGAAAACCAAAGGAAGCGATGTGATGCCTAAAATCTGGGTCAATGCCAAAAATAGCAGCATGGCAATGAATGTCGACAGCATGAAGACATCGCCGTGCGCGAAATTCACCATCCCGATTATGCCGAACACCATAGTGTAGCCGATCGCGATAAGCCCGTAGATCGACCCAAGCGTAATGCCATTGATCAATTGCTGAAAAAACAGATCCAAACGAACCCCCGAAAGCGAGCCCCAAAAAGCAAGTCGAGCCGCATGAGGTTAGCAAGGGCGGCCGCCCGCCGCAATCGCCCAAGCAATCGAAGAGCAATCGAGAGAGCAATCGACAGAGCAACCGGGAAATCCACGCAGACTTTGTTTATCCGTATGGCTTTTGCTATACCGCCCTGCCGAAGGCGCGGCGCTCCCGGGACGGGCGCGGGCGACGGCGACTTGCGGGGGCGAGAGCTGCCTGGTTAGCCGCGGCGCAGGAAGAGAGACAGTCAGATGGGCGAAGTTCAGGTCATTCTCGGCGAGACACTGGATTTGTCAGCCTATGCCGGCGCAGCCGATCCGGCGCATTTTCGCGAAGCGATGAGCCGCTTGCCCGCCGCGGTGCATGTCGTGACGACCGATGGAGTCGCAGGGCTTGGCGGAATTACGGCCTCGGCCGTCAGCTCGGTCACCGTCGAACCTCCGATGATGCTGTTTTGCATCAACAAATCCTCGCCGTCGACAATCCGAGTGATCCAAAATGGCGTCTTTTGCATCAATACGCTCGCGCCGGGCGATCAGGGCCTTTCCGACGTTTTCGCCGGCCGGACCGGGCAAGACCTCGAAGAAAAGTTCGCGGCGGCGGGGGACTGGATAAAGCTTGCAACCGGCGCGCCAGTGCTCGCCACGGCCTTGCTGGCCTTCGACTGCCGACTCATCGAAGCAAGACAAGTCTCGACTCATTTCGTCATGATCGGTATCGCCGAAGCTGTCAAAATCGCGGCCGAAGGTGAAGCACTGATGTATGCGCATCGCAAATATAAGGCGTTTTGATTGTCGCGCGGAGGCAGCACATGTCGCCGGCCTCGCCTGCAATCGCAATTCCCGACCGGGCTACTCGTAGCAAATGAGTTCTCGCGCGCCTTCGAGAAGATTGGACAAGGGGCCGATGCGACCTGGTCGCCGCCTGATCAAAGCCCGAGGCCGGCGTTTGGCGAGCGTAGCGCTGCGGCGGCGCTGGCGGGCGGGACTCGCCACGCGGAACAGCTTTTCACTTTGCCCCGCCTCTTCATTGAAGATTGCGGGCCGCGCAAAGAAACGTGCCCAATGCTGCCAGATTGAGAGCACGTCCGTCCAATCCGTTGCTTCATGCAAGGCGACGGAGAATTCGCAATCGCGATGGGCGAGCGTGACCCGGTAAAGACGTTGCTCACCCTTGTCTTCACACGACAGAACCACGCCTCGATAAGAGTCGACGGGCACTGCCAGGCGCATCTTCACGCCGGCAAACACCCTTACGATCCTGATGCAACGCCGATCGAGATAAACCGTGCGAACCCCGCCCTCGGCACGCGAATCGGGAGCCGCACAGATGCGACGGGTGGACATGTAAAGGACATTGGACATGCTCAATCCACTTTCTCCGCGGACGTTCCTGACGGCGTCGCGTGGCTGGATCAGTGTTTGCCGCGCATGTCACTCAATTTTCCTAACCAGCTTGGTGAACCAAAATTAAATAACTGATATTGCACCATTTTTGTCATTTATGCCTGCCCAAGCTTTGTCTAGAAGGCTGCAATTTTAGATAATTCGCAAGCGAAGGCGCAAGCGTTGAGAGGCACTGGCTGCGTCCTGCGACCATACGCTCGGCGTTGCGACAATTCGTGTGAATTTGTCGCCAGTGCCTGACATTTTTCGGATTTCAAGCCCATGTTATGGCAAGCTCCGCCCGATTGGCACCGGCGCGAGGAGTTCGGCCTTTGCTTTTAGTGCCTGAGTGCAAGGACAAGCGCGCAGCAAATCTAAGCATTGGCATTACGATGCCAATGCACGGGCGCCGTCGTTGCCATCGCAACTTTAGGATTTCTCGAGTAGCCAACCAGGGCCGCTCCGCGAAGAAGAAGGAATGATGATCGTTCGAGATTTGCCGCAAGCCCGGAGTGGAGCAGATAACCAGAACCGGCCTCCGCAGGCCGCCGAAATTGACAGGATCGCATGGGAGAGCCTCTCGCACGCACATCCGCTCGTCCGCGCACTGGCCGAAACGACGCGAACGGCAGGCAGCTTGGCACTCGGCTTTTTTCGGTCCGGCGAGAAGACCAGCGCAGCCATCAGCTACAAGGCCGGCGGCTCCCCTGTGACCGAAGCGGATGAAGCCGTCAATTGCTATCTAGAACGAGAATTGCGCAATCTCCTGCCCAGCGCAGCTTGGCTTTCGGAAGAATCGGTCGATTCCCTCGAACGGCTCGCCCAGGATCTCGTATGGGTGATCGATCCGATCGACGGGACCAAGGGCTTTGCAGCAGGTCTCCCCACCTGGGCTGTTGCCATTGCGCTCGTCTTCAGGTCGCGCCCGATTGTTGGAATCATTCATGCTCCTGCGGTCGCGCAGACCTATGTCGCCGTGAAAAACTGCGGCGCCCGCCTTAACAACAGCGAGATCCATGTTTCAGACCTTCCGAAGCTCTTAGCCGGCGCCAAAGTGGCCGGTCCGCAGCGCTTGGCGCAGAATCTGCACAGCGCCGGACTGAGTTTCGACCTGCTGCCAAAGATCCCTTCGCTCGCCCTGCGCATCGCGCATGTCGCAGCGGGTGCACTCGACGCCGCGCTCGTCTCTGAAAATTCCCACGATTGGGATATAGCGGCGGCTGATCTCATCTTGCACGAAGCCGGTGGCCTCTTGACGAGTCTCGACGGAGACGCACCCACCTACAATCGCCGCGACACGCGCCATGGCATCCTCGTTGCCGCCCCGTTACCAATCGTCGCACAGATCCATGCAGCGGTTTCTCGCCCTTCTACCAATGAGACGCGAGAGTCATAGCGGCCAAACTCGAATTTCGGAGCAGGAGTTGGCTATTCATGAGCCAGGGGTCTTCAAAGCAACTGGCCCACCTCGTTTTCGGCGGCGAGTTCCTAAATCACGATGATTTTGGATTGAATCAATCCAAATCATCTCTTTGTTGCATTTCTGTCATAGTTCGCTAACGTCTTCCATTCGTTCGAGAGTCTCGTGCCGCGTAACTTGTCCTCACCGAGCTGGTGAGAGCTTGAGTGTCAGCAGGAAATTCGGTAGACGCGAAGGAAGCTTTGGCCATGGCGGGGGATGGCCGTTGCCGCCCGCGCTGTTTCTTAAATGTATTCCGGTTTGGCTCTCGTAACTGGCAAAGATTGGCAAAAGGTCGGCGGCCCAGCCCGGATTTCGCCGCAGCTCTATGGTAGTTGATGCGCGTGCTGAAATCTTTGCCCTTCCTCCCGATTTATCGCGCCGCGACGGCCGGCGTCGCGCCTTTGACGCCGCTGTTTTTGTATTGGCGGAGTCAGCAAGGCAAGGAAGATCGGGCGCGCCTTGCAGAACGATTCGGCAAGCCGAGCGTGCTGCGCCCGCACGGAAGGCTCGCTTGGCTGCATGGCGCAAGCGTGGGCGAAAGCGTTGCTCTTCTTCCGCTCATCGAGAAACTTGCTGCCCGAGGTTTCCAAATTCTGCTCTCGACCAGCACGACGAGTTCTGCTGCGATCATGGCAGCGCGGCTGCCCGCCGGCTCGATTCATCAGTACCTGCCGCTCGACGTCGGCAAATACATGGCGGGCTTTCTCGATCATTGGCGGCCCGATCTCGCCTTGATCGCCGAATCCGAAATCTGGCCGAATTTAATTTTCGAAGCCCGGCGGCGGAGGATCCCAATGGTCCTGGTCAACGCCCGAATGTCGCCGCGCTCGTTTCGCCGCTGGCGCCCGCTCGCGGCAAGTTGCAGCGATTTGCTGCACTGCCTCGACCTTTGTCTCGCGCAAAGCGAGGAAGATGCCGAACGCTTCATCGCCTTGGGCGCAGCACACGTCCTCGTTGCCGGCAATCTGAAATACGACGTGGCGCCGCCACCTGCCGATCCGAAAGTGCTGGCTCAATTGGCCGGACGCATCGGCACCCGACCAACCTGGGTCGCCGCCTCGACTCATTCGGGCGAAGACGAGATTGTCTTGTCGGTACACCGCGCGCTGGTGGCCCGATTTCCCAGTCTTTTGACGATCATCGTTCCGCGTCATGCGCGCCGCGGCGCCGAAATCGCCGCGCTGGCCGAAACCCAGGGTGTTGCTTTTCTCCAGCGCACGCAGGACGCGGCTGCAACTCCCCTTCCGCAAGTCTACATTGCAGATACCATGGGCGAGCTCGGGCTTTTTTTCCGGCTCGCCCATATTGCCTTCCTCGGCAAATCGATCGTTGGCTCGGGTGGTCAGAACCCGATCGAGGCGGCGAAACTCGGCTGCGCCATACTGCACGGGCCGCTCGTCGGCAATTTTGCCGAGGCCTACAAGATATTGGACGACGCGCACGGGGCCTGCTGCGTCAACGATGCCGACGCGCTTGCACGTGCCTTGACACTTCTCCTCGCCGACGCCGCAAAGTTGCGCAAAGTGTCGCGCAACGCGAGCGAGACAGTCAAAAGACTCGGCGGCGCTTCGAACGCGATCATGCAAGCGCTGGAACCCCACATAGCCCAATTGTTGATCAACCAATGGGCATCCTGAACCGTCTTTGCCGCGCTGTCGCTCGGCGCCTACCGCTACCGGGCTAGGATGATCTGATCCATGCGCGCCCCCTCGTTCTGGTGGCAACATGCGGCAGAGCCGGCGGCGAGACTGCTCGCGCCCCTGGCCTCGGTTTATGGCTGGGCCGCCAGCCGACAGATCCGCCGCACCGGCACGTGCTTGCCGCTGCCTGTGCTTTGTATCGGCAATTTCGTCGCCGGTGGCGCCGGCAAGACGCCGGCGGCTTTGGCGCTCGGCCGGCGTCTCAACGCGCTCGGCGAGCGCCCTTATTTTTTATCGCGCGGCTATTGTTCAATTGCCGAACGCCATGGCCCGACGCGCGTCGACTTGTCCCGCCATCAAGCGCGCGACGTCGGCGATGAACCGCTGCTTCTCGCCCGGGTTGCACCGACGATCGTCGGCGCGGATCGGCTGGCCAGCGGCCGCCTGGCCAATGAGCAAGGCGCGAGCCTTCTCATCCTCGACGACGGCCTGCAAAATCCGTCTTTGCAAAAAGATCTGCGCCTCGTCATGGTCGACGGCGAGGCCGGCATCGGCAACGGCTATTGCCTGCCGGCCGGGCCGCTCAGGGCGCCGCTCGCCAACCAGATGGACCTCGCCAGCGCGGTGATCATCGTCGGGAAGGGCGCGGCCGGCCGATCCGTCGCCGCTCTCGCCCGCGCCGCTGCCCGTCCTGTGATTGATGCAGAACTGGTAATTCCAACGGCAGCGGCAGCACGCCTGAACGGGCAAAGGGTCTATGCCTTCGCCGGCCTCGGGCTGCCGCAAAAATTCTATGCAAGCCTTGCCTCTGCCGGCGCGGAAATTGTCGGCACGGCGAGTTTTCCGGATCATCACGCCTACACCGGACGGGAAATCCGGCAATTGCAGCGCGCAGCCGAGCGCCGCGGAGCGCAGCTCGTAACCACCGAAAAGGACTTCGTGCGTCTCGCCCATCTCGAGAGGGAGATGGCGCTTCCCCCGCCGACGGCCGTCCCGGTCGTCATGCAATTTGCCGACGCGCGCCTTTTGGACGAGATCGTCACCGCAGCCCTCACTGCTGCACGCGAGCGCGTCAGCGCCCAGGCGGTACACCCAGCGTGACGCCGAGTCGCTTCAGCTTCGCCCCGGGCGAGGCATAGGCTTCCTGAAGATCGACGTCCCAATAGCGCAGATCTTCAAGCGGAATCGGCACGCCCGTCACGGCGCAACGCACGAAAGTGCCGGGACGTAAGATGCGGAATTCTCCGTCGAGATATTCGACTTCGGCCTCGCCGGCGGAAGTTGGGCGGCGTTCATAGCGGTTCATTGCAGCTCAAACATCAAGTCTAACAAGGATTCACGGTTCACCTTCGGTCACTGGCCCGGTATTCTTCCACTGGACGCGGCCAGTGGGAGAATACCGGGCTGCAACCGCCGGCTTCGGAACATGCGGGGGAAAAGTCGTGATTTCCGGTCGCACTAGGGCGACTGGCCGACCATCCTCCCGTCCATGTAAGCCAAGATAGCCTAGCTGCGCGGATTTTGCCAATGCCAGCCAGCCAGGCCTTCATTCGCTGCCACATCACCTGACGACAGTCACCGTGCATGGCGATTCGACAACAACACGCATCGCAACGCTGCCGAGATGGCCGCCGCCGCCAAAACGCGTCTTCGCGGCGATAATCATCTGGTCCACGCGATTCACCAGCGCGTAATCGACGAGGGCGGCGGCGGGATCGGGCGCTTCGAGCACATGGAATGTGACCTGCGCGGTGCCGAGCTCGAGCGGGCGCGCCCATTCCTTCAGGGCGACGAGACGCAGCACATGAATGTTGCGGCCTTCATCATCGAGCGGGTAATTCACCGACAGCCGACTGGTCTTCAGGACATTCACGCAGGCAAGCCGCACGCCTGGGCTCACAGCGAGCACCCTTTCGACCGTGTTGCGCAGGAGTTCCGCAGAATCCTCGAAATCTTCGGTCAGGTCGACCGCTGCCACGATGATCGGTGCTCGCATCACTTGCCGGGCAATGGATTGCGTCGCGCCGCCGGCCGCGAGTTTGGTCGCATACCACCGCTTCGCGGCAGTGAACCATGCGTCCTGTTTCAGCCGGTCGGCGCGCTGCGTCAGACGAACTTCATCCGGATTCTTGAGATCGAAAGCAACTTGCGCCGCGGTCGGGTAGCGCAAAGCGGGGTCGGGCTCGAGGCACCGCAACACGATTTCCTGAAGCCAGCGGGGACAAGCCAGGTTGATCGCCCGTGGCGGCAGGGGATCGCGCCATAACCGGCGGCGCAAGGCGGCCTGCGACCGTGGATAGCCGAAGGGCCGTTGCCGAGTGATGAAATGATAGAGAATCACGCCCAAGGAAAACAGATCGGATCGTGGGTCAGTCCGGTTGCGCCTGACCTGTTCGGGCGATATGTAAGGGGCAGTCCCGAGCGGCACGCGAAATTCTTCGGCCAGGAGATCGGGCAGTCTTTCGTGCCGCGCCAGGCCGAAGTCGATCAGCACCGCCTCCCCCGTCTCGCGCAGCATGACATTCGAAGGCTTGACGTCGAAGTGCAGCACATGCTGTCGATGAATGTCATCGAGCGCGTCGGCCACTTTGATCCCCAAAGCGACGACTTCAACTATCGGCAATGGCGCTGCATCGAGCTTCGGCAACAAGGATCCGCCGGTGATTCGCTCCATGACGATATAGGGCTGAGTTGCGAATTCACCGAGCGCGAAGACCTTCGGTACGTGGATGCCCTTCAGCAAGGGCAAGATCATCTGCTCCATTTCGAAACCGACGATGGCCGTGGGATCGTCCATGTCGTCGATCGTCGGCACTTTCATGAGGAGCGGCCCGTTTGCATCCTCGCGCGTGACATCCCAAAGACTTGCCATGCCGCCTGCGTGCAACTTTTTGCCAATACGGAAGCCGTCGATAAACCCGCCCTCCGCGAGCAGATGGGCATGCATTTCAAAACCCTCGAAAAATGCTTTTGGTCAAGCCCAATGCCGCGCCGGCCGCAACGCAATATTGCTCGGCGAATCTGAGAGTTGCACCACCCGTCATTGTCATGACCGATGGCATTGTAGATTCGAGCACTTCACCGTCCGACGAATAGCCGAGCCGAGAGAATTTGCGGCAAGCCTGCGGCTTTGATTTTGCGCGCCGCGCGCTCGATGTCATAGGCGACGCGCTGAAAGATGAGGACGCCCTTGGCGGCGTCGTAAAGCGCGTAGGCAGCCAATGGGATCTCGTCGCGCGGCTGGCCGACGGAGCCGAGCACGGCATGCCATTTATGACTCTTTGCCAAGGGAATCGGCATCCCCTCGCGCGGTTGAAAGAACAGCGGCGGCTTGTTGCCGGTACGGTAGTAGAGCTGCGGGCGATGGACATGGCCGCAAAATGTCACGCGCTGATGCGTCGCATTCATCGAACGCTCGGCTTCGAGCGCGCTGACGACATAGATCCAGCTCGCCGGATGCGCCGCTTCGGAATGCACATAGAGTGCCTCACCTTGCTCGACGCTGAGGGGCAGAGCGGCCAAGAAATCCCTTTGCGCCTGATTCAGTTCGTCGCGCGTCCATTCGATTGCGGCGCGGGCGTAATTGTTCATGCCGCCCATCTCGCCGACCGCGGCTTCATCGTGGTTGCCTTTGATGACGATCGCGCCGCGGTCCTGCAGTTCCGCTGCGGTTTCGACCACGTAAGCCGGGTCCGCGCCATAGCCGACGAGATCGCCCAAGAGCACGAATTGTTCGGCGCCGGCCCGCCGCGCATGAGCGAGACAGGCATCGAACGCCTCACGATTGGCGTGGATGTCGGAAAGAATAGCGATCAGCATGACAAAGGCGCATCCGCTCCAGAGGGATTAAAACAGCGAACTCTGCCCGCTCTGCTTGCGTGCTTTGGGACTGGCGCGCTTTGTCGGCGCGGGCGCAGCTGCAGGACCGGCGACCGCTGCGACATGTCCGTCGGCAAACTCGAGATCGAGCCTCTCGCCTGTCGCTATAGCAGCTGCGCGCCGTAGCGGCTTGCCCCGGCTATCGCGCACGAGAGCAAAACCGCGCGCCAGCACCTGACGGTAACCGAGCGATTGCAACAAGATTGCATAGGCGGCAAGGCTCTGCTTGCGCTGCGCCAGCGCCGCCGCCGACGCCCTGCCCAGTCGCCGATCGAGACCCTCGAGGCGGTGCCGCAATGTGACCATTCGTTGCTCTTCGATACGGCCGCGTGCCGAGAACGCCGTCACCAGCCTCGCCGACACATGCGCCAGGCTTTGGATGCGCCTTTCACGTGCCACCAAGAGGCAATGTCGCAGCCTATGCTCGAGCGCTTCGAGCCTCTGGCCGGCAGCCGCCATTTTTGCGTGCGGCGATTGGTTTGCGAGGCGATGTCCTAGGCGCGCCAGAGCGATACGCCGCTGGTCGAGGCGTTTGGACACTACGCCGGCGAGCCCGACGGCCGCACGGTCGAGCCTTTGCCGCGGCACGGCAACCAGAGCCTCGCCCTGTGGCAAGGCACGCGCGAGCGCCCGGAATTCGGCGCGGCGACGCTCGAGGCTACGAAGCGCGCCGCCCGTATGCCGACGGCCAAGGTCGGCGAGCGAAGCGGCAAGTTCCGCGCGCACCGGCACGGCCTTCTCAGCTGCGGCGGTCGGCGTCGGGGCACGCAGATCAGCGGCATGATCGATGAGCGTCCAATCGGTCTCATGGCCAATGGCTGCGATCAGCGGAATGGAGCTTTCGGCAGCCGCGCGAACGACGATTTCCTCGTTGAAGCCCCACAAGTCTTCGAGAGAACCGCCACCCCGCGCGACGATGATGAGATGCGGCCGCCGAATTGCTCCGTCTTCCGGCAGCGCATTGAAGCCTGCGATGGCGGCTGCGACCTCGGCAGCGCACGTCTCGCCTTGCACGCGCACCGGCCAAACCAAGACATGCCGCGGAAAGCGCTCGGAAATCCTATGCCATATGTCGCGTATGACGGCGCCCGTCGGGGATGTGACGACGCCGATCGTTTCGGGCAGGAAGGGCAAAGGCCGTTTGCGCGCCTCGGCGAAAAGCCCCTCCGCGGCGAGCTTGCGGCGGCGCTCTTCGACGAGCGCCATGAGCGCCCCGATACCTGCCGGCTCGAGAGTCTCGATGACGATCTGATAGGCTGATTTGCCCGGATAAGTCGTCACCTTGCCGGTCGCGACGACTTCGAGGCCTTCCTGCGGCTTGGTCTTGAGACGCGCGAATGTGCCTTTCCAGACCACCGCATCGATGCGGGCGCCTTCGTCCTTCAGGCTGAAATAGGCGTGGCCGGAGGAGTGAGGACCGCGATAATTCGACACTTCGCCGCGCACGCGAACAAGCCCGAAGCGGTCTTCGATCGTGCGTTTCAGAGCGCTGGAGAGTTCGCTGACCGTCAGTTCAGGTGTGTTGGAAGGCGATTCGGGCATCATGCGATCATGCGGAATTGAGCCGTGAACGGGAAGGGCTTGCAGCAGCAATTCTCATTTTGACAGCACCCACTTTACCGGGCGACTGAAACGAAGCGAAAGGAGACCCGGTATCCAGCGCAAAATGTCCGTGAAGCGACCCTATTTTCAAGATCATAACGCGCCTTCGGCAACATTTCTGCGCTGGTTCCCGGATCGCATTCCGCGGAGTTTATCGTCGGGCCGGCCCTCTTTGGCACATCGGGTATACGCGATGTGCGTGAATGGCCGGTCCGACGGCTTCATGCGTTCGGAAAAGTGGCCAAACTGCAAGTCCTGATCATAATGAGAGTTTCTGGCACACAATGAAACGGTTCGTTTCTTGTTAGGCTCGGGGTTAGAATATCGCGAAAGACCGCGCCGGAATCCCAATGCCGAGCTTCGCAACAGATCAATACAAGGAAATCCTGCTGTTTCTCGGGACGGCTGGGATCGTCGCGCCGTTGTTTCGGCGCCTCCGGCTGTCGCCGATATTGGGATATCTCGCCGCGGGCATTCTGCTTGGGCCTTATGGTTTGGGGCTGCTTGCAAAGAAATTCTCCTGGGCGAGTTGGGCCTCATCCTTCGCCCTCGACAATATCGCCGACATCGCTGTTCTCGGCGAGTTCGGCGTCGTCTTTCTGCTGTTCATGATCGGCCTCGAATTGTCCTGGGAGCGCCTGGCGCGGTTGCGCTGGCTCGTCTTCGGCTTCGGTCTGTTGCAGATTTTCGGCTGTGCCGCGGTCTTGGGGTTGGGCGCCTGGGCCTTGGGCGAGACAGCGGCTTCGGCGAGCGTCCTCGGCTTCGGACTAGCCTTGTCGTCGACCGCCATCGTCATACCCGTCCTCGCCGATCACAAGCGCCTGGGATCGGCTGCGGGACGCACGATTTTCTCAACGCTGCTGTTCCAGGATTTAATGGTCGCGCCGCTGCTGCTGATGATCGCCATGCTCGCAACGCACGGCAGCAGCCTGCACGACATTGCCCTTTACATGATCCTGCCCGCAATCGTCGGCATGAGCACGGTGGTGATCGGCGGGCGGCTCATCATGCGGCCCTTCTTTCATCTCGTTGCGGCGGCAGGATCGACCGAATTCTTCATCGCCGCCTGCCTGCTCGTCGTGATCGGGACGGGCGTGCTTTCCGCGATGAGCGGGCTCTCCATGGGGCTCGGAGCCTTCACCGCAGGACTGCTCTTGGCGGAAACCGAGTATAGGCGCGAAATCGAAGTGACGATTGAGCCCTTCAAGGGGCTTTTGCTCGGGCTCTTTTTCGTCTCGGTCGGGGCCGGCCTCGATCTCTCGGCGGTGGCCTCCGCACCTATTCGCATAATCGGCGTCGCGGCCTTTCTCATCATCGCCAAGATGGTCGTGATTTATCTCGCAGGTCGCATCTTCCGCCTGCCCCGAAAACTCTCGATCGAAGCGGCCTTGATGCTCGCACCTGGCGGTGAATTCGCCTTCGTCATGCTTTCGGCGGCCATCACGAGCAAAGTCGTATCCGCTGGAATTGCCGCTGATGCCATGGTCAGCGTGACTTTGTCCATGTTCGCCATTCCTTGGCTCGGAGACCTTGCAGCGCGGCTGGCGCGCCGCACGTCGCCTATCGATGCCGAGCTTGCGGAGTTCGGTGCGCCTCAGGCGGGCACGGCATCGCACAAAGTCATCATCGTCGGCTACGGGCGGGTGGGCCAGCTCGTCGGCGAAATGCTGCAAGCACACGAAATCGCCTTTCTCGCCGTCGATCAGGACGTGGCGCGCGTCCAAAAAATGCGCCGCGCCGGCGTCGAAATCTACTGGGGGAACGCATCGCGCCCCGACTTTCTCGCCCGCTGCGGCCTCGCCACCGCACGCGCGCTGATCATTACCGTCGATGCGCCGCGGCTATCGGAAGACATCGTCACCGCCGCCAAATCTCTGCGCGGCGATCTCACGATCGTCGCGCGTGCGAGAGATGCACAACACGCAACGCTGCTTTATCGTCTCGGCGTCACAGACGCTGTGCCGGAAACGATCGAAGCGAGCCTGCAGCTCTCGGAAGCCGTGCTCGTCGATCTGGGCATTCCGATCGGCCGCGTGATTGCCGCCATTCACGAAAAGCGTGACGAATTTCGCAAGATCCTGCAGCCGGTCGCGCGCCAGGCCGAGCGGCGCCACGAACTCAAATTGGCGCTGCAAAGGAAAGATATAAATAGACCCAAACAGCCCGGTTAAGAAACGTGACGTGGCAGCGACGAATCCGCCCTTTATGGCTTCGGCCCGCCGCTTAGCCAGCGGTGCCACGACGGCGCATGCTGATACGCCAGCGCACCAAATCGTCCGCGCCGCCACCTTCCTTGGCTATCACTCTGGTCGGCGGCACCATTGCACCGGTCTCCGTATCGACGAGCATAAGCCTCACCGGCCGTTCCGTTTCGCGATCCACGAAGACAACGGGTGGCGAGCCTGCGCCCGAAAGGTCCCAGCGATCGCCCCATTGCAGGAGGGCGAGAAACGCAAGTCCTATGTCGCGGCCCTTTGGCGTCAGCCGGTATTCGGCCCGCGGCGGATGGTCCTGATATTGGATGCGCAGAACGAGCCCGCTATTTTCCAGATGTTTCAGGCGTTCGGCGAGCGTAGTCGTGGGAATCCCTGTCGAACGCTGCAGGTCGTCGTAACGGGAGAGCCCGAGCGAAAGATCGCGCAGAATGAGAAAAGCCCAGCGATCGCCGATAGCCTCAAGCGCACCGGCGAGTGAACAGGCCATACCCGCGAAACTTTTTGCTTTCATCTTCCGTTCACCCCGGAAAACATTGGCCAAAGGCGCGAAACAGGGACATCGATCCCTTGATCTTCAGTTTGCGCAACACGATCGCAGGCAAAATTCCATAGTCGCGATTGACGATCTTCAGCCAAGTCCCGGCGTCGGCGACGATCGTGACGTCCGGCCTCCCGACATGACCGGAGGCAATCGACAGGCGCGAATCCTTGATGCGAACCGTCACCTGCGCTTCTTCCTTCCCGGTAAATGTCCAATGATAGACCGCCGAAAGACCTTTGGCTTTACCGCGTTGAAATCCAAACCGCAATTGCGCCAGGAACGACGCAATTGACGGCGTCCGAAGAATTCGTCGCACGCGCTTGACGGCCTTGTTCGGAAAGCGTTGGCGCGCCTCGGTCTCGGCATCCGACCCCGGCAGAACAAACAAGATTTCCGCTTTGTCGCGCAAAGGCCGCACGATGCGCTCGACATAGGCTTTGCGATCTTCGAGGAATGGATTGATCACGTCCTCTCCAGCCGGACAGACGGAAATGCAATAAGCCGCCTTATAGCCTGGCTTGAACGACAGCGATTGCCACATTGAGATCGTCTCACCATCCGGCACTTTGCGGCGATAATCTTTAGCGCTCTTGGCATCAGCAACCTGACCAACCCAATCGACGAAATTGCCTAAAAATTCGCGATAATTATGCGTGTAGCAGGTGAGAAAATCGAAATGGCCGTCTGGTTTCAAGGCCGTAACGGGACAAGCAGCGACGCAAAGATTGCAGCCAAGACAAGGATTATAGTCGATCGGCCGATCATAGGCGCTCGCCTCCTTTGCGATCAGAACGGTCCCCAAAAGTATGAAACTGCCGAACTTTGGGTGGATGACGCTGCGGTGCACTCCCATCTGGCCGAGCCCCGCGGCGACGGCCACGGGCTTGTGCCCAACGAGCCACGTGCGCCCGGCGTTCTGGACTTCCATCGGAAAGGCGGCGACCGAATTGCAAGCCGGTATATGCGCCGCATCGAGAGCGGCAACGATTGAACGGGCCGTCTCGTTCACCGCGTCATAGACAGCATGGAATTCCTGATTGGCGACGGAGCGCACGACGGAGCGAATCGGTTCACGGTTCATCCGCACGACAAAGGAGAGAAGCGTCCGCGTTTCGGCATAGACCTGCCGGATCAGACCGCGTTGATCGTCGAGCGCGGCCCGGCCAATCTCGACGAGCCCGGCGTCGTCGGCGCCGCAGCGCCGCGCCAAGTCCTTCAGCCAGTTCGCATCCACAGGCTCTGTTGGCACAGCCGCCAGTGCCTTCGCCCGAACTTTCAAAACTGTCGGATGCTCGTCGAGCAGCATTGGCACCTCCTATGACTCTTATCATAAGAGCTATAGGAGGATTTGCACCTTGGCAAGCCAATTGTCGGTATTGCCGCGCGTCGCCTCACGCGTCGGAATAGTGCCGGCGCAGGTGGCTAATGCTCCAAGCAACGAAAGCAAAGACGAAGGGGACGATTGCGGCGGTCGCAAGCCTCGCATCCAAGGCTTCGTAGCGAACATGCACGCCTTCGAAAAGAATGTGGAAGATAGAGCTGATGTAATAGGTTAGGGCGGCAACCGAGAGGCCTTCGACGGTTTGCTGCAAGCGTAATTGCATGCGGGCGCGATTGTTCATCTGCTGCAGAAGATCGCCATTTTGGCTCTCGAGTTCGATTTCGACACGGGTGCGCAAGAGCTGTGCTGCGCGCGCCAGTTTGCGCGACAGGTTGTCTTGCCGCGCCTCGG
>JBKQHN010000155.1:0-5443 GCA_052148755.1 Beijerinckiaceae bacterium | reverse complement strand
GGCAATGGACCCTCACCCGATCGCAACAAGTTCTCGACCGCTCACGCGGATTGCAAAACGCCTCCGCGTCGCCAGGCTAAGGCGACACCCGGAAATAGATGAATCGATTGGGCGCGTTCCCTTCCCCAGCCGGGTCGCGCTTGCGCGCCCCCGGGTGGGGAGAGGAGTCAGCCCATTCGGCAACATGCAGCACTCAATTTTGGGCGTCGCCTAAACTCCGATGTTGTCGATGAGCCGCGTCTTGCCGAGTTTTGCCGCCGCAAGCAAGCGAATCGGACCTTCGTCCATGGCTGCGACCGGAGCGAGCGTATCGGCATGCCGCGCTTCGACATAGTCGACGCCGAACCCAGCTGCCGCAAGCGTCGTGCGCGCCTTCTCAAGCGCTGTCTCGAAGGCCGCGCCCTGGCGGAACTCTTCCGCGCATCGGGCGAGTGCTGTATATAATTGCGGCGCTGTCGCCCGTTCTGCCACGGACAAATAGAGATTGCGGGAGGAGAGGGCGAGCCCATCGGGTTCGCGCAGCGTCGGCACGCCAAAAATCTCCGTCGCAAGATCGAGATCTTGGGCCATCCGCGTGATGACTTTGAGCTGTTGGAAATCCTTCTCACCGAACAGCGCCACATCCGGCCGGCATTGGTTGAGGAGCTTCGCCACTACGGTCGCGACACCGGCAAAATGGTCAGGCCGGAACTTGTCTTCGAGGCCCACCGTGGCCGGCCCCGCGACGTTGACCGTCGTCGCAAAACCTGGTCCATACATGCTTCCAGTGCCAGGTGCAAAAACCAAATCACCGCCAGCCGCAGCTAATTTTTGCACGTCGGCTTCTAAGCTGCGCGGATAGGCTTCGAAATCTTCGGTCGGTGCAAATTGCATCGGATTGACGAAGATCGAGAGCACGACGCGATGGGCTCGCTTCGTCGCTTCCGCAACGAGCGCGATATGGCCGGCATGCAAGGCCCCCATTGTCGGAACGAGTGCGACGCTTTCGGCCGCCCCCCGCCACTGCGCAACCTGGGTTCGCAATGCGCTGATGTCTCGGACGACGTTGCAATTCATTCGACGTTGCATCCTTCAGATCTCGGCCGCGAATTCATAAAGTCTTCGTCAGGGCTGCGCGCCGGCGGCTCGCCACGTCGTTCATAAGAGCCTTTTCGGCCGCGAAAGTTTCAAGTTGAGTGATATAGGCTGCGGGCATAGTCCAGGCGCGTGCGGCGGCAACGACCTCGGCCATATAGTCCGGGCGAGCGATACCTGCCGTGCGGTCGCATCCGATATAGAGCAGCGCCCGGACGGGCGCGGCATCCGCGCGCAGCACCGGCTGGATCATTTTTGTATAAAGTCCGCGTCCGATCTCTTCGTAACGATCAAGTGCCGGAACATCCGACAGCGCCAGATCATAGAGCACGCCGTGGACATCCATCCGCGGATCGCGCTGCACAGATGCGTGACCGCTCGACATGATGAAGAAACGGTGGCGTACGAGGCGGGCGCGGCCGAGCGCCCGCGATTTGGGACAACGCAGGCGCATGGCTTCCACGTTCATGTTCGAGCCATAGGCAAAATAAACAGGCATGAATCTCGTCTTGTTCCGATGGTCTTCTTTATGGCTCCGCTCGATAGTCACGCAAATTCCATAATAGGTGCGTCGACGGCAAGCGAGTCGCCTTCCTTCACATCGATCTTCTTGACGACTCCGTCACGCTCGGCACGCAACACATTCTCCATTTTCATGGCCTCGACGACGCACAGGACTTCGCCGGCCTTCACCTCTTGGCCGAGGCTGACGAAGATCGACTTGATGAGCCCCGGCATAGGGCAAAGAAGCGTTTTCGACCGATCCTCGAGCTTCTTTTCAGGCATCAAAGCGACGAGTTCGGCTTCGCGCCGCGTGTAAACTCGCGCATCCACACTGCTGCCGCGCCAGGTCAACGCGACGCCATTCAAAATCGGGCGCACTTGCACGAAGACCGCTTCCTCGTCGACCCTGCCGGCCCAAACCGGCATGCCGAGACCCCAGTTCGAAACGCAGAGATAGGCTTCGCCAGCGGCCTCGATGCGGACGAGCAGACCTTCGTCGCCTTCTTCGATCTTCACGTCGAGACGGGTCTTGTTCAGCAGGACCGAACGTTCGCGCGCGAAGACGACCGGCCGTGCGCTGCGCATCTGGCCGGAAATCAGCCTTTTGCGCTCGTTCATGACGTGATCGATCGAGGCGGCGACGGCAGCCAGCACGTAAAGCGCATCGCCTTCCGGCAGCTGCGGCGAAAACCCATTGGGAAATTCTTCGGCAATGAATGCCGTCGAAAGCCGGCCCTGCCGCCAACGTTCCTTCTGCATGAGTGCTGCGAGGAAGGCAATATTGTGCCTTATGCCGTCGACGACGAATTGATCGAGCGCATCGGCCTGCGCGGCAATCGCCGTCGCGCGGTCACCGGCATGGGTGACGAGTTTGGCAATCATCGGATCATAATGGATCGAGATTTCGCCGCCCTCGTAGACGCCGGTGTCGTTGCGCACGACAACGCCATTGTGATGGCCTTCCGCCGGCGGTCGATAGGTGACGAGCCGGCCGGTCGAAGGCAGGAAATCCCGCGTCGGATCTTCTGCATAGATGCGGCTCTCGATCGCCCAACCGCGCATCGGCACGCCGATCCGGCGCTGTGCCGGCACGATCTCGATCAGGCCTTCGGCCAGATCTTCCGCAAGATCTTCCCGAGCGTCCTCTCCGAACTCGTCAACAAAATGCCCGACCGTTGCCTCTTGCACATAGAGGTCATAGCGCTTGCGTGCTTTGCCCTCCTTCTTCTTCGGCTTCGAGTCGACGATGAGCCTGATCCTCGCATCATCGGCCGTCGGTTCGGGACCGATCAAACGATCGAGATCGAGCGGCTCGCCGGCGGCGACCTTGATCATCTGCTCGACGAGATCGAGTCCGGTCACGAGTTCGGTCACCGGATGCTCCACTTGCAGCCGTGTGTTCATTTCGAGAAAATAAAAGCTCTTGTCCTGGCCGGCGACGAATTCGACGGTCCCGGCGGAATCATAATGGACGGCCTTGGCGAGGGCGATGGCCTGCTCGCCCATTTTGCGGCGGGTCGCTTCGTCGAGCAAAGGCGAAGGCGCCTCCTCGATCACCTTTTGATGGCGCCGCTGAACCGAACATTCGCGCTCGCCGAGATGGATGACATTGCCGTGCTTGTCACCGAGCACTTGAATTTCGATATGGCGCGGGTTGACGATGAATTTTTCGATAAAGACCCGGTCGTCGCCGAAGGAAGACAAAGCTTCCGAACGGGCGCGCGTGAAGCCCTCCTCGACCTCGCCGGTCGAATGGGCGATTCGCATGCCTTTGCCGCCGCCGCCGGCCGAGGCTTTGATCATCACCGGATAGCCGATCTCATCGGCGATCCGGACGGCATGGGCAGCGTCTGCTATCACGCCGAGAAAACCCGGCACGGTCGAGACGTCGGCGGCATTGGCGAATTTCTTCGATTCGATCTTGTCGCCCATCGCCTCCATGGCGCGCGGGTTCGGGCCGATGAAAGTCAAGCCCGCTGCCGCGAGCGCACGCGGAAACGCCGCCCGCTCCGACAAAAAGCCGTAACCGGGATGCACCGCCTCGGCGCCGGTCTTCAGACAAGCCTCGATAATCTTCTCGATGACGAGATAGGATTGCGCCGCCGGCGGCGGGCCTATCAAGACCGCCTCATCCGCCATTTCGACGTGCAGCGCGTCCTTGTCGGCCTCGGAATAGACGGCAACCGTCGCAATGCCCATCCGCCGGGCCGTCTTGATGATTCGGCACGCGATTTCACCGCGATTGGCGATGAGAATTTTCTTGAACATTTGCCTCCCCGTCCGGCCCCGCCGCCGAATACCTGCGCTGCGATCAGAGATAGGCTAGCTTCTAAGCAAGCCCGACCACCGCGTCCATAGAGCGAACGGGAGACGGCGCAAATAGCGAGGATTTGCCCGGATGATTTTGAAGAATCCGTCCGCGCGACACTCGCGCTAGAGCTTTTCTCGTTGGCCGAAGTGAATGTTCAGAATTTCTGTGTCAGCCCGGCGAAAAATCCCCGCCGCGGACCATATTGCGGCGCGAAGACGCCGATGCCCGATCCGTCCCTGATCTCATAAATCTCGTCGAAGAGATTGATGACGTCGAAACGCGCGATGAGCGGCCCAAGCCCCGGTGCCGGAGGTGCGAAGTCGTGGGTGAGGCCAAGATTGACCTGCGCATAGGGTGACACCGTTCCCGTATTGGCGAAGCCGTTGCGCAACCCGCTGCCATAAGTCAAATCGGCGCTCAGCTTTGTACCCTGCCAAGTGTAGGAAATTCCGCCCGAGCCGGTCAAAGTCTGAGCATGGTCAGTATAAATGTAGTTAGTTGAGATATAAGCTATGTCGGCTGCAGTGAATAAATATTGATTGGACGAAACTTCAGTTGCGCGCTGGCGCGCCCAGGCGAAATTGGCATAGGTGCTGAAATTGTCATATGTATACTTCGCCGTGAGTTCGACGCCCGTATTATAAGCGCGGTCATAGTTGAATGCCGTCAGAACCAGCGCCTGGCCGAATTGCCCATCGTCTATGAGGTTGCGGGCGCGCTTGTAATAGGCATCGACGCCGGCCTCGAGGCCGGGAGCAATTTTTTGCGACACGCCCGCATCCAAAACATTCGAGCGCTCCGGCCGGACGGGATCGCTCTGCGTGACTCCGGCCGCCGCTGACGTATTATTATAGGCCGCAACGTTGGTGGGCGCGGCGAGCGCCTGTTCCGGCGGCGTGAAATAGTTCGCATAGCCTGCGTGCAGCGTCGTGCCCTCGAAGGGCTTATAGACCAGCGCGAGGCGCGGGCTCAGCTGGTTGGTGGTGACATATTCGGCCATTTGATCGAAGCGCAAGCCGCCATTCAGCGTCCACTGACTGTTGATCTTCCATTCGTCCTGCGCATAGACGGAGCCGAGCCAGCCGAGCTTGGTGCTCGAATCCGGTATGGCGAAAGGCGCGTCGATCGGATTGCCATTTGCGTCAAGCGGCAAGACCACATCGTTGTTGATCGCGGTGGAGTCTTCTGCGCTGACCTGAAAGCCGAAGCGCATCGTGTGCGCGCCGAGATGATAGGCATTGTCGGATTGAATGCCGTTGAGGAGGCTCGTGCGCGTCACATCGGAAGCGACGCCGTTGAAGACGAGATCGCCGATCGGATCGGGAATAAAATGCAGAGTGCTGTACCGCGAAAACAAGGACAGCTGTGTATCTAACGGGCCGTAAGATTTCTGCAGCGCCACCACATTGAAGAAGCTGCGCTCGACTTGGTTTTCGTTGACGAGCGAAGAATTGAAATTGCTGACACCGAAGGCGGTGAATTGCGGCGGCTGGTTCGGCGAATTGGGAATCTGGAAGCTGTTGATCGACGTCCCGGTGATGAAACTCAGGCGCA
>JBKQHN010000154.1:0-8542 GCA_052148755.1 Beijerinckiaceae bacterium | reverse complement strand
CTTGTCTCGAGCCGCGGGAAACGCGCAAAGGCAAGCTCGATTTGCGCCATGACCTTGTCGCCACGCCGCCATTGTTCGGAGGCGCGAGACACATAATGCATCACACGCGGCGAGATCTGCCGGCCGCGGACAGCGGATAAAAGCGCCAGCAGGCGTTCTTCGTCTTGCGGCAGCGCCAGCAAGTCTTCGCCGCGCCGATTGCGCCCCGTACGGGCGAGCACGCTGCCGTTGCCGAGAAGCAGGCCTTGTTCGCGGATTGCCGGCGTCGCGTGGAACGGCCAGCGCCAAGAGTTGTCATCGAAGAATTGGCGTAAGTCGTCGATTGTTTGCACCCGACCCCCCGAAACCGCGTAGCAGAAACGGGTGAGAGCCTAATCGAGCATGTGTCTCGAGTAAAGAACATAACAAGAACAATAATCTTACAGCATCACCCTCTGAAGCAGGTGCGAAGGCGTCCCCTGAACTCGTCGTGCACCGTCCACGCGGAATGAACCGGCCTCATCCCCTCACAGGTTCCCCGCCGGCCGGTAGTCGAATAATGTGTTGATGCGCTTGATCAAGCCGTCGCGGACGCTGCGATAAGCGTCCAGCACGCGCTCGCGCGAGCCCTCGACGGCGGTCGGGTCGAGGGTCGGCCAATAGGCGACATCGATTGCCAACGTGCGGGTGAATTCGAGCGCCTTGTGATGCGCCTCCGGACACAGCGACACGATGAGATCGAAGCTTGCATCTTCGAGATCTTCGAACGTATGCGGCTTGTGCTTGCTTATATCGATGCCGATTTCCTCCATCACCGCCACGGCGAAAGGATCGAGGAAGCCGCGCTTGATGCCGGCGGACGCGAAATAGACGCGATGGCCGAAAAAATGGCGGGCGAGGGCTTCCGCCATGGGCGAGCGAACCGAATTCATCGCGCAGGCAAAGAGCACGGATTGCGGGATTTTGGTTGGAGCCGGCCCGGTCGCCGAAGCGCCTTCGCCGCCGGGCGTAGCCACGGATCGTCAGCCCTTCCAATGCAGGGCAGTGATGAGCGTGAAGATCCGGCGCGCCGTATCGGCATCGCACTCGATCTTGCCCTTCAAGCGCTCCTTCAGAAATTGCGCACCTTCGTTGTGCAAGCCACGGCGGCCCATGTCGATGGCTTCTATTTGCGTCGCGCTCGCGGTGCGGATCGCCGCATAATAACTCTCGCAGACGAGGAAGTAGTCCTTGAGCAAGCCGCGAAACGGCGTCAGCGACAGAATATGGACGGCCAATGTCTCGCCGGACTCCGACGATATTTCGAAGGCGAGTTTGGCGTCGTGCAAAGCAATTTTCAGCGCGTAAGGCCCATCATCGCGCCCCGGCAAGCCGAAGTGATTCTCTTCGAGCAGATCATAAATGGCGACTTGGCGTTCGTGCTCTTGGTCGGACGAACCGCGGCCGATCGAGGCTTCGTCGAGCACAATCGACACAAGACGATTGCGCGGATGCGGCTCGCGCGCCGTCATGACATCACGCGACCGAGGCGCAAAGCAACCGATCGCGCGTGGGCATCGAGCCCCTCGGCTTTGCCGAGCGCGATGGCCGCCGGCCCGACGGCTTCGAGGCTCTTTGCACTGCATTTGAGGATAGACGTCCTCTTCATGAAATCGAGGACGCCGAGGCCCGACGAAAACCGTGCCGAACGGGCCGTCGGCAAGACATGGTTGGAGCCGCCAACGTAGTCGCCGATGGCTTCCGGCGTGTAGCTGCCCAGAAATATCGCGCCGGCATTGCGAATCTCTTTGCTGAGACGTTCGCTGTCGGCAGCCATGATCTCCAGATGTTCAGGAGCCAGCCGATCGGCCAGCGGCACGGCGTCCGCAAGCTTCGCCACCAGGATGATCGCGCCATAGTCGCGCCAGCTCGCAGCGGCAATCTCGCGGCGTGGCAGGCTCTGCATCTGCCGCTCGACTTCGGCTGCGACGGCCGCAGCCAGTTCCGCAGAATCCGTGATGAGGATCGACTGCGCCGCCTGATCATGTTCGGCCTGAGCAAGGAGATCGGCGGCAATCCATTCGGGATTGCCGCTCGCATCAGCGATGATCAGCACTTCCGACGGCCCGGCGATCATGTCGATCCCGACCGTGCCAAACACATGTTTCTTGGCGGCAGCGACATAGGCATTGCCCGGCCCGACGATTTTCGCGACCGGCGCGATGGTTTGCGTCCCATAGGCGAGCGCGGCGATGGCTTGCGCGCCGCCCACACGGTAAATCTCGTCGACACCTGCAAGTTCGGCAGCCGCCAGGACGAGAGGATTGATCCGGCCCTCCGGCGCCGGGACGACCATGACAAGCCGCTCGACGCCCGCCACTTTTGCCGGCACGGCATTCATCAGGACCGATGAAGGATAGCTCGCCGTGCCGCCCGGCACATAGAGGCCGACCGCGGCGATCGGCTGCCAGCGCCAGCCGAGTTCAATGCCCAGAGGATCAGTGAACAATAAATCCTGGGGCCGCTGTCTCAGGTGAAAGGCGCGGATTCGATCATGCGCCAGGTGCAGGGCCGCGAGCGCCTCTTGCGGAGCGGCGGCAACCGCCGCAGCAATGTCCTCGCCGCCGACCCGCAACCCGATCCGGTCGAGCTCGACCCGATCGAAATTGCGCGAATATTCGGCCAACGCGGCATCGCCCCGCGCCCGAACATCGGCGATGATCTTTCCCACGGCCGCCGCGACATCTTCGGCACTTTCGCGTTTCATGGCGAGCAGGCTCACAAAGGATGCCTCGAACGCTTCGTTTCGCGCGTCGAGCCGCAATGGCATGCACTTTCTCCCCTCGGTGCGGGCGCCGGATCTATTTGTTTTCATATCGAAAACGTCCCCGACGGGAGACTAGAGCCTTTTCCGTTCCGATAGAATCAGAACGGGGCTCTAGGTCTTTGTTTCGACGCATTTTCTTCACGCGAACCGGTGTCCACTTCGCTTGAAAATGCTCTATCCGAGCAGCCCGTGCAGATCGGCGACCCGACCATCATAACGTCGAGCGACCCTTCCGAGTGGTTGCTATTAGAGCATTTTCCAACAAAGTGGAAAGCGTTCGCGCAAAGAAAATGCGACAAAAACAGGCACAAGTGCTGACTTCGAGACAGGCAGCGCGGCACCCAGCGCGGCGGAGCCTGCACTTTTCCCGCAAAATCCCGCGGCGGCTTCGAGAAGCGCCATTTATCTGCCCCACGGCGAGAATTCCGCCCGTTGGAAAGGACGCAAAACCCGATTGCACTCCGCGAACACGGCGGCACCCGAGGCAGGTCCACTTCCGACTTTACAGTAGCGCCTCGATTTCTTTTTCGAGATCCTCAGGCTTTACGGTCGGTGCGAAACGCTGGGTCACCTGCCCCTGCCGATCGACAAGGAATTTCGTAAAATTCCATTTGATCGCTTCGGTCCCCAACAGGCCCGCTTTTTCGCCCTTGAGAAACTGATAGAGGGGATGCGTATGCGGCCCGTTGACGTCGATCTTCGCGAACATGGGAAAGCTGACGCCATAATTCAGAGAACAAAATTTTGCGATTTCAGAAGAATCGCCGGGCTCCTGGCCGCCAAACTGATTGCAGGGAAAGCCGAGAACCGCAAAACCCTTCGCGCCATATTCGCGAAATAGCGCTTCCAGTCCTGCATATTGCGGCGTGAAGCCGCATTTGCTCGCCACGTTGACGACCAGCAGGACTCGATCGCGAAAATCGGCAAGGGGTGTTTCGTCTCCATTGAGCCGCTTTGCCGAATAATCATAAATGCTGCTCATTCGCGCCATCTCCATCGCACGTGTCCCGTGCCGCAGAACGCCACCGCTTAATCTCTAGAGCGTATTCCGATCGGGTGAAATCATCCGATCGACAAGACTACGCGCCGATTCAATAAGTTTGACCATGTTCTTGGCGGAAAAGAGGACTCGCTTTTCCACAACATGGTCTACGGCGAAAGCCGATTTCTTCGCAAGCCGGTTTGTTCGCTCGGGCCGTGAACAAGTTTGCAACGGACCAAACGCAAAAAGGCCCCGTCCCTGATCAGGGACGGGGCCTTTTTGCGGACACCAAACGGTTCCAATCACATCTGCAAGAATATGTGACTGCCTGCTTCCTTCAGATCATCGTTCAAACCGTCGATCTTGGCCTCGAGCTTTGCGATGTGATCACGCAGTTCCCGGATGGTATTTTCATATATGTCGATCTTGTCCTCGAGCTTAAGGATTTCGCTGCGCAATTCTCCGATCGTCTTCTCATAGATCTCGAGCAAGACGCGAATGCGTGCGTCGACGATGGCCGCGAGCCTCGGCTGCCGGTTGATGAGCGCGGACATGATCGTCGCGCTCGCGCCGATCAAAGTCCCACACAGGCCGGCGGCAATCGTGCTCCAAAAGCCATCGAACATGATCCACCCCATCAGGTCTCCCTGCCGGATATGAGCTAGCTGCGCAACGGTTCGACGCGAAGCGGCTCAATAAGTGAATGGTGCAAAGAAACAACGGGTTTGGCCGCCCCAGACGCAACGCCAGAAATGCCCATCCGGAGAAGGCTGGACGTGATCATCGGTGATGATCTCTTGCGTGTCGCGGAACAGAAAGCCACCCTCAACGCGGGTGACGAGATCTTCAGCCAATGACAGGCAGTCGTTCTCGCCGCAGCATTTGAACTTAGTCACGGGATCGACAGGGTCGCCGTTATCCCAAAAGTCGTGGGCGACGGCGACGGACCCCGCGAAGGTCAAGGCAGAAATGAAGGCTATGCGCAGCAAGATCATCATGTGAGATAGGGCTCCGCTTTCGTTTGACGAGGATGGAATAATCAAAGGGCGACGGCGAGACACACACCGTTGATCGTCACTGGCAAAAAACGTGCAAGGATAGGCTGCGTCATGCTCCACCCTCGTCGTTGAGCCTGCGGTCGAGCCCGCGTTTGGCGTTGAAGTTTTGTTACGGCCAAGCCGGCACGCGGCGAGCCACTCATTGCGCACATCTGATCTTGATCGTCACTGGCCGCCACGCCCCGTCGACCGGATATTCCGCCCGGACTGCCGGAAGATGACATGCGATTGCGTCGATCCGCACCTGTTTCGACAGGACCGGGCGCCCCGATCCTGTCAAAGCAATGATGATCCAAGCCGTGACTAGTGAGGTGCTCACGGGATGACTCCGGTTCCCGCCGGTGTGCCCCCGAGTGCGGTGCAGACAATCGCGGATGTCACATAGACCTTCTGGTCAGTGCCGATGATCGATTGGCCGGCATATTGCGTCTCGATTATGGAGGCCAAAGCCGACGCGTTCGCGACGCCGCAGATCAGGGCCGTTGCGCCCGATTTGAGCACAGCGATCGACGCTTGAGTCGAGGGCGAAGTGATGAAGGATTCGGCTTGCTGAATTTCAGCACAACCGGCGAGCCCTGATGCAAAGAAAAAACAGGCGCCGGCAATAGCAATTGCGTTTTTCATGATGGCTCCAAAAAAAGCCGCCCGATAGGGCGGCATGAAGTGACGCCCGTCGCTTCGGACGGGCTAGAGCGGGATGAGGAAAAGTGGGCACCGGTTTTCCGCCCGCATCCCGCTCTATGTTATTTGAATCGAACACGTACATCATTTTGGATTGATTCAATCCAAAATCATGAACGTGATCGATGGGCAGCATGGTACGGCTCAGGCCGGGACATCCCGACAAGCCATCCCGACAAGCCATCCCAACCTGCGTAGGCAGTGGCTATTTTTTGTATGTCGTCGGGAAGATCGCGTCGTAGGTCGGATTTTGACCGGCCGGACTTTCGGCGCCGGCGGCATTCGTGTTGGCGATCATGAACTGGATGATCGGCAGCAGCGCCTCGAAATCGGCCTCCGCCACGGCAACAGGCGGCACGAAGAGGCCGACGACACGCAGGATGTCTTCAACCGGGACGATGTCGGTTTCCCAATCGCCGGCCTCGATCGCCGCAATCACACCCGACCAGTTGACCTGACCGAGCGCGCCGAGGCCCTTCAACAGCGACGCCCACGAAACGACTGTGCCGCCGACGTCGATGTTGTTGCCGAGAAATATATCGACGAGATCCCCGACTGCAGTCGCGACGCTCATTGCGATACACTCTTGGCCGGCTTTGCCTGCCAACCCTCTTTGATCAGGACGCCGGCGAGGGCAGCGGCGGCGAGACCGAGATGCACGACGCCCGTGTTGAAATCGGCATTGGTCTTGACGCCGATTTCGGCGCCAGCCCATGCGACAAGCGCGCCCCAGGTCGAAGCTTCCCCGAGCCGGGCGAGAACATAGGCACCGACTGTCTGCAAAAGTTCCATTGATCTAGTCCTTTCGAGCATTGCGATCTCGCTGTTGCGATAGATCGCCAGCGTTGCGATAGATCGCCAGCGATGGCTACCGGGGGAAGGAGGACCCCGCGCGACCCCGGTAGCCGAGCCCTCGCGCGGGTGTTCATTTGTCCCTCGCGATCTCGCTGTTGCGATGGATCGCCAGCGATGCGAGTGAGGGGAAAATTATCGCGGTGCCGCCAAAATCCAGCCGATGAGGATCATGCAGCCGCGCTGCAACCGCTCAATTGGCCAGATCAATAAGTGGCCGGCGAAGACGACGCCGAACAGCACTGTCAGCGCGGCTGTCCCGGCGATCGTGGCCAGTATGCCGGACAAGCAGCACAGCGATCTCGCTGTTGCGATGGATCGCCAGCGAAAAGGGTTCATCATCATCAACCTTGCGCGCTGCTCTGCGCAAAGTAGCCCGCCCACATCATCGCGAGCGCGGCGCTGCGGGCAAGCGCGTTTTGCGCGCCGGCGCGTTCGTAATATTCGCAGATCGATTGTGCTGCAGTCTCCGCCGTCGTGCAGGCTTCGATCTTCGCCCAAGCCGCGGTCTCGGTGGTCGTCAATTCCCAATGCATCGCGATCAGCGCATTTTCGAGCGAGGCGGTACGGACGTCGATGCCGCAACCCTTCAGGATCGCTTCGCCGCGTGGCTGCCAATGCCATTGGCCAATATTGAAGGCCGTGTCATCGTCCCCTATCGCGGTGGGATCGAGCGATGTCTCGCGATCCGCGTTGGCGACGAAGCCGATAGCGACCGCATCGGAAGCATAGTTTTGCCAGAACGACCGGATTGTCGCCGCTGTCGCTTTCTGTGCGGCGTTATATTGGGCAATGTCGGGTGCGGTCATGGCGGCCTCAATGAAACGGAATTGGCGGGATCTTCATCAGCTCCCAAAGCAGCCATGCGAAGACAGCGACCACGCCCGCCATGAATGCGCCGGCGATCGAGATCCACTTCGGCATCAGAGTTTTTCCATCTGCACTTTGATGCGCGCAATCATGTCCGACTTCGAGACATTCTTGCCTGGACAATCGTGATGGTCGCGCAGGCACTCTTTGTGGAAGTGCAAAGTGTTGGGATCTACACCAAGGTGTTTGTGCACCACGGCGAGCGCGAAGACGGCCGTGTCGCGCACCTCGGCGCCGGGGCCCGCATCGAATGCCTCTTTCGAATAATCACCGACCATTTCGAAGCCGAGCGATTCATGGTTGAAACAGCTCGCATGCACGCCGGGCCGCGTCAGATCGGAAAAGCCCCAGATATGCGTCGGGTCGATGAAGCCGTGTGGGCCGGCGTGCCAATGATCGCTGACTTCATAGAAGTGCTGCAGGTTCTTGATGCGCTGCTCTGGCGTTGTGCCGAAGCCGAGCCATTGGGCGAGCGTCGGTGCGCCCGTGTTGTGCAGGACGCAGAATTTCACCCAATGGAAATTTGCGACCGGGATAGAATAGACGTGAGCTCTCCATCCATCGCGGCTATAGGGCGTGCCGTCAAAGTTCTTCCACATTGTCCAGCCCTTTCAAAAATTCGAGCACTTGACGTATGGCGTCGATGGCGCGAACCCAGCGCAGGGTCGCGCTGGTCTCGTCGTCATTCCCGGGCTGTCGCGTGCGGATGAAATCCCGCAGTGACTTGGCGAGATACAATGCGTTTTTTGTGCTCGGCTCCATCGCGTGGCGCTGCTGTGCCGTCATGGCAAAACGACCTGTTCAATCAAGATCAGCGCCGTACCGAACCCGATCATGCCGAGCGCCTTTGCAGCGCCTGGAGAGATCGAGACAGCGGCCGGCGACGAAGGGGCCGCGGCCGTTGACGCGGACCGCAATTTTGCGCGCACCGAACCGCACGCCGGTCATCGTGCCGAAGGCGATGGAACGATGCGCGGCGGTAAACCCATACGGGTTGCAGTGCTCGCTATGGGCGGTGATCTTGCCGGACTCGCGGCCATACCAGGAAGCGCGGTGCGTTTCAGCATGTGCGAAGTTCCGCGCGAGAACGCAGAAGGTCAGCGCGACGAGCGCATAGAGCGCAGCCGTCTTCAGCCAGAATTTGAATGGCATGCAGGCCTCAGTGCCTCCCCTCTCCCCGCAAGCTGGGCTACCATATTCACACATCTTCGTTTGCGGATGATCTTGAACTCTGATTCCTTCTCTCGAGTAATTTGGGAGAGGTGCAATGTCGGTGATGTCATTGGGGCGGTTTGGCGACTGCCGCCTTGAAAA